>JBDTYK010000093.1:0-9945 GCA_040005715.1 Actinomycetota bacterium | reverse complement strand
TCGCCCTGAGCCTGGCTTTCTCGTTCGCCCTCTATGGCCTGATGAAGAAGCGGCTCGGCACCTCACTGGGCGCATTCCAGAGCCTGACCGCAGAGACGGCCGTGCTGGCGCCCATCGCCATCGCCCTCCTGGTCTGGCTCGGCATCAAGGGAGGGACCACGTTCACCGTGGACTCTCCATCTCACCCGCTGCTCCTGGCCTCGGCCGGTGTGGTGACTGCGACCCCGCTGCTGATGTTCGCCGCAGCAGCCCGGCGGGTGCCATTGGTGACGATCGGCCTGCTGCAGTTCATCACGCCGGTCCTGCAGCTGATGTGCGGCGTGCTGCTGCTCGGTGAGACGATGCGGCCCAGTCGCTGGATCGGCTTCGGCATCGTCTGGGTTGCCCTGCTGGTGCTGACGATTGACTCGATCCGCTCTGTCCGCACCCGCCGCCGGCTGGCCGACGCAGCAGCGTGCTCGGCAGTCTGAGCAGACGCAAGGAAGCCGAACGGCAAGCTAGCCGACCCGGTTGACGACGCCGTCGACCAGGTCCACCAGAGCCGTGATGCCCTCATGCGCAGGCGAGTCAGTCGCCAGGCCGATCGCCAACGGCGCCAGCAGATCCCGCGCATCTCGCGCCATCGCGTTTGTGCGCTCGCGCGCCTCGACCATCGCCGGGTGGGCCCGCAGCAGCTCGAGGGCTTCGGCGTGCAACGAGTCGTCGTGCAGGTCGGCGGCGAGAAGTGCCTTGAGGCGTCCGTCCGACGGATCCACGGACTGGCGCGCCAGGATGACCGGCAGGGTCGCCACGCCTTCGCGCAGGTCGGTACCAGGCGTCTTGCCTGACTCGTCGGACACTGACGAGATGTCGAGCAGGTCGTCAGCGAGCTGGAAGGCAATACCGAGCCGCTCGCCATAGCGGCGCATGATGTCGACGGTCTCGTGCGAGCAGCCGCTGAACATCGCGCCGTAGCGGGCGGCCGTCGCGATGAGCACGCCGGTCTTGTCCGCGAGAACGCCAAGGTAGTAGTCGATCGGGTCGACGCCAGTCGGCGCCTGGCGATCGTCGCGGATCTGTCCGGAGCAAAGCCGCACGAACGTCTGCGCCTGGATCTTGACGGCCTCCGGCCCAAGTCCTGCGACAAGCTCCGAGGCCTTACCGAAGAGCAGGTCGCCGATCAGGATCGCGTTGGAGTTGCCGTACTGGGCGTTGGCGCTGGAGACTCCGCGTCGGAGGTCGGCCTCATCCATGACGTCGTCGTGGTACAGCGAGGCGAGGTGGGTCAGCTCGACTCCGGTCGCGGCAGCGACCACATCATCGTTGATCCCACTGCCCAGCTCGGCCGCGAGCAGCGTCAGCATGGGTCGAAAGCGCTTGCCCCCGGCATTTGAGAGATGCGCCGATGCCTGCGCGATGAATGGGTCATCGTGATCGACAACGGTGCGCAGGAGCTGGTCGACGGAGACCAGCCCACGCTGCAGCCGCTCGGCCAGCCCCGGCGAGACGCCGGGTGCAGAGGGAGAGGGTGACGCCGGGGTCATCGCAGGAACAGCGACGACCGCGCCGCAAGATCCAGCAGCGGAGAGGGAAGAACACCCAGCACCAGGGTCACGAGAACCCCGATCGTGATCGCCAAGGTGGTGACGATGGAGGGCGAGACCACCCGCACTGTGCCACCTGCCGGGTCGGAGAAGTACATGAGCACGATGACCCGAACGTAGACGAAGGCGGCGATGGCACTGGAAAGGACGCCGATGATGGCCAGGATTGTCGCCCCGTGACCGATCGCGGCCGCGAACACGGCGTACTTGGCCGTGAAACCTGAGGTCAGCGGGATGCCGGCGAAGGCCAGCAGCAAGAAGGCGAAGGCCCCCGCGACAACGGGGTGGTTCTTGCCGAGGCCGGCCCACTGCGACAGATGGGTGGCCTCAGAGCCCTCGTCGCGGATCAGGGAGACAATCGCGAAGGCCGCGATCGTGCTGAAGCCGTAGGCCACGACGTAGAACATGACCGATGAGATGCCGACCCTGTCGAAGGCCAGAAGGCCGGTCAGCACGAACCCGGCGTGCGCGATCGACGAGTACGCCAGCAGACGCTTGACGTCGGTCTGGGTGATCGAGAGGACGGCGCCGACCACCATGGTCAGGATGGCGACCACCCACAGACCGGGCGCCCAGTCCCATCGGCTGCCGGCGACGCCGACATAGACGAAGCGCAGGACCGCACCAAAGGCCGCAACCTTCGTACAGGCAGCCATGAAGCCCGTGACCGGGGTGGGCGCGCCCTGGTAGACATCCGGGGTCCAGGAGTGGAACGGCACAGCGCCGATCTTGAACAGGAGCCCGACCAGGACCAGCAGCACGCCGGGGACGAGCAGCCCGTCCATCCCTGACTGGGTGGTGATGGCCTTGGCGATGACGCCCAGGTTCATCGAGCCGGAGTAGCCGTAGAGCAGGGCCGAGCCGAACAGGAAGAAGGCCGACGAGAAGGCGCCCAGCAGGAAGTACTTCATGGAGGCTTCCTGGGAGAGCAGCCGGCGACGGCGAGCCAGTCCCGCGAGGATATAGAGCGGCAGCGAGAGAACCTCCAGCGCCACGAACATCGTCAGCAGGTCACCAGCCGCAGGGAACAGCAACATTCCCCCGACCGCGAACATCGTCAGCGGGAAGACCTCTGTCGTGGTGGCACCGGCTCGGGTGGCTGCGGCCTCCTGAGGCGAACCGGGAGCCGCCGCGCCCTGTGCGGTGAACGCATCGGCGCCAGGGCCGGCGAACCGTTCGGCCATGGCCAGCACGCTGAGGACCGAGAGCGCCAAGATGGTCCCCTGCAGGAAGAGCGCAGGTCCGTCGATGACCACGGCGCCGGCCAGGGTGCTGCCTTGATGGTCCTTGCCGAGAATGACAGCGACAAATGCGGCCAGCAGGCCGACGAGCGCTACGCCCAGCTGGCTGGCATAGCGCATCGAGCGGGGGGTGAAGGCCTCGACCAGGACACCGATCATGGCGGTGGTGAAGACGATCAACATCGGCAGAATCGCGCCGTAGTCGATTGCGGTGCGGACGAATACCGTTGCCATTGCGGGCAGTGAGGCGATCACTTGACAGCTCCTACAGCGGCCGCGGGATACGTGGCCACGGGATCGGTGACGCCGACGTACTGCAATGTCCTGGCGACTGCCGGGTTGATCACGTCGAGCGCCGGCTTGGGGTAGAAGCCCAGGACGATGAAGGCGGCGATCAGCGGGACGACGACCCACTTCTCACGGTGGGTCAGGTCGGGAGTGCCAGCGGCGGACTCGGGCTTGGGGCCCGTCATCATCCGCTGGTACATCAGCAGGATGTAGAGCGCGGCCAGGATGATGCCGAGAGTGGCGATGACGGCAGCAACCCGGTAGCGCTGGAAGGTGCCCACCAGGACGAGGAACTCCGAGATGAAGGAGTTGAGCCCGGGCAGAGCCAGACCGGAGAGGCCCGAGACCAGGAAGACTCCGGCGAGTACCGGCGTCACTCGTTGCCAGCCCCCGAAGTCCGGGATGCGTTTGCTGCCGCGACGGCGGATGAGCATCGCCGCAACCAGGAACAGGGCAGCTGTGGTGAACCCGTGGTTGACCATGTAGAGCGCTGAGCCGGCCGTGCCGACAGAGGTCATGGCGAAGATCCCGAGCACGATGAAGCCGAAGTGGCTGATCGAGGTGTAGGCAATCAACCGCATGATGTCGGTCTGGCCGATCGCCAGCAGCGCCCCATAGAGAACCGAGACGACTGCGAGCACGATGATCACGGGAGTGGCCCACTTGCTGGCCTCGGGGAACATCTGCAGGCAGAACCGGATCATTCCGTAGGTGCCGACCTTGTCGAGCACACCGACCAGCAGCACAGCCGTGGCCGGACGGGCCTCGGTGGCTGCATCCGGAAGCCAGGTGTGGACCGGCCACATCGGCGCCTTGACGGCAAAGGCGAAGAAGAAGCCCAGGAACATCAGGCGACCGGCGGTCTGGTCGAGGTGGAGGCCGGTGAGGTTCCGCACCAGGAAGCCGTCAGCTCCGCCGGGCCCGTGCTGGTACAGCGCGATGACAGCGACCAGCATGACCAGGCCGCCGAGCAGGGAGTACAGCAGGAACTTGACGGCTGCGTACTGTCGTCGGGGGCCGCCGAAGGAGCCGATCAGGAAGTAGACCGGGATCAACATCGCCTCGAAGAAGACGTAGAACAAGAACACGTCGGTCGCCGAGAAGACCCCGATCATGAAGGTCTCGAGAACGAGCATGAGGGCGAAGTAGCTCTGCTGCCGCCTGCCGACCTCGGGCACGTCGTGCCATGCCGCGAGCACGCAGACGGGAACCAGGATCGCCGCCATCACGATGAGAACGAGCGCGATGCCGTCGACACCAAGTGCGTAGTTCACCCCGAACTGGGCGATCCAGGAATGCTGCTCCTGGAGCTGGAACTGGGCCGCGGAGCCAATCGTGAACTGCAGTGCGGCAGCAAGGGTGAACAACAGCGCGACCAAGGAGAAGCCGAGGGCGATCTGCTTGGCCCTCTCAGCCAGGCTCGCAGGCAGGAAGGCGACCACGAGGGCGCCCACCAGGGGAATCAGGCCGATCGTGCTCAGCCAGGGAAAGTTCGACATCACTGCATCACCCACACGGCACCGAGCAGGACAACGACGCCAGCGAGCATCGTCAGGGCGTACGAACGGACGAATCCGTTCTGAACTCGGCGCAGCCGACCCGAGGAACCACCGATGAGCGCGGCCAGGCTGCCCACCACCCCGTCAACACCCTTGTTGTCGAAGAAGACCAGCGCGCGGGTCAGGTGCAGACCAGGGCGCATCAGCACCGCCTCGTTGACGTCGTCCTGGTAGAGGTCCTGGCGCGCGGCTCGCGTCAGCGGCGAACCTACCGGGGCAACGACAGGAACTTCGGCGCGCCAGTACTGCAGCCCGGCCAGAACCGCACCCGCAATCACGATCAGGAGAGTAAGGACGATGAGCACCGAGGCGGCAATCACGGGCTCACCGGGAGGCGGCGGGCCAAAGACCGGCTCCAGCCAGTTCTGGATGGCATTGGTGGGGCCGAGGATCAGACCCAGGAAGGCCGAACCGACTGCGAGGATGATCATCGGGACGGTCATCCTCTTGGGGGACTCGTGGGGATGGGCATCTTCGGGCCAGCGCTTCTTGCCCTGAAAGGTCATGAAGAACAGACGCGACATGTAGAAGGCGGTGATTCCGGCACCGATCAGCGCGGCCGAGCCGAAGACCCAGGGCCTCCAGCCCTCACCGATGAAGGCGGCCTCGATGATCTTGTCCTTGGAGAAGTAGCCCGAGAAGGGCGGGATTCCGAGAATGGACAGCCAGCCGATGCCGAAGGTGATCCAGGTGATCTTCATGGCGAGAGAGAGGTGTCCGTAGCGGCGCATGTCGACCCGGTCGTCCATGCCATGCATGACCGAACCCGCGCCGAGGAACATGCCTGCCTTGAAGAAGCCATGGTTGAGCAGGTGGAAGATGGCGAAGACGTAGCCAACCGGGCCAAGGCCGGCGGCGAGCATCATGTAGCCGATCTGGCTCATGGTCGAGGCAGCCAGCACCTTCTTGATGTCGTCCTTGGCGCAACCGACGATGGCCCCGAAGATCAGGGTGATCGCACCCACGATGACCACAAGGGTCTGCGCTGTGGGCGTTCCTGCGAAGATGGGCTGGCTGCGCACCACAAGATAGACACCTGCGGTGACCATCGTCGCGGCGTGGATCAGCGCGGATACCGGCGTCGGACCAGCCATCGCGTCGCCGAGCCAGCTCTGCAGCGGGAACTGTGCTGACTTGCCGCATGCACCCAGCAACAGCATCAGGCCGATCGCCGTGAGCGAACCCTCGTTTGCACCAGCCGCCCCGGCGCTGACACCGGCGAAGGTGACCGTGCCGAACGTCACGAACATGAGCATGATCGCGACCGACACCCCGAAGTCACCGATCCGGTTGGCCACGAACGCCTTGTTGGCCGCGGAGGCGTTGGCCGGAACGTGGTTCCAGAAACCGATCAGCAAGTATGACGCAAGGCCCACGCCCTCCCAGCCCACGTAGAGCAGCAGGTAGGAGTCAGCCAGGACCAGCAGCAGCATGGACGCAACGAAAAGGTTGAGATAGCCGAAGAACTTGCGCCGGTCCGGGTCGTGCTCCATGTAGCCCAGGGAGTAGACGAGGATCAGCGAGCCGACGAAGGTCACCAGCATCACGAAGGCCATCGAAAGCGGGTCGATCAGCATGCCGGCGTCAAGCTGGAAGTTCCCGGCCGGGATCCAGTTGAACAGGAACAGGTCCTCGGCACGCTGCCCGTCTGATCGGCCGAGCATCGACAGGAAGATCACCGCCCCGACGGCAAAGCTGGCCCAGGACAGCGCAGTGGCCAGCAACGGGCCGAAGCGGTTGGTACGCCGCCCGCCGATCAGCAGGATGGCTGCGCCCAGCATCGGGAGCGCGACCAGGAGCCACGCAAGTGAAGTGACCCCCGAGGCGGGGTGAACCGCAGCGGCGCTCGCAAGCTGACCCAGATGAGCAGCAGAAAGTTGCACCAGTTGCATGTCGTGCCCCTTACAGCTTCAACAGGTTGGCGGCGTCGACCGAAGCCGACCGGCGGGCACGGAAGATTGCCATGATGATCGCTAGGCCGACCACGACCTCAGCGGCGGCAACGACCATCACGAACAGCGCGATCACCTGACCGTCCAGGGAGCCGTGCATCCGCGCGAACGTCACGAAGGCCAGGTTGGTCGCGTTCAGCATGAGCTCGACGCCCATGAAGACCACGATGGCGTTGCGACGCACCAGCACCGTGGCGGCCCCGATTGCGAACAGCAACGTCGACAGGTAGATGTAGTTGACCAGGCTCATCGGTTGGTCCCCTCCTCGATCTCGCGTTCGCGTGCGGTCGCGGCGTCGATGAGGTGCTGCGGTGGGTTGACCTGGTCACGCGAGGCGAGCACCCGGGATACGGACAGCTCGCTCGGCGCGCCGCTGGGCAACAGGGCCGGAGTGTCGACCGCGTTTCGGCGGGCGAAGACACCCGGCGCGGGTAGACCGGCAACAGACTTCCCTTCGCGGAAACGCCGTTCGGACCATTGCCGCTGGGTCGGGCGGGGGGTGAGGCGTTCGCGGTGAGCCAGAACCATGGCGCCCAGGGCTGCAGTGATGAGCAGTGCGCTGGTGACCTCGAAGACCCAGACGTAGGGCCCGAAGATCAGGTTGGCCATGCCGGAGACGTTCCCGCCGGCGTTCGCGGCAGTCAGACCGACGGGGGTGCCGAAGGTCACCGAGCCGATCGCCGCGATGAGCACGGTCCCCAGACCCAGGGCAAGCAGGAACCCGGCCACCTTCTGGCCCTTGATCGTCTCGACCAGCGAGTCGGAGGAGTCCACACCAACCAGCATCAGCACGAAGAGGAACAACATCATGACGGCGCCGGTGTAGACGAAGATCTGGACAATGCCCAGGAAGTCCGCACCCTGGGCGATGTAGATGATGCCCAGGTTGATCATGACCAGTGCCGTGCCCAGAGCCGCGTGGACGGCCTTGCGGGCAAAGACCAGGCCGAGTGCACCGAGCACGCTGATCGGAGCCAGCACCCAGAAGAGGACTGCTTCACCACCGCTGGTCATCGTGCATCCCCCTGTGTCGGAGCGGATGTGGCGTCGTGCGCCTCGGCCCACTCGTGCTGCTCGGTCGTGGCCTTGGCCACCTTGCCCTGGTAGTAGTCGCGCTCCTCGAAGCCGTCGACCATCGGGTGCGGCGGGGCCACCATGCCCTCCTGGAGGGGCGCCAGCAGCTGGCTCTTCTCGTAGATGAGCTTGCCGCGGGTGTTGGCGACCAGGTCGTACTCGTTGGTCATGGTGAGCGCGCGGGTGGGGCAGGCCTCGATGCACAGACCGCAGAAGATGCAGCGCAGGTAGTTGATCTGGTAGACGCGCCCATAGCGCTCGCCGGGCGAGAACCGGCCGCCGCCACCCTCACTGTCGTCGTTGTCCGCGCCCTCGACGAAGATCGCGTCGGCCGGGCAGGCCCAGGCACACAGCTCGCAGCCGACGCACTTCTCCAGGCCGTCAGGATGCCGGTTGAGCTGGTGACGACCATGGAAGCGCGGCTGGGTCGGACGCCTGACCTCGGGATACTCCTCGGTCTCGACCTTGCGGAACATGGTCGCGAACGAGACGCCAAAACCAGCCACGGGCGCGAACAGCTCCGAGAGGAAACTCGCCTTCTTCTGCTCGTCAGCCACGAGTGGTCTCCCGATCGGTCGCTTCCAGATGGTGAGCCGGGCCCGCGGTGACTGCCGTCGCGGTGGCACCCTGCTGGACCTGCTCCAGCAGGCGCTGACCTGGCAGCGGGGGGACCGGGTAACCGCCCGCGAACGGGTCGATCTCCTCGGGGCGTGGAACCGTGACAGCGGCAGCTGCACGTTTGCCGTCCCAGACCCAGGCAACCACCAGGGCGATGACGGCGATGACGCCGACAACGATGACGGTGGCTGTTCTGGTGTTCTCACCGAAGAAGGCCAGCTGCGCCCCGCGGATGAAGGCCACCGCGACCACCCAGACCATGGTCACCGGAATGAGGAACTTCCAGCCAAAGCGCATGAACTGGTCGTAGCGAACCCGCACCAGGGTGCCGCGCAGCCAGACGAAGAAGAAGATGAACAGCCACAGCTTGATGACGAACCACAACAGCCCCCAGTAGCCCTGGTTGAACATGCCGTCGTTGATCGCGGCGATGCCGGGAGGTGCCTGCCAGCCGCCAAGGAACAAAGTGGTCGCCAGCGCGGAGACGGTGAACATGTTGACGTACTCACCAAGGAAGAACATGGCCCACTTCAGCGAGCTGTACTCCGTGTGGAATCCGCCGCCGAGCTCGCCCTCGCCCTCGGCCAGGTCGAAGGGCAGCCGGTTGGTCTCGCCGACCATGGTCACGATGTACACCATGAAGGAGAAGAAGGCCGGGACGATGAACCACAGGCTCTTCTGCGAGGCGACGATCTGCGAGGTCGACATCGAGCCGCTGTAGATGAAGACGGCGACCAGTGACAGACCCATGGCGATCTCGTAGGAGATGACCTGGGCGGCGGACCGCAGTGCACCCAGCAGCGGGTAGGTGGAACCGGCCGACCAGCCACCCAGGACGATGCCGTAGACGCCGATCCCGGCGACGGCAAGCACCAGCAGGACGGCCACGGGGGTGTCGGCCAGCTGCAACGGCGTCCGGTGACCGAACATGGTGACCATTGCACCCATCGGAATGATCGCGAAGGACACGAAAGCCGTGGCACCGGTAATGATCGGTGCGAGAAGGAACACGACCTTGTCAGCGTTCTTGGGCGTCAGATCCTCCGACAGTGCAAGCTTCACACCGTCCGCGATGGTCTGAAAGATTCCGATCGGGCCGACCCGGTTGGGTCCGGGGCGCTGCTGCATACGACCGATGACCCGACGCTCGAACCAGGTGACGATCAGGACACTGACGACCATGATGACAAACAGGAGCAACGCCTTGATCAGCGAGAGCCACCACGGCGTGTCGCTGAAGTCTGCAACCGGGTTGTCAGTGGAGGCGAGTGCCGGCGAGATGGTGTCGACGCCGGTCTGAACGCCTGCTGCCAGCGAAGCGATCAGGCTCATGCGACACCGCCCTTGGTGAGGGAGACCACAGCGCCGGCGTCGACGCCAAGCGTCTGCCGCACTGCGGATCCGGGTGAGTTGGTTGGCAACCAGATGACGTGATCGGCCATGTCCGCAATGACGACGGGGACGGTGATGGCGCCCGGTCCGGGGCTGACGCTGACGCGCACCCTGTCGCCTTCGACCACGCCGATGGATGCTGCGGTTCCAGCCGAGAGCAGGGCCTGAGCCCGGGGGGCGCCGTCAGCCAGGAACGGCTCGCCGTCCTGCATCCGCCCCGAGTCCAGCAGGTGGTGCC
>JBDTYK010000092.1:0-10039 GCA_040005715.1 Actinomycetota bacterium | reverse complement strand
TGGCCCTGGCGATCTGGTTCATGGACGACGGCTCGTTCAGCGAGCGTTCCAAGGGGTTGCAAGAGCGTACGGCTGGCGGCAGCGGCCGGGTCGAGTTCTGTGTCGAGGCGATGAGCGAAGCCAGCCGAGTCCGGCTCGCTGACCTCCTGCGCGATGTCCACGGCGTTGACGCCAGGCTATCGATCCGGGGCACGGCAAAGATGGCGGTGCTGACGATGACGACTGCCGGTAGCAGCACGTTCCTGGAGCTGGTGGCGCCCTACGTTCACCCGTCCATGGACGACAAGCTGCTCCCGCGTCTGCGTGGTCAGTTCGCCGTGGAGCCCCAGTTCGTCGAGCCGAGCCAGGTGCTCGTGCCGGCCCGGGTCCTTGAGGTCAAGATCAAGCCGCCGACGAGGTCCATGCATCGGTTTGACATCGAGGTTGCTGGGACCCACAACTACTTCGTCGACGGCGTCATGGTGCACAACAGCCCCGAGACGACGACCGGTGGCAAGGCGCTGAAGTTCTACGCCTCGGTCCGTCTGGACGTCCGCCGCATCGAGACGCTCAAGGACGGCACCGATGCGGTTGGTAACCGAACCCGCGTCAAGGTCGTCAAGAACAAGCTCGCGCCGCCGTTCAAGCAGGCCGAGTTCGACATCATCTACGGGCTGGGCATCTCCCGCGAGGGCGGCCTGATCGACATGGGCGTCGAGCATGGCTTCGTGCGCAAGGCAGGTGCCTGGTACACCTACGAGGGTGACCAGCTTGGGCAGGGCAAGGAGAACGCCCGGTCGTTCCTGAAGGACAACCCAGACCTCGCCGACGAGCTGGAGAAGAAGATCAAGGAGAAGCTGGGGGTCGGTCCGCAGGTCAACACCCCGGCCGACCCGATCGCTGCTGGGTTGGACAAGGGCGTCTCAGTCAAGGGCGCGCTCGCCAAGGACCTTCCGGCCAACGACGTGCCGGTCGACTTCTGATCTGCATGACGAACCGGAGGCAGGACCCGCCTGCCCGGGCGAAGGCAGCACGAGCCGACGCGCTCGCGTCCTCGGCAACGCGTGCTCCGGATCCGGCTCCCCATACACGGGAGCCGGATCCTCACGACGCGGCTCGCCAGATCGTGCTGCGCCAGCTGGCCATGGCGCCGCGCAGCCGGGCTCAGCTGGAGCAGAAGCTGGCCGATCGTGACTGTCCCGCTGACGTGGCCGCGGCCGTTCTGGACCGGATGACCGAGGTCGGGCTGGTCGATGACCAGGCCTTCGCCCAGATGCTCGTGCGATCACTTCAGACCGGACGCGGCCTGGCCAAGCGCGCGCTCGCCCGAGAGCTTCGCACCAAGGGCATCGATGACGATCTGGCCCAAGAGGCGCTGGACTCCATCTCCGATGCGCTTGAGCGTGATCGGGCTCGCGATCTCGTGGACAAGAAGCTGCGCGCTATGCACGGCCTGGGTATTGAGATCCAGACCCGACGGCTGGCCGGCCTGCTGGCGCGCAAGGGCTACTCCCCGAGCCTGACCTACGCCGTCATCCGTGAGGCCATTGCCGATGCCCCCGAGCACCTGCCGGACTAGGGCGTGCGCGACTGCGGCCCAGCCCGGATCCTGAGTCGAGCGTCTCGGTCGGCCGCTTCGGCCATTCAGCACGTACCCTTGTCGATGCGATGAAGACCTACCAGGTGCGCACCTACGGGTGTCAGATGAACGTGCACGACTCCGAGCGGCTCTCCGGGCTGCTGGAGTCGGCTGGCTATGTCGATATCGCCGCGGTCGCTGACCCCCCCGAGACTGCGGACGTCGTGGTGTTCAACACCTGCGCCGTCCGCGAGAACGCCGACAACAAGCTGTACGGAAACCTCGGTCAGCTTCGTCCGGCCAAGATCAAGAACCCTGACATGCAGATTGCCGTCGGCGGCTGCCTGGCCCAGAAGGACCGTTCCAAGATCGTCGACAGGGCCCCGTGGGTGGACGTCGTGTTCGGCACTCACAACATCGGCTCGCTTCCGGCCCTGCTGGATCGCGCCCGGCACAACAAGATCGCCGAGGTCGAGATCCTCGAGAGCCTCGACGTCTTTCCCTCCACGCTGCCCACCCGACGCGACTCGGCGTACAGCGCGTTGGTGTCCATCTCGGTGGGCTGCAACAACACGTGCACCTTCTGCATCGTCCCGGCCTTGCGAGGCAAGGAGAAGGACCGTCGCCCCGACGACATCCTGGCCGAGATCGAGGCCCTGGTGGCGCAGGGCGTGGTCGAGGTGACGTTGCTCGGCCAGAACGTCAACACCTACGGGGTGGAGTTCGGCGACAACCTGGCCTTCGGCAAGCTGTTGCGTGCCTGCGGCCAGATCCCGGGACTTGAGCGGGTCCGCTTCACGAGCCCGCATCCGGCCGCATTCAGCGAAGACGTCATCCTGGCGATGGCACAGACGCCCAACGTCATGCCCAGCCTCCACATGCCGCTGCAGTCCGGCTCGGACCGCGTGCTGAAGGCCATGCGGCGGTCCTATCGCAGCGCCACGTACCTCGACATTCTCGAGCGCGTTCGTCAGCACATCCCAGGGGCCGCCATCACGACCGACCTTATCGTCGGGTTCCCCGGCGAGACCGAGGCGGACTTTCAATGGACACTCGAGGTGGTCAAGGCCTCGCGGTTCGCCAATGCCTTTACCTTTCAGTACTCCATCCGCCCCGGTACTCCAGCTGCCACCATGCCCGACCAGATCCCCAAAGCCGTTGTGCAGGAACGCTATGAGCGGCTGCTCGCCGTCCAGGAAGACATTGCCTGGGCGGAGAACCGCGCTTTTGAGGGGTGCAGGCTCGAGGTGCTCGTGGCGCACGGCGAAGGGCGCAAGGATGCTGCGACCGCGCGATTGTCGGGACGAGCCCGCGACAACCGTCTCGTGCACTTCGCCGTTCCGGAAGGGATCGAGGTCCCGCGCCCTGGTGACATGGTGGAGGTGGGAGTGACCCGCGCCGCGCCGCATCACCTGGTTGCGGACTCCGGTGTGCAGGGCGGTGTGTTTGCGGTGCGTCGTACCGCGGGCGGGGACGCCTGGGCAGCCCTGCAGGACGCGCCCGGCTCGGGTCGCCCTGCCGTTACTCTCGGGATGCCATCAGTCGGGCGGCCGCTGTCGGTCCGCACGCCCGACCTGACGTGCAGCTGAGGCTCACACCGTGCTCGACGCCGCTGTCGTAGTTCCCGGACCCCCCGCCTTCGTACCCGAGCTGATGGGCTCAGCCGCAGATGAGCTCGACGACCTCCGCCGGGCCGCGGACTCGGCGCTTTCTCGTGCCGTGTCCGATCTCCTTGCGGTTTCGTCCGGTTCGCCCTCTTCAGCGCCGGTCTCGACGCAGCTGGTCATCGTGGGACCAGGTGACCCGGCGGAGTTCAACGCCGCCGGGCCCGTTTCGTTCGCAGGCTTTGGGCGCGATGTCACGGTTCCGGCCCTGGCCGCCGGAGAGAGTGTGGATAGCGACCTGCCGACTCCTTTGATGGTCGCCCGATATCTTGCCGCCCGCGATGTCGCCTCTCACCCCGAGCACAGGGGTCTATGGGCATCGGCGCAGTGGGTCACCACCAGTGGCGCCGAGTCGACGACTTTGGGCGAGCGGCTGCGCGACTCGGGCACGCGCATTGTGCTGATCCTGGTGGCCGACGGCGCGGTGTGTCACGGAGCCAAAGCCCCCATGGCCGAGGACGCCCGTGCCGGGTCCTTTGACGAAGAGGTCTGTGCCGCCCTGGGATCAGGACAGGTCGCGCGCCTTGCCCGGGTCGATGCCGACCTCGGCCTGGAGCTGGGCGCGTCGGGGCCCAAGGTGTGGCCGGTGCTGTTCACTGCAGCAGCGGGGGAGGGGATTGGGGAGGTGCTCTGGCACGGGGCGCCGTACGGCGTGGGCTGGGCCGTCGCCACATGGCACCCCGCCCCACGAGGCGGCTCGAGCCTGACCTGACGTTGCCGGGCGTCCCAGCCCAACCGGGCATCGGGCTGGGACGTGGCTGGTATGACAGTGCCCTGCCAGCGCTTGGGATGGCGCCGGCCCGTCGCTGGAGCCCGACCTGAGGTGGCCCAGCGCCAGCTCGACATCGCACCGACCGGTCGCTTGAGCCTGGCTGTAGCGGCAGCGGCAGCGCACCGGAGCCGGACTTGCCGACACCGCGGCCGCGTCTGGAAGACTGCACGCGTGCCAGTCATCGCGGTCGTGGGGCCAACCGCCAGCGGCAAATCAGGTCTCGCCCTCGACCTGGCCCGACGGCTTGACGGCGAGATCGTCAATGGCGATGCCATGCAGCTCTATCGGGGCATGGACATCGGCACGGCCAAGCTCTCAGTCGCCGAACGTGGGGGCATCGCCCATCATCAGCTGGACGTTCTTGACGTACAGCAGGAGGCAAGCGTCGCGGCATACCAGCGAGAGGCCCGACTGGACATTGCCGCCATCGAGGCGCGCGGACACCGGCCGATCCTGGTCGGTGGCTCCGGCCTCTATGTCCGCGCTGCGCTCGACCAGCTCGACATCCCGCCGACCGACCCCGTCGTGCGTGCGAGGCTCCAGGGTGAGCTGGCCCAAGAGGGCATCGAGGTCATGTTCGCGCGACTCATGCAGGCGGATCCTGTTGCGGCACAGACGATCCAGCCCAACAATGACCGGCGCATCGTTCGAGCCCTCGAGGTCATGGAGCTCACCGGCCGGCCATTCTCCGCCAGCCTGCCGACGCGAGACTACGAGCTCCCCACCATCGCCATCGGTCTGGCGATCCCTCGGCCAGAGCTCGACGAACGGATCGAGGACCGAGTTCGGCGGATGTGGTCCTCGGGCCTTCTCGACGAGGTTGGCAAGCTCGACGCGATGGGGTTGCGTGCGGGCAGAACCGCATCCAAGGCCCTCGGTTACAGCCAGGCACTGGCGCATCTGGATGGTGTCCTCACGGCCGAGCAAGCCATGCAGGACACGATCACATCGACCAGGAGATTTGCCCGCAGGCAGGAGTCGTGGTTCCGGCCGGACCCTCGGATCCACTGGCTCGCCTACGACGACTCGCAACTGACCAGTCGCGCCCTGGACGCGATCGGCTCGACGTGAGGGACACTGGGCGCAATGACTGACATGGGCGCGTTGAAGTTCACCAAGGGCCACGGCACCGAGAACGACTTCGTACTGCTCGCCGACCTAGAAGGCGACCACGACGTGAGTGCCGAGCAGGTTCGGCTTCTTTGCGACCGCCGCGCCGGCATCGGAGGCGACGGGGTTATCAGGATCGTGCCGACGATGATGGCCAGTGAGAGGCAGGTTCGGGAGCAGGGGGCGCGGGCCCTGTGGTTCATGGACTATCGCAATGCAGATGGCAGCACCGCCGAGATGTGTGGCAACGGCGCCCGCGTATTCGCGGCATACCTGCGCCGTGAGGGCCTGGAGACGGCGGACGAGTTCGACATCGCCACCCGGGGCGGCGTCAGGACCGTCCACTTCGAAGGCGACCTCATCGCGGTCAACCTCGGCGGCTGGCGCCTCGTGGACGCCGATGGTGCCCACGACAAGGGTTTTGACACCATGGTCAAGGTTCACGGGCATGAGGCGATGCCGGGCCTCAGCCTTGACCTGGGCAACCCCCATACCGTTGTGGCACTTCCGGACTCGGCGGATCTGGCATCGCTTGACCTGACTCGAGTCCCTGAAGTCAGCCCAGTAGCCGCCGCCGGCACGAACGTCGAGTTCGTCCGGCCGATCGGCCCAGGGCACATCGCCATGAGGGTCCACGAACGAGGTGTTGGTGAGACCCGGTCGTGCGGCACCGGCGCTGCTGCCGCTGCGCTTGCCACGCGTTGGTGGGCCGGAGCCGATGCTGCGAGCGACGTATGGCGTGTTGATGTGCCCGGCGGCACCCTGCGGGTACGGTCGCTGCCAGATCAGCAGGTCGAGCTCGCCGGGCCAGCGCGCCTCGTGGCAGATGGCTTCACTACCCTCTTGCTCACCTGAGGCCGGTTTGCTCAGTTGAGGCCGCTTCCGGGTCCAGAATTCGGTCCGACAACCGGTTTGAAGTGAGCAAACCGGCCTGAAGTGAGCAAAGGTCAGGGCGTGCGGTGGACCGAAAGGAGCCGAAACCCCTTGGCCGTGGCATAGCGGTCAACGGCAAGCTCGCCTGGGTCGAGATGATCCTGCAGCCAGCGCTGCAGCGAGTCCGCCCCCAGGTTCTTCTGCACCACCAGGTATGCCGTGCCGCCGACTTCCAGCAGGGGCAGCCAGGTCAGGAGCATGTCGTGCAGCGAGTCCTTGCCGACCCGGATCGGCGGGTTGGACCAGATGGTGGCGAACCGGATCTCGGCTGGCACCTCTTCGGGCGTCGCCGCGTGAAAGTCTTCGATGCCCAATGCCTGGGCGTTTTCTCGGGCCAGGCCGAGGGCACGCTGGTTGACGTCCACGGCCCAGATGCTGGCGGCGGGGGAGAGCAGACCCAATGTGAGGGCGATCGGCCCCCAGCCGCAGCCAAGGTCGAGGAGATTTCCATCCACGGGTGGCTTTGGGGCCGCGCGAAGCAGGACCGCCGTGCCCATGTCGACCCGGTCGGGACAGAAGACGCCCGGCGCCGTCTGGACGATGAGCTCCCGATCTGCCAGGAACACGCGAAGCTGCCGGCGTTCCGCCGCGCTGGCCGGCTCGGCGGTGAAGTAATGGTCGGTCTGCTCGCTCATCACGGTCGAGGCTACCGGCGCCATGCCCATGAGCAGGCATGGCACCGTCTTGAGGTTGCGCTTCTGCACCGTCCCGGGCTTTGCGGGTTTGGTCCGTGCACCTTCCGAGGTTTGCCGTGAACTGGCATAAAGAATTCGCGCGAGGGGTTGAATGGGTGCGACCCTAAGGGAGATATGACCCAACGATCTGATTTGTTCGACTTCAAAGCGTCAGCGCTGGGCGACGACGACACGTGGCACCGCGGTCAGGCGGGCTTCGGCGCCGCCGCTGGCCTCGATGGTGACCAGCTCGACCGTGAGGAGCGGGCGGCCATGCGCCGCGTCCAAGGGCTGTCGACCGAGCTCCAGGACGTCACCGAGGTTGAGTACCGCCAGCTGCGTCTGGAGCGTGTGGTGCTCTGTGGCGTCTGGACCGAAGGCGGCGTCGAGGATGCCGACAACTCGATCCGTGAGCTGGCCGCTCTCGCTGAGACCGCCGGCTCTGTCGTGCTCGCCGGATTGATCCAGCGTCGACACAAGCCAGACACGAGCACCTTCCTGGGTTCCGGCAAGGCGATCGAGCTGCGCGACATCGTTATCGCTGAGGGCGCGGACACGGTGGTCTGTGACGGTGAGCTCAGCCCCGGCCAGCGACGGGCCCTTGAGGATGTGGTCAAGGTCAAGGTCATCGACCGGACCGCACTGATCCTGGATATCTTCGCCCAGCATGCCAAGAGCCGTGAAGGCAAGGCCCAGGTTGAGCTGGCGCAGCTGCAGTACCTCCTTCCGCGGCTTCGTGGGTGGGGCGAGTCGATGTCCCGTCAGGCCGGCGGCCAGGCGGCCGGCGGTCAGGGCATGGGTTCACGAGGTCCTGGTGAGACCAAGATCGAGCTCGACCGGCGCCGGATCAACAGCCGGATCGCCAAGCTCAGGCGCGAGATCAAGGCGATGAAGACAACCCGTGACACCAAGCGCCAAAGCCGCAAGGTCAACGGGGTGGCCAGTGTCGCCATTGCCGGCTACACCAACGCCGGAAAGTCGTCCCTGCTCAACCGGCTCACCAGTGCGGGTGTCCTGGTTGACAACCAGCTGTTCGCCACCCTGGACCCGACCGTCCGCAGGGCTGAGACCGCCGACGGCCGGCCCTACACCCTGTCCGACACCGTTGGATTCGTCCGCGCGCTCCCGACCCAGCTGGTGGAGGCCTTCCGCTCAACCCTGGAGGAGGTCAGCGGCGCAGACCTCGTGCTCCATGTGGTGGACGGTTCGCACCCTGACCCTGAGGGTCAGATCTCCGCCGTGCGCGCCGTTCTTGCCGAAGTCGGCGGTGACCAGATCAGGGAGGTCATCGTCGTCAACAAGGCGGACGCGGCCGATCCGGAGGTCCTGGACCGGCTGCGGCTCAGCGAGAAGCACTTGATGGTCGTCTCGGCTCGCACAGGTGAGGGCCTGGATGAGCTCAGGGCACTGATCGCCAACGAGCTGCCCCGGCCGGACATCGAGGTGACCGTGCTCCTGCCCTATGAGCGCGGCGACCTGGTCAACCGCCTTCATCGCGAGGCCGAGGTCCTCACCACCGAGCACACCGAGCACGGCACCAGGGTCGAGGCAAAGATTCACCAGACCCTGGTCGACGAGCTCACGGCATACGCGGTCTGAAGCCCTGACACCCAGCAGGGTCGCCGGAAGGCGGCGTCCGCGTTCTGGCATAGCCTGAGGTAATGCCATCGAAAGCCTCTGATCTCGACGCCCTCCTGGACGCCGCGGTGCAGGGCATCGGTGGGGTCCAGCGCCCAGGGCAGGTCCAGATGGTGCATGCCGTGGCCGAGGCCATCGCCAAGCACGAGCACCTCCTGGTCCAGGCCGGCACGGGAACGGGCAAGTCGCTGGCCTATCTGATCGCCGCTGTGGCCCATGCCTTCCAAGACGGACGACCGGCCATCGTCTCCACGGCCACGCTGACCCTGCAGGCCCAGATCGTCGACCGTGACATGCCGCGTCTGGTGCAGGCCATCGCCCCGATCCTGGGTCGGCGGCCGACCTTCGCGCTGGTCAAGGGCCGGCGGAACTACCTGTGCCGCCACAAGCTCTCCGGCGGCTTTCCCGACGATGACGAAGGCAGCCTGCTGTCGGTCGGCGCCGTGGATGCCAACGTCTCGCGACTCGGAGCCGAGGTCGTCCGGCTTCGCGAATGGGCCGAGGAGACCCGTTCCGGTGATCGCGACGAGCTCGTTCCCGGGGTCGTCGAACGCGCCTGGCGTCAGGTATCGGTCTCGGCGCACGAGTGCCTGGGCCAGAAATGCCCCATGGTTGCTGACTGCTTCGTCGAGCGTGCGCGGGCCGGAGCCAAGGACGTCGATGTGGTTGTCACCAACCACAGCTTCATGGCGATTGACTCCTTCGAGGGCCGCCAGATGCTGCCCGAGCACGACCTGCTGATCGTCGACGAGGGCCATGAGCTCGTCGACCGGGTCACCTCCACCATCACCAGCGAGCTGACCGCACCGATGGTCGCCGCTGCCGCCAAGCGCGCCGGGCGTCTCGCATCGACCGATCAGGTCACCGAGTCGTCCGAGTTCTTCGCTGCCGTCATCGACGAGCTGCCCGAGGGGCGGCTGAACGGCATACCCGAGAGCCTGGCGATGGCCCTTGCGCGAGTTCGCGACTCCGCCCGCGGCGTTCAGACCGAGCTGAAACCGGCCTCGCCAGAGGACAACGATGGCGCCCGGCAGGTCGCACGTGCCGCGATAGACGAGATCTTCGAGAACACCGAGCGGATCCTGGAACAGCGTGAGCTCGATGTCGCCTGGGTGAGCAAGGACCCGCGCCGCGGCTCGGTGCTTCGAGTGGCACCCATGAGTGTGGCGATGTTGATGCGGGACAAGGTGTTTGGTGACCGCACGGTCATCATGACATCGGCTACCCTCGAGCTCGGCGGCAGCTTCGACGCCATCGCCGGCACGCTTGGTCTCCGGGGTGAGGGCGCGCCCGAATGGCAGGGTCTGGACGTGGGGAGCCCGTTCGACTACCCCAGTCAGGCGATTGCCTATGTCGCCAAGCATCTGCCGGCACCAGGACGTGAGGGTATGGCGCCCGAGACCCTCGACGAGATCGAGGAGCTGGTGAGAGCGGCGGGTGGCCGGACGCTGGGACTGTTCTCCTCGATGCGTGCTGCCGTTGCCGCCACCGAGGTCATGCGCGAGCGGTTCGGCAGCGACGACAAGGACACAGGCATCGAGTTCATCTGCCAGGGTGAGGATCAGACGTCCACGCTCGTGCGGACGTTCGCGCGTGAGGCCAGGACGTGCCTCTTCGGAACGCTGTCGCTCTGGCAGGGGGTGGACGTCCCCGGCTCCGCCTGCCAGCTGGTCATCATCGACCGGATCCC
>JBDTYK010000091.1:0-10099 GCA_040005715.1 Actinomycetota bacterium | reverse complement strand
GATCAGCGTCAAGGATGCTCCTGCCGACCTCGTGTCCCTGAGCCGCCAGGAACGTATAGCTCATGCCGCCGCCGATGAGCAACGTGTCAGCGATCTTGAGCAGACTCTCGATCACGCCCAGCTTGTCGGCGACCTTGGCACCGCCCAGCACCACGACGAAGGGCCGTTCGGGTGACTCCGTGAGGCGCTTGAGGACCTCGACCTCCGCCTGGACGAGCCCACCCATGGCGTGCGGCAGCCGCTGCGCAACGTCATACACGCTGGCGTGCTTCCGATGGACGACGCCGAACCCGTCGCTGACGAAGGCATCGGCAAGAGAGGCAAGCTGGTCGGCAAAGGCTCCTCGCACGGCCTCATCCTTGGATGTCTCGCCGACGTTGAACCGCAAGTTCTCCAGAAGGGCAACCTGTCCGTCCGCCAGCCCGTCGACAACGGACCGGGCGGACTCCCCCACCGTGTCGGTAGCAAATGAGACCGTCTGGCCAAGCAGCTCCTCGAGCCGACGGGCGACGGGCGCAAGGGAGTACCTGGCCTCGGGTGCCCCTTTGGGCCTCCCGAGGTGTGCGCACACGACAACACGCGCGCCCGCCTCGGTCAGAGCCTTGATGGTCGGCAGGGAGGCCCTCACCCGACCGTCGTCCGTGATGGTGCCGTCGCCATCGAGATCCATGGGAACGTTGAGGTCGCTGCGGACCAGGACGCGCTTCCCGCGGATCTCACCCGCCGAGATCAGGTCGGCTGCGGTCTTGATCACGGGGTCAGAGCGTCTTGCCGACGTAGGTGATCAGGTCGACGAGGCGGCAGGAGTAGCCCCACTCGTTGTCGTACCAGCCAACCACCTTGGCCATGTTGCCGTTGACGTAGGTGAGACCGGAGTCGAAGATGCACGACGAGGGGTCGGTGACGATGTCGGTCGAGACGATCGGGTCCTCCGTGTAGGACAGGATTCCCTTGAACGCGCCCTCGGAGGCCGCCTTGATCGCGGCGTTGATCTCTTCCTTGGTCGCCGGGGTCTTCAGCTGGACGGTCAAGTCGGTCGCCGAACCGGTCGGCAGGGGCACCCGCATGGCGTAGCCATCGAGCTTTCCCTTGAGCTGGGGCATGACCAGCGCAATTGCCTTGGCCGCTCCGGTCGTGGTCGGGATCATGTTCAGCGCGGCCGCGCGGGCGCGACGCAGGTCCTTGTGCGGGTAGTCAAGAACGTTCTGGTCATTGGTGTAGGCGTGAATGGTCGTCATCAGACCACGCTCGATGCCAAACGTGTCATCGATGACCTTGGCCATCGGCGCGAGGCAGTTCGTCGTGCACGAGGCGTTGGAGATGATGTTGTGCGCCGCCGGGTCGTAGTCCTTGTGGTTCACGCCCATGACGATGGTGATGTCCTCGCCCTTGGCCGGCGCGGAGATGATGACCTTCTTGGCGCCTGCCGTGATGTGCTTGCCCGCGCTGGCGGCGTCGGTGAAGAAGCCGGTCGACTCGATGACGACATCGGCGCCAACCTTGGCCCACGGCAAGCTGCCCGGGTCGCGCTCTGCGAACACGGGGAAGCTCTTCTTGCCCTCGACGGTGATCTCGCCAGTGCCGGCGACGACGTCCTTGCCGAGTCGACCCAGGATGCTGTCGTACTTGAGCAGGTGGGCGAGGGTCTTGGTGTCCGTCAGGTCGTTGACGGCGACAATCTCGATATCCGCGCCGGAAGCCTGCACTGCGCGGTAGAAGTTGCGGCCGATTCGGCCAAAGCCATTGATGCCAACGCGAACAGTCATGTGTTCAGAGCCTTCCTGATCAGGAGTGTGCGGCCTGACCGCACGCCGGAAATACCTCAAACCCGACCCTAGGCGATGATCACATTTGGATGAAACGCGGCCTTGGGGTGGGAACGCGACCTGGCAGTACGAGAACCTGGACAGAACGCGACAAAGGCGTGCACCAAGGACAGCGACCAACCGGGGATGGTCAGATCAGGCGTCGAGCATCTCCGCCGTGAGGTTGGCATCGGTTCCTGCGACACCCAGGTCGCTCGCCCGCTTGTCGGCCATGGCCAGCAGCCTACGGATCCGGCCCGCCACCGCGTCCTTGGTCATGGCCGGTTCGGCCAGCTGGCCGAGCTCCTCCAGACTGGCTTCCTTGTGCTTGAGGCGCAGCATGCCAGCCTCACGCAGGTGCTCGGGAACGTCGTTGCACAAGATCTCCAGCGCGCGCTCGACCCTTGCGCCTGCTGCCACGGATGCTCGCGCGGAGCGGCGAAGGTTGGCGTCGTCAAAGTTGGCCAGGCGGTTGGCGGTTGCCCGGACCTCACGGCGCATCCGGCGTTCCTCCCATGCCAGAACGGCGTCATGGGCGCCCAGCCTGGTCAGCATTGCACCGATGGCGTCGCCATCACGGATGACGACGCGGTCCACGCCGCGCACCTCACGGGCCTTGGCCTGTATACCGAGTCGGCGGGCGGCGCCGACCAGAGCAAGCGCGGCCTCTGGCCCGGGGCAGGTGATCTCGAGGGCAGATGAGCGACCCGGTTCGGTCAAGGACCCGTGCGCGAGAAATGCTCCCCGCCAGGCAGACTCGGCATCGCAGACCGAACCACTGACCACCCGTGGCGGCAGTCCCCGCACCGGCCGGCCACGCGCGTCGATCAGCCCGGTCTGACGGGCAAGGGCCTCGCCGTCCTGGACGACGCGAACCACGTAACGACTGCCACGACGAAGTCCCCCGGCCGCCAGCACAAGGATCCCGCTGCCGTGGCCGTAGACATCCGCGATGTCCTTGCGCAGTCGGCGGGCGGCCGAAGCTGTGTCCAGCTCGGCCTCGACCACGATCCGGCCCCCGACGATGTGTAGCCCACCGGCGAACCGCAACGTCGCAGAGACCTCGGCCTTGCGGCAACAGGGCTTGGTCACAGCGAGCCGGCTCAGCTCGGCCTTGACCATTGCCGTCATCGCCATGCGGGCCATCTTGTCACTCGTCTCCGACTAGGTGGGCAGGTTGCCGAAAACAAAACCCACACAGCTTCAATGACCCCAGCGACCGGCAGGCTGGCACCTTAGACCTGCCGTTGCTGGTACTTCGAGTCCCCACTGATGACCGCCTGCCAATGTCAAGACCGATGGTATGCCCCCGCTGGGAGCGCCCGTCGGCGGCACCACCCCAGCGACGTCCCCAAGAGAATCCGGTGACCACTAGCCGATGATGTCGCGGTATGCCGCTGCAAGCCTCAGCGAGTCATGGTGGCCTTCCTGCCCCTGGGCTCCCACCCGGGCAATGACCAGCTCCGCGCCCATACCGGCGGACGAGCGCCGCAGCGACGCCTCGTCACCGACGACCTCGGGATCGGCCAGGACAACGTCCAGATGCAGCCCGGGGGCATGTGCGGCCAGCACCTCAAGGTGGTGCTCGGCTGAGAACCCCTCAGTCTCACCGGTGTGCATCACGAGGTTCAGCGTCAGGATGCGACGGGCGGGTGTATCCAGGAGCGCGTCCCGGACGCCGGGTACCAGCAGATGCGGCAGCACCGAGGTGAACCAGGAGCCCGGCCCGAGGATCACCCAGTCCGCGGCCCGGATCGCGGCCACGGCCTCGTCACAGGCTGGAGGCTCGTCCGGTTTGAGCCGCACCGACCGGACCCGACCCCTGGTCGTGGCCACCTCAGCCTGGCCGCGCACCGTCGTGACCTCGAACGGTCGGCCCGGGTGTGCGCCCATGACGCTGGCCTCGATGTTCAGTGGTACGGCGGCCATCGGCAGCACCCTGCCCTGGGCATTGAGCAACCGGCCAACCAGATCCAGACCGCCGACCGTGTCCCCGAGCAGGTCCCACAAGGAGACGATCAGCAGGTTGCCGACAGCGTGTCCGCCCAGCTGACCGTCGCCGGCAAAGCGGTGCTGGAGGACGTCGCGCCACTGGTGACCCCATGCCGTGTCATCGCACAATGCGGCCAGGGCCATCCGCAGGTCTCCCGGCGGGAGCACGTCGAACTCGTCACGCAGCCTTCCGCTGGAGCCGCCGTCATCGGCTACCGTGACCACGGCGGTGATCCGGTCGGTGACCAGCCGCAGAGCCCCGAGCGAGGCCGCGAGACCGTGCCCGCCCCCCAGTGCGACAACGGCAGGGCGGGTCACTCACGCCCCAGATCGCGGTGGACCAGGAAAGTAGCCGCGTCCTCGCCGTTGAGCCTGCCCGCAAGTGCTTCGGCGACGGCCACCGACCGATGCTTCCCGCCCGTGCAACCCACCGCGAGGGTGGCATAGCGCCGGCCCTCGCGTTTGTACCCGGCGATCACCGGCTGCATGAGGTCGACGACGCGTTCGACGAACTCCTCGGCGCCCAGACTCCTCATGACGTACTGGGACACCTCCGGGTCCGTGCCGTTCATGGCGCGCAGCTCCGGGATCCAGAACGGGTTGGGCAGGAAGCGCATGTCGAAGACCAGGTCTGCATCAAGGGGAATGCCGTACTTGAACCCGAAGGACATGACCGCCACGCGCAGGGGTGGGCCGCCGGACCCGGCGAAGATCTGGGACACCTTGGCCGAGAGCTGATGCACATTCAGGCCGGAGGTGTCGATCAGGACGTCGGCCTCGGAGCGCAGGTCTGCCAACAGCTCACGTTCGTGGATGATGCCGTCCAGCATCCGTCCCTGACCTTGCAGCGGGTGTGGACGGCGAACGCTCTCGAACCGTCGGACCAGGGCCTCGTCTGTGGCGTCCACGAAGATCAGCCTCGGCGCCCAGCCCATCGCTCTGAGGGACTGCAGTGCGTCACGGAAGGCCGTGAAGAAGGTGCGACTACGGACGTCGATGACCGCGACGAGCTTCCGGACCCCGCGATCGGCCTGTTCCTCCGCCAGCCTGGCAAGGGGCAACAACATCTGCGGCGGGAGGTTGTCGACGACATACCAGCCCAGATCCTCCAGGACGTTGGCCGCGGTGCTACGACCTGCACCGCTCATGCCGGTGAGGATGACCAGCTCGGTCACGTCCGAGTCGCTGCCCGGCACGGAGCCGCTGCCAGAAGCGTCGAAGTCGGGGTCGGGGTCGGAGTCGGGGAAGGCGGGCTTCATCGCTTGTCCTCGTTGTCTGGTCGGCAGAGCAGGCTGGTCGTCAGTGGTCGGTTCAGCGCTAGTCGTATCACGTGCGGCGGGTCGGCATTGCCTGTCACGAGAACATCTCACCGGTCGTCACGTTGACCGACGCAGCGGGATGGGTCGCGACATCCTGCAGCTTCAGATGGATGGTGCCGGCAAGGGCGGGGCCGATGCCTGGCACTTCTCGAATCTCCTCCACCGTTGCAGCCCTGATCCGTTTGACCGAGCCAAAATGACGGATCAGCGCCTTTCGGCGGGCATCGCCCAGACCAGCAATGCCATCCAGGACGCTCGCGGTCATGGCCTTCGACCGCCGTTGACGGTGGAAGGTGATGGCGAACCTGTGCGCCTCATCCCTCACCCGCTGCAGGAGATAAAGGCCCTCGCTCGTGCGCGGAAGGATGACAGGAAACTCCTGGCCCGGGAGCCAGACCTCCTCGAGGCGCTTGGCCAACCCGACCAGTGCGACGTCATCGATCCCCAGCTCTGCCAGCGCCGCCCGCGCAGCATTCACCTGGGGAAGGCCGCCGTCGACCACGACCAGGTTGGGCGGGTAGGCGAACCGTCGTGGTCTGCCGGTGTCCGGGTCGATCCGGCTGGGACCCGACTGGTTGCCGCCCACGGCCAGGTCGTCGACGACGGCCTCGAGCGCCATACCTTCGATGTCGCTGGCTTCGGCCCTGTCGTCCAGATAGCGCTTGAACCGGCGGGTCAGCACCTCATGCATGGCCGCTGTGTCGTCGATCTGCGGGTTCGCCTCCCCTGACGGGCCTACGGCCCCCTTGACGATGAACCGGCGGTACTCGCCCTTACGCGGCAGTCCGTCCTCAAAGACCACCATCGAGGCCACGACATTGGTGCCCTGCACATGGCTCACGTCAAAGCACTCGATCCGCAACGGTGCCCGGGACAGGTCCAGTCCGTCCTGGAGCTCCTGCAGCGCAAGGCTGCGGGTCGTCAGGTCCCCGGCCCTGGTCAGCTTGTGACGCACCAGCGCCTGGTCCGCATTGCGCCTGACCGTCTCCATCAGCGCACGCTTGTCGCCGCGCTGAGGGACCCGGAGATGGACCTGGGCACCACGGAGCCTGGTCAGCCACTCCCCCATGGCCACCGGGACCGGGGGCAGGACCGGGACCAGGACCTCTCGCGGAACCCCCTCGGGTGACTCGCCCCCGTAGACCTGCTGGAGCAGATGCTCGACCAACGACGACGCATCCGCTGTTTCTTCAGCGCCTCGCTCGACCACCCAGCCACGCTGCCCGCGAACCCGTCCGCCGCGGACATGGAAGACCTGCACCGCGGCCTCGAGCTCGTCATCTGCCAGAGCAAAGACGTCAGCATCGGTCGCATCGGCCAGGACCACGGCCGACTTCTCAAGTGCTCGGGTCAGCGCCCCGATGTCGTCGCGCAAGCGGGCAGCCTGCTCGTAGTCGAGCTCGGAGGCTGCGGCCCTCATCCGCCCCTCCAGCCGCTGGACGAACTTGCCGGTGTTGCCCGCCATGAAGTCACAGAAGTCCTCGGCGATCGACCGGTGCTCCTCGAGGGTGACCCGGTCGACACAGGGGGCGGAGCACTTGTCGATGTAGCCGAGCAGACACGGCCGCCCGACCTGGCCGGCGCGTTTGAAGACGCCGCTGCTGCAGGTGCGCATGGGGAAGACACGCAACAGCTGGTCGAGCGTCTCGCGGATCGCCCACGCGTGTGCATAGGGGCCGAAGTATCTCGTCCCCTTTCGTTTGGCTCCGCGCATCACCTGAGCCCGCGGAAACTGCTCTCCCATCGTTACGGCGAGGTAGGGGTATGACTTGTCGTCGCGGTACTTGACGTTGAAGCGCGGGTCGAACTCCTTGATCCAGGAGTACTCCAGCTGTAGCGCCTCGACCTCGTTGGCCACCACCGTCCACTCGACACTCGTACCGGTGGTGACCATGGACCGAGTTCGTGGGTGCAACGCCGACAGGTCCTGAAAATAGGACGAGAGCCGCGGACGCAGGGAGTTGGCCTTGCCGACGTAGATGACGCGTCCATCGGCGTCGCGGAACCGGTAGACGCCTGGGTCCAGAGGTATCTCACCCGGCCCAGGGCGGTATGACGACGGATCGCTCACAACATCACTCTATGAGGGCGCCAGGACATGAGCGGGAACCACTGTCGCGCTTGGCGCATGTCCGAGGTGGTGAGGACCACGCGGGTCCACCAGCGACGGCTCGCGTCACCGAAGCCCACGGACGAAACCATCCGCCGTCCGAACATCGTTGACCCGGGACTCCCATGTCATGCCGACTCCCAGCAACACCC
This sequence comes from Actinomycetota bacterium, assembly GCA_040005715.1. GTDB lineage: Bacteria > Actinomycetota > Actinomycetes > Actinomycetales > Dermatophilaceae > UBA4719. The sequence continues at coordinate 2,721 of JBDTYK010000091.1, read as the reverse complement.
CGCCGACGAGGAACAACAGGGTCCAACGTGGGATGAAGACCGCGACCGGCCAGATGTTTCGCAGCGCCAGCAGTCCAGTCGCCGCAACACCCATGGCAAACGGGGCGGCGAGCCTGAGCTGGACCCCCAAGGCCACGAGGGTCAGCGAGGCCATGGCCACGAACAGCCCGCGCCAGGAGATGGGCTCGTCAAGTGTCAAAAGCAGTGAGGGTGTCAGAGCCAGCATCATCCCCGGTCCCAGACACCGCCACGTGGACTCTCGAGGGTCGCGTCGAAGCCGTCGGGCCCCATAGAAGAGAAGCGCCATCGCCGCAGGGACCGTGTACCACTCAACCGCCTGCACGTTGTTGCCGGCCAGCCGGATCCATGAGGCAAGGGTCAACAGCACTCCGCTGACCCATCCGGCCCTGCGCCGATCCTCTGACAGATATGCCGTGATGCCCGTGGCCACCCCGATGACCGTGAGCTCCAGGGCCCCGTGCGATGCAGAGCCCTCGGCCATGCCCAGCCCAGCCGCCGCCCAGATCACGGACAACCCCTCGGCCACCCAGCGCGTGTGGGCACTCGAACGCAACCCCTGAGATGCCACCAGTGCCAAGGACCCGATGACCACGATCACCAGACCCTGGAACGGTCGAGGGACCCCTGCGAGCGTCAGCCACAGCGCCGCACCGAACAGGGCGAACAGGCCGGCTGCGGTGAGGAACCCAACCCTGAACATCTCCCGCCGCTCGCTCACCGCCAAGGCAAGAGCGGCGAAGGACATCAGCGTCCACGCGAGCGGGTCGGCCAGATCGTTGTAGTAGGCGAAGACGCGGATGATCCCCAACAGCGCCAACCCCAGAACGAGAAGCATGTCATGGCCCCAGAGCCGTGCTCCCCAGAGCAGGAGCAGCGCCACGAAGACCAGCACCGCCATTGATGTCCAGAAGCCGGCGCCGTACAGAATCGTGAGGACCCCAAGGGTGGCCACAACAGCCCCAACGGTGAGGTACGGGTCAATCGAGACGCTGTGGCCCTCAATGGTGATCCGGGAGAGCAGACCCAGGAGTACCAATGCGGTCAACGGCAACAACCATGGTGCGACGTCGCCACTGAACAGTGCGAACGGCAGCCGCTCAGGTTCTCGCCAGCCGCCGGCCAGGGCAAGCTCCATCCGGGCACCGAGAGCCGCCACCGAAGGCACGAGCCCGTAGACGGAGCTAAGGCCGAGGACCAGGGCAGCACCGCCGACTGACGGCGACCAGTCCAGGGGCACGCGAGCCGAAACCAGCACAGCGATGACATATCCCGCCAGCAACAAGGTGGCCCCAGCGACCCAGCCATGCGACCATCCGATCACCTCAAAAACCATCACCACCGGAACCAGGGACAGGCCGGCAAAGACCCGCCGCCATGCGGCGTGCCCGAGCCCGATCGACCAGAGCCCGGCTACCACCGCCGCGGTCAGCGCGGGCCATGCCTGAGCGAGCCGCAGGATGTCTGTGCCCACCCGGTCGGCCGCGTCGTGCGTCCCGACCAGGACGGCGCCGATCCATGCTGCTCCCCCCACGAATGCGGTGCTCCACATCGCCACCGGGAGACGAAGGCGATGCCACGTCACGTACAACAGGCAGGACGCGACGGTGACGGTCACCAGGGGGACGGCATACCCTTCGCCCGACATTCGCAGGATGCCAAGAGCCGCACGGGCAGTTCCGAGGGCAACCGCCGCGTCCAGGCTCCACAACCAGCCGGAGCGACTCCGCACGAGCAACGCCCCCCCGACAGCGATCACCACGAGGAGGCTTCCGGCCAGGATCTCGTATCTCGCGGGCGACAGGTCGGCCAGGCCGGGTAGTCCGGCTCTGCGCCCGGCAGCGAGGTCCAGGACCAGCATCCCGCAGGCGATGGCGGCCATGGCCTCCGCGGTTGCCTGAAGCCCCCTCATCAGCGCGATGCGCGCGAAGAGGCCAAATGCGCTCGTCAGCACAATCAAGATCAGGGCCCGGACTCCGAGCGGCAGGTCCCGCCACGCGACCGCAATGAAGACCACTCCGGCAGCCAGGACACACACGGTCCCAAGGACAAGCAGGATCACACCGACTGAACGACCAGCGAACCAGGAACGGGCTCCATCAACCTCTGGAGCGTCCAGCCTGGGCGGGGGTGGAGGCTGTTGCGGTCTCAGGTTGTCAACGGGCGTTGGAGATGCCGCTGCCTCTTCACGCATTCGGTGCACCAGGGAGTCGGCCTGACGAAGGGTGGTCACAAGCTCCATGACCACGGGCCCTCCCAGCTCGATCCCACAGGCTGGGCATCGCAACGGTTGCACAGGAAGAACCGACTGGCAGCTCGGGCATCTCGATGGGTCAAAGAAGGGGGTCACCGGGTCATCATGGCCGCGCTCGTATCGCGACCGGATGAGCTGACCTACTCAGGTTCTGGCGCCGCCCTGACCCTAGAGAGGCAACAGCCGTCGCGCTTTGTCAGGTTTGGGCGGGGCTTTGTCACATTTGGGCTCGGTTTTGTCACGTTGGACTCGGTAACGACCCCACAACACTTCTTCGGTTAACACTCACAGGAGGGGTTCTCCGGTATTACTGTTCACCCACCCGCGGGATTCGCGGGAGCCCGGAAATGTGCCGGGCGATTCCTATTCCAGGAGGAAGCGTGCATTCTCTCACCAAGTTCGGCGTCCCGGTTGCGGTTGCCGCACTGGTTCTGTCGGGCTGCGGCACC
>JBDTYK010000090.1:0-10113 GCA_040005715.1 Actinomycetota bacterium | reverse complement strand
TGCGTCCTTCGACCCGCTGCCCATCGTGATCACCCCTTACCTCTCGAGTGAGCCGGTGGGTGTAGAGGCCCTCGCCGCACTTGCACACGCGCGTACCGGTGACATCCGTGATGTTCTGATGACAGTGCCCGCGCAAGGGATGACGGTCCGCCCGGAGGGCGGCGGCTACCTGATGACCTTGCCGTTGCCGCTGGTGACGGCCGTTGACGTGGATCTCAAGCGCCGCGACGACGAGCTCCTCATATCGGTGGGCGACCAGCGGCGGGTGCTGACGCTGCCCAGCGTGCTGCGTCGCTGCGTTGTCACAGGGGCGCGGGTGCGCGACGCCAGGCTGGGCATCACCTTCGTTCCCGACGAGAAAGTGTGGCCCACGGATGGCTGAGCGGTCCCAGTCCACGAACGGAACCGTTGCCGAGGAGGCTGCGCGGCTGATTGAGGCCATGGCGTCAATGGCGCGTTCAAGCGTGCGGACGAGCGCGGCCTCCGACTCGGATGTCGACGGGCCGGCCCGGGAAGCTTCGCACGGTGCGCAGGATCACTCGCCGAAGGACAGCGAGGAGGCCTCGAGCGGTCTCTGCAGTGCCTGTGGCGGTGAACGTCGGGACACGCCGGTCGCCTGCAAGCTCTGTCCGGTCTGTCAGGGAATCGCCTTCATCCGCTCGGTCCGGCCCGAGACGGTGGACAGACTGGCCGACTTCGCCTCGGCAGTGGCCTCCACGTTGCGCGATGTTGCCAGCCAGACAAGGGCATCGGGTGACAGGCCCGACACCTCCCCGTCACATGGCACCCGGCCCACCGTCCAGGACATTCATGTGGATGACAAGGACGAAGGATGAGCCGGTGAGCTTGACCATCGGACTGGACATCGGTGGCACCAAGATCAATGGTGGCGTCATCGACGGGGATGGGGTGATTCTGGTCAAGGGGCGCAGGGATACTCCCGCTGATGCTCCAGATGCCATCGTCCAGCAGGCCGCCGACCTGGTCCGGGAGCTGTCAGCCGGACGCACGATCTCCGCGGTGGGCGTCGCCTGCGCGGCCTACATCAACCGCTCGGGGTCGTTGGTGTACTTCTCGCCCAATATCGCCTGGCGTGACGAGCCACTCAAGGCCCGTCTCGAGTCGGCCATCGACCTTCCAGTAGTCCTGGAGAATGACGCCAACGCGGCAGCCTGGGGTGAGTTCCGTTTCGGTGCCGCTTCTCACGTTGACGACGTCGTGATGGTCACGGTTGGGACCGGCATCGGCGGGGGTGTCGTCATCAACGGAGTCCTCCTGCGGGGTGCCTTCGGCGTGGCCGCAGAGCTGGGCCATATGCGGGTAGTTCCCGACGGACTTCGTTGCGGTTGCGGCAATCGCGGTTGCTGGGAGCAGTACGCCAGCGGCAGCGCCCTGGTCCGGGAGGCGCGGGAGCTTGTCGCCTCCGGAAGCCCGCATGCGGCACGTCTGCGAGAGCTGTGCGCCGGCGATCCGGCTGCACTGACCGGACCGGACGTCACCAGGGCAGCCGTGGAAGGTGATCCGGCGGCCGCTGAGCTGCTGGCCGACCTTGGAAGCTGGATCGGGGAGGGCGCCGCCTCGGTGGCCGCCATTCTGGACCCGGGACTGATCGTCCTGGGTGGGGGAGTCTCGGATGCTGGAGCCCTGCTGCTTGATCCTGCCCGGGCCGCCTTCCGTCGCCAGCTGACCGGGCGCGGCTATCGGCCTGAGGCAGGGCTTGCGCTTGCGAGCATGGGTGATGACGCCGGGATAATCGGGGTCGCCGACCTGGCGGCGCGGGCGCACTCATGAACCAGCGGCTTGCCATCGGCATCGACATTGGTGGAACCAAGGTGGCCGGCGGCGTGGTCGACGCCGCCGGCCAGGTCACTGCCCGCGCACGTCGGGACACGCCCCACCGCTCCAAGAGCCCATCGGTGGTCGAGAACACGATTGTCGATGTTGTCGACGAGCTGATGCAGGTCGTGGGGACCGACGCCGTGGCCGCAGTCGGCATCGGGGCTGCCGGATTCGTCGCCGCAGATCGCGCGACGGTGGTGTTCGCCCCTCACCTGTCCTGGCGCCACGAACCGCTCCAGGAGGCGCTGCAGAAGCGCGTGGCGGTCCCGATCTCGGTCGACAACGACGCAAATGCCGCCGTCTGGGCCGAAGGGAAGTTCGGTGCGGCGCGGGGTGAGACGCACGTGATGATGATCACCCTTGGCACCGGCATCGGTGGGGGCATCCTGGTCAATGGCCAGGTCCAGCGCGGTCGGTTTGGCATCGCCGGAGAGTTCGGACACATGCAGGTCGTGCCGGGCGGTCACCGTTGCGAGTGTGGCAACCGTGGGTGCTGGGAGCAGTATGCCAGTGGGAACGCGCTGGTGCGCGAAGCACGCTCCCTGGTCTCAGCGGGCTCTCCGATCGCCAGAGACCTGCTCGATCGCGTTCAGGGCCAGCCGGAACACCTGACCGGGCCGCTGATCACGGATGCGGCGCGCGAGGGCGACCCGACCTCTCGTGAGCTGCTGGCTGAGGTGGGCAACTGGTTGGGGGTCGGTATCGCGAATCTCGCAGCGGCCTTTGACCCCGGCATGTTCGTTATCGGCGGAGGCGTGAGCGCTGCTGGTGACCTGCTTCTGGGCCCCGCCCGAGACACGTTCAAGCGGCAGCTCACCGGACGTGGATACCGTCCTGAGGCGCGAATCGTGATGGCCCAGCTCGGCAACGAGGCAGGGTTGATCGGGGCAGCTGACCTTGCCCGATGCAGTAGTGAGACGGAGGTCCAACCAGGTGGATGACATCTTGCGGGTGGCGTCTTACAACCTGCGCGACTTCAAGGATGACGCGCATGCCGCGGCGAGGGTTGTGCGGGCAATCAACGCAGATGTCCTGTGCCTGCAAGAGGTTCCGCGTCATCTGCTGTCCAGCTACCGGACGGTCTCCTTCGCGGCCCGGTGTGGTTTGTACTGGTCGGGCGGCCACCGTGGCAGTGGCGGTACGACGGTTCTGTCCAGTCTTCGGGTGGATGCCGGAAACGTGGAGCACCGCCCACTGAAGGTGGGCGGTCGCCTTGCCCGTGAGCGCGGTTACGCCCTGACCAAGGTCAGGCTGCCGGGCCACAAGAGCGTCCTTGTCGTCAGCATTCACCTGAGCCTGGACGCGGGTGAGCGGGAAAGACACGCGGCGGCGGTCCTGGGGGCCGTTCCCGGGGACGTCCCGCTGATCGTGGCAGGAGACCTCAACGAGGGCTCGGAAGGGCGAGCCTGGAAGGCGCTCGGTCGGCGGCTTCGCGACGTCACCAGCGACGCACCGACCTTTCCCGCCGCCAACCCCCATCATCGAACCGACGTCATCTTTGCGTCGCAGGAGCTTTCCGTCGTGCCGGGCGGTCCCCTCAAGCTTGACCCCCATGATCTCGTCACAGCCACCGATCATCTGCCGGTCTGGGTCGATCTTGACCTTTCGGGCGTCGCCAGGGAGTGAGGCGACCGGTGACGGTTGACGGTTACAGACGCGCCCCGTCGTCGTCATCCTGGTTTCCGGGCAACCGCGAGACCAGCAAGGCAAAGCCGCCGATCGACATCCCGATTGCCGCGAAGATCCACAGCCCGCCTGCGTCCCGGTTGAAGAGCACGATGTACAGCAGTAACAGCGGCCCACCGCACATGCCGGCAATGATGGCCCAGAACTGCAGGTCGCCAACGGGTAGCGGAGCCACTGGCTGTGGTTCGAAATGCTCTTCCTCCTCGTCGTGAACCTCGTGGGCTCTCCAGCTTTGAGGGGTCGGGAGGTCTTGGGGGTCTCCCGGCTCAGGGAGGGCGACCGGTAGGTAGAGGTGTGAGCCGCCATGGCCAGCCGGATCATCGTCGGAGGTCTCGTGCGTGGCCTCATCTGAGGTCTCGCGAGGGTCTGAGGGGTCTTCGGCGCCTGGGACGACAGCTTGGCGTGAGGTTGTGTCGTCTCCGTCCAGGTGAGCCACGATGTCAGCGAAGATCGCGTCCTGGTCGAAGCCCTCGGATGCCCGTCCGGCGTCGGGATCGTTCATGACACCGTGGTGCGTTCAATGAACTTGGCCGACTCGTCAAAGATGCGCTGGGCGTCGTTGTCAATGGTGGCAACGTGATACGAGTCCTCAAGCAGGATCTCGGTGACGTCCAGACTTGAGATCCTGGAAAGGATCAGGGCTGAGCTGGACGCAGGCACGACGTGGTCCTGCGGCGAGCGCAGCAGCAGCACCGGCTGGGTGACCTCGGGCAGGTCCCTGACGACGGACTGCCAGGCGATCAGCTGGGAGTGTGCTGCCTTCAAAGGGGTGCGGGTGTAGGCGAGCTCGGTGACACCCGGCTTCTTGACGTCGTTCCCGATGGCCCCCAACGACCCCACGATGTGCTTCAGCACCGGCAGGAGAAGCGTGCGAGGGTCCTCGAACTTGACCGCAGGGTTGACCAGAACCAGGCCGCTGATGCGTGGGCCGTGCCCCTGGGCCAGCTGAAGGGCCAAGGCACCTCCCATCGAGAGGCCGCAGACCACCACGCGTTCGCAGGCCTCGTGGAGCTCGCGGAACGCGCCGTCAACGGAGGCGTACCAGTCCTCCCAACGGGTCTGGTTCATCTCCTGCCAGGTTGTGCCGTGTCCGGGCAGGAGGGGGATATGCACCGAGTAACCCCGGTCGGCGAGGTACTCGCCCCATGAGCGCAGACTCTGCGGGGTGCCGGTGAAGCCGTGGCATAACAACACCCCGACGTCGGATCCGTCATGGTGGAACGGTTCGGCCCCGGGCAGAATGGCCACAGATTGACTCCTGGGTTCCTAAGAGATCCGCGATAGTCCTTGGAGCAGAATCCTCGCACGACCCCGTCACCGGCGCATAGTGTCGTAGAGTTCACGCATCGGGGGTGTGTCCGGTGTCTCACATTTGTGGAGGTTGACGGGGTTGTTCTACTGGGTGCTGAAGACGCTCATTCTCGGACCAATCCTGAGGGTGTTGTTCCGTCCATGGGTCGAGGGCCTGGAGAACGTCCCGGAGCAGGGCGCGGCGATCTTCGCGAGCAACCACCTCTCCTTCTCCGACTCCATCTTCCTGCCCCTGGTGGTCCCTCGTCGCGTCACCTTCCTGGCCAAGTCCGACTACTTCACGGGGCGCGGCGTCAAGGGGCGGGCGACCGCAGCGTTCTTCAAGGGTGCCGGCCAGCTTCCGGTGGATCGCTCCGGGGGAATGGCCGGTGAGGCGGCGTTGAGGAGCGGCATGAAGGTCCTTCGTCGCGGTGAGGTGCTCGGCATCTACCCCGAAGGCACCCGCTCGCCCGACGGCCGGCTCTATCGCGGACGCAGCGGCGTGGCCAGGTTGGCCCTTGAGGCGCGATGCCCGGTGCTTCCGGTGGCCATGATCGGCACCGACAAGGCGCAGCCCACGGGCAAGAAGGTCCCGAAGATCATGCGGATCGGGGTGCGCATCGGAAAGCCGCTGGACTTCTCCCGTTACGAAGGCATGGAGGACAACCGGTTCGTCCTGCGTTCGGTCGCTGACGAGATCATGTACGAGCTCATGCTCCTGTCACGTCAGGAGTACGTCGACATGTATGCCACGTCGATGAAGAACCGCCTGCTCGCTGCCGCCAGGGCCAAAGCCAGAGAGCTTCAGCACGCTGCCGACATGTTCGACAAGTTCGACAGGTCCCTCAAGGGTGACGGCGCCACGCTCGAGAGCGACGACTCCGGTGAGGCACCCGGGTCGGCTCCCGATGACGAGGATCAGCCGCCGAAGTCGCAGGGCGACGAGCGCGCGGCCAGCTAGCGCGTGCGCTTCTCCAGCGCGCCGCATGAAGGCGCCGAGATGGGGCCGACCGTGGTCACCTCAATGTGGCGCGGCGTGGATGTCTTCCGACCGATCGCCTGGCTGTATGCCGTGTACTCGGCATTCGTCCGACAGGAGGACTTCGCGCGGCCGTGGCTGGGCTGGATCGTGCTGGGAACACTGGGGTGCTGGACGGCGGGCATGCTCCTCTACCGCACCCGCACCACCACCGTTGTCGGTCTCGAGCTCCTGCTCGCCTGTGCCGCGATCTTCAGCACGCGTCTGGTGGACACCTCCGACGTGATCGCAGGGGGGGCTAAGACCCTGCCGGGTTTCTGGCCGGCCGCGGCGGTTCTGGCCTGGGCCGTGCTCAAGGGTTGGCGAGGGGGCATGCTGGCGGCAGCCTTCGTGGGTGCAGCCGACATCCTCGAGGTCGGCGTCGCGACCGAGAACACGGTCACCAACATCGTCATCCTGATCTTGCTGGGAGGTTGCATCGGCTATTGCGCAGACCTCTCCCGCGAGGGACACGCGGCGCTCCGCGAGGCTCTGCGGCTCCAGGCGGAGGTGCGGGAGCGCGATCGGCTGGCACGCACTGTCCACGACGGGGTGCTACAGACCCTGTCCTACATCCATCGCCGCGGCCTCGACCTCGGGGGCGAGTCTGGAGACCTCGGTCTGATGGCAGCCGACCAGGAACGACTGCTGCGAGCGCTCGTGAGTGTGGCGCCCCCTCAGGATGCCTTGGCCTGCGGCGAGGTTGACCTCCGGCTCCTCCTGCGCGACTACGCCCAGGGTCACGTGAACGTCATTCCTCCCGCCGAACCGGTACTGCTTGCCCGCGGGGTTGCCGACGAGGTTTCCGCCGCGGTCAGTGCTGCCCTGGACAACGTCAGCCGTCACGCGGGTGCCGACGCACACGCGTGGGTGCTTATCGAGGACGATGGGCACGATGTCACGGTGACCATCCGCGACAACGGCGTCGGCGTGTCATCGGATCGCCTCGCCGAAGCTGCCGCCGGCGGCCGTCTCGGCGTGGCAACCAGCATCAGGAGGCGGATGAGCGATCTCGGAGGAACTGCCGTCATCGAGTCGAGGCCGGGTGCGGGGACGTCCCTTGAGCTCGTCGTGCCCAAGAAGGAGCGCTTGTCGTGACCGTGCCGCATGGCGCCGATCGGGAAGACGACCTGGACGAGACCACCGTCAGTGTGGTCGTGGCTGACGATCATCCGATGTGGCGAGATGCCGTGGCGCGCGACCTCACCGAGGCAGGGTTCAACGTGGTTGCCACCGCAGACGACGGGTACAGCGCCGTAAACCGCACCCTGGCCACGCGACCGGATGTGCTCGTGCTTGACCTCAACCTCCCGGGCCTGCGTGGCGACCAGGTGTGCGAGGCCATCGTGTCAGCGCAGATCCCGACCAGGGTGCTGATCCTGTCGGCGAGCGCCGAACAGCACGATGTCCTTGAGGCGATCAAGGTTGGCGCGACCGGCTACCTGCTCAAGTCGGCCGGCCGGGACGACTTCCTGGACGCCGTCCGGGCCACTGCTCTCGGCAAGGCCGTCTTCACACCGGGTCTGGCCGGGCTGGTCCTGGGGGAGTTCCATCGAATGGCCGCCGAGAGTGCCCGGACCCCCGGCCCCGAGGTGCCGGGGTTGACCGCTCGCGAGGTCGAGGTTCTCAAGCTGGTGGCGACGGGCATGTCCTACAAGCAGATCGGTGAACATCTCTTCATCTCGCACCGCACCGTCCAGAACCATGTCCAGAACACCCTGATCAAGCTTCACCTGCACAACCGGGTCCAGCTGGTCCGTTTCGCGATCGCCAAGGGTCTGGACACCCCGACCTGAGCCCGCCAGCCACGGGTCAGGCTGCCACGGGTCAGGCTGCCACGGGTCAGGCTGCCACGGGTCAGGCTGCCCGCTGGCGGTTCTGGGTCTCCGGCATGGCCAGCGTGGTCGCGAACGCGAGCCCGGAGACCATCGCCGTCGCCAGGAACGCCACCTCGAAGGAAGCGGCGTCGGCGAGAACGCCGGCCACGAGCGGGCCGAGGAAGGCACCGGCGTCCGAGGCCATCTGGAAGGCGGCGACCGGCGTGCCGCCCCGCCCTCCGATGACGTCGCCCACGATGGCTGCCGAGGACACGCCGAGCAGCGCCGAGCCGGTCCCGTAGAGCGCCATCCCCAACAGGAAGAGCGGTGCACTCCCGGCGAGAGCCATCGCGACTCCTGCCGCCAGTCCGAAGGCGGCGCCGGCGCGCAGAAACGGGCGACGTCCCTGCTGGTCGACCATTCGGCCGGCGGGGATGAGCACGATCGCCTGCACCACCGCCGACAGCGCCAGCCCGGCCCCGGTCCAGGACGAGCCCAGGCGGAGCCCCTCCAGCACGAACAGCGGGACCAGCGACGAGCGGACGCCGAATACCGCCCATCCGACGGCGAAGTTGTTGGCAACCGCTGCCCGGTAGGCCGAGCTGCGCAGCGCTGTTCCCAGCTTTGTGGGTTCACGGTCAGCCGTGCCTGCCTCGACCTCGTGCTCCTGGAGCGCGGTGCGGGCCAGGAAGACCGTGGCCACACCTCCGGCGACCAACAAGGTGATCGCATAGACAAAGAACGGCGCGCGCAGAGACCATGCGGTCAGCGGGCCACCGAAGGCGGGACCGGCGATCGCACCCAGCAAGAACCCGGTCTGGTAGGTGCCCGCTGCCCGGCCCCGCTGGTCTGGGGCAACCACTCGCAGCAGAAGCGCGAACGAGGACACGGTGAACATCGCCGAGCCAAAACCACCGATGCCACGCAACACGAGCAGCTCTGGGTAGCTGCGCGCGAGGCCGGCCAAAAGGCTGGAGACGCCGACGATCCCGATTCCGGCGGCCAGCACCACTCGCTCACCCAGGCGGTTGACCAACCTGCCGGCAACTGGCGCCGAGACGAACCGGACAAGCGCGAACACCGAGATCACGGCGCCGGCGGCGAAGTTGGTGACGCCGAAGTTCTTTGCGAACAGCGGGATGGCCGGCGCGACGATCCCGAAGCCGAGGGCCACTGAGAACGCCACGGCAGCCAGGACCGCCACTTCTGGCGGCAGGGACCCGAAAGGGTTGCGGAGGGGGCGCATACGAGCACCCATCTTGGCAGGCGGCATCCCTGAGCGCTATTTGCGACCTCATCATCATTCCCAGGGTTGGTCCGCGCGGAGCGCAGTCCTGGGACGGGCCTCAGCGCTTCTTGGCGGGTGGCACAATCTCGGTCTTGTGGTTCGTATCCGCTTTGGCGTGCTTCTCAGCGCGCTTCTCTTTGAGAGACTTCCCCGCCTGCTTGGAAAGGTGTTGTCGAGGCGACTTGTCGGCCATGGTTCTCCCTGGTTTGGAGCCTCGTTAGCTGGAGACTTCGACGTTACGCCACATCGATGCCATTGATCCAGGGTCGTATGTACTCATTCCTGCCGGTATGGCCAAAAGGTCACCCGCCAATGTGACCCAGGCCATAGGCGCGTACCTTGAGCACGTTCCGGATCGAGGCGATGTCAGCCACCCCCACCAATCCGCGCCACGACCGGGCACCTTCTCATGGACCTCGAGCGCGTGGGGGCCGTGTCGCCGCACCAGAAGCAGTGAGGAACCCCCATGAGAGCCATGACCCATAGCCTCGCGACCATCATCGCCGGCTCGTGCGAGAGCGGGCAGCGATGACTGCCACGGCCCAACAGCCACCGGTCACCGCCGCACCCCCCGCGGGACGAAAGACGCCCATGCGGTGGTTCACGGATATCTGCGTTCACTACGTAGAGCGCCTCATGCCAGACCCCTACCTTTTCGCCGTCATCCTGACCCTGCTCGTCGTCGGGCTCATCTTCGTCCTGGTCCCAGGCGCGAATGCTGGTGGCATTGTTGACAGCTGGTACCAGGGCGTCTGGGGCACCAACAACATCTTCACCTTCGCCATGCAGATGATTCTCATCCTGGTCAGTGGCTACACCCTGGCCGAAGCACCGATCGTCAAGCGCGGGCTCGGATGGATGGCCAGCAAGCCTCGTAACCAGGTGGAAGGCGCCCTGCTCTGCTTCGGGGTCGCGGCTGTTGCCTCCGTTGTCAACTGGGGCCTGGGTCTGGTCGTCGGAGCCCTGCTGGCTCGCCAGGTGGCTGCGCGGCTGAGCAAGGTGAGCTTCGGCTACATGGTCGCTGCCGGATATATGGGCTTCATGGTCTGGACCCAAGGGCTCTCAAGCTCGATCGCGCTGGCCAATACCGACCCAAAGAGCAAGCTCAACGTCATCTACACGCTGACCCACCAGACGGTCCCGCTGAAGCTCACCATCTTCGAGCCCTACAGCTA
>JBDTYK010000089.1:0-10220 GCA_040005715.1 Actinomycetota bacterium | reverse complement strand
TCAGGCAGCTGGTGGTCTGCCGAATAGTGGATGCTCCCGCTGGTGGTTTCGAAGTCGCTCAGCTCTTCGAGAACGGACGCGATGACCGCGCCGCTGTAGGGGTAGAGCGACAGGAACTTCTTCGCACGTACCGTCGCGATGAGGCCCTTGTCACGGTAAAGGAGCGCAGCCATGGCGTAGCTGGTGCCTTCCTCGGCTTCCGCCACGACGTCGCGGGCGATGGCATATACGCGCTGGAGCGCGTCCCGATCCGCTCCCTCTACCGTGCTGAGATACGTGCCAACCTCGCCCACGCTTTGAGGCTACGCCCACTTGGTCACGGCATACTCGAGCACCGAGCCTCCCAGCTCTCGATCGGGACGGCGCTCAACCCACCTGGGTTCATGGTGCGGACCACCTCGTTCGCAAGCGTGACTGGAAAGTCGGACTAGACCCCAAACGGCTCCATTCCTGTTGATTTGCCAATTCTTTGTACGGTTACGCCCTATCTCTGCGAACCTGAGGCCAATGCTTGGGGGCTGGTTTTCCTGACCGACAAGTGACTCTGCTTCACAAAGGGGATCGGCGGCAGATGGATCCATTACACATGGCTAATGTGCGGCCTGCGCCGCAGCTAGCCAGGCGCACTGCCCGCCTGAGCGTTAACGGGCGCGCAAGGACGGCTCTCTGGGTCGGCTACGGGCTGTTGGGTGCCTACCTGGCCGGTTATCTCGTATCCATGGTGCGGGGGCCTGACCCGGGGGCCCTGTTCAGCGACTGGTCCATCGGGGCGTTCGAGCTCGTAGCCAGCTTGATGTGCGTCGCCCGGGGGTTCACCCGAAGGCCCGGGCGCGTGGTGGCACTGACGCTGGGACTCGCGCTGCTGCTGTGGGCGCTGGGCGACATTTCGTTGGTCATACAGTCTCGCGACGGTGTCACCCCAGCGACACCTTCGCTGACAGATGTCTTCTATCTGGGCTTTTTCCCGGCGACCTACGTCGCGCTCGTGATCTTCATGCGCGGGGAGCTGAAGAGGCTCTCCACCCCCAGCTGGTTGGACGGTGCGGTCGCTGGGGTCGGCGCGGCGGCCCTGTGTTCGGCGTTCGTCTTCCCCAGGATTCTTCATCTTGCGGGCGGAAGCCCGATTGAGGTGATGACCAAGCTGGCCTATCCAGTGGGCGACGTGCTGCTGCTCAGTCTGGTCATTGGCGGGTCGACGGTAATGACCGGGCGCAGGAAAGCGCCCTGGGTCCTCTTGGTGTTGGGGATCGTCATCAATGTCGTCGGGGACAGCGCGAACCTCTTCGCCGCGTCCTGGGGTCGCCCGGGCTTCATTCTCGACGCGATCGCGTGGCCGGCGTCCATCCTTGTCATGTCGATGGCGGTCTGGTTGCGGCCGCGCCCATCCAACCCGCTGACCCTGCAAAAGCCCGGCACGTTCGTCATTCCGGGGCTCAGCGCCTTCTCCGCGGTGGTCATTCTCTTCGTCGGAAACCTGCATGAGACGAGCCGCGCTGCGCTGGGCCTGGCTACGACCACTCTTGTCCTTGTCGGTGCGAGGCTGATCCTTTCCGTACGCGGAATGCGGGCTCTCAGCCAGGAGCGCCGCGACCAGTCGATCACCGATGACCTCACGGGTCTGGGCAACAGGCGGTGTCTGACAACGGTGCTGGACGCGTTCTTCGTGGAGCGCGACGACACTGCCCCGGAGCAACGAAAGCTCGCCTTCCTCTTTATTGATCTCAACAACTTCAAGCAGATCAACGACACCTTTGGCCATCCAGCCGGCGACCAGATGCTCAAGCAGCTGGGCCCACGCCTCACTGATTGCCTGCGGGAGTCTGACCTGCTCACCCGCCTGGGTGGAGATGAGTTCGTTGCGCTGCTCGTGGACGCGGACGCGGAATACGCAACGGCGGTCGCCCAGAGACTGACAGAAGGGCTGGTCAAGCCCTTCACCCTGGAGACCACACACGCGAGCATCAGCGCGGGCATCAGCGCCAGTATTGGCATCGCCCTGTCGCCGGCAGACGCTACCGACGCCGCCGGCCTGCTCCACTGCGCGGATATTGCGATGTTCCGGGCCAAGCTGAGCGACGCCCCATTCGCGATCTACCACCCCGACCTTGACAGCTCAGGAAACCGGCTACGGCTCCTCGAGGAACTGCGCACCGCCATCGAAGAGCACCAGCTCATCCTCCATTACCAGCCGCAGCTCGATCTGAGGACCGGTCAGATCGTCGCGGTCGAAAGTCTGATCCGCTGGGTGCATCCCACGCTCGGAATCATCCCGCCGGACGACTTCCTGCCGTTCGCCGAGGACGCTGGCCTGATGGGCGCGATCACCACGCTGGTGCTCAGCGATGCGCTGGCACAGTGCGCCGCATGGACAAGTAGCGGAAACCCGCTGTCAGTCGCTGTCAACATCTCGCCGACGAACCTGCTCGAGCCTGGCTTCACAGACCTGGTCCGCGACCTGCTACACAGTCATCATGTGCCTGCCGGAGCTCTGGTTCTGGAGATCACTGAAACCAGCGTCATCGCTGAGTTTGACCGGTCCCAGCAAGTCATCCAGGAGCTCAAGGACCTCGGCATCACCGTCTCGATAGATGACTTCGGCGCGGGCTTCACATCCCTCGCCCATCTGAGCAGCCTGGCTGTCAAGGAGCTCAAGCTCGACATCACGTTCATCCGCAAGCTCACCGCCAAGGACAACGAACACGACCTGGACCTGGTCCGCGCAACCATTGACCTCGGTCACGCCCTTGGTCTGAAAATCGTGGCCGAGGGGATAGAGGACGGCGCCACCCTGGACCTGCTGGCCGACCTCGGGTGTGACCTGGGCCAGGGGTACTTCATCAGCAGACCTATGCAGGCAGCTCACCTCGACCTCAACCCACGACTCTTCAGCCCACAACCTGTGAGAAGCGTCGGTTAGTGAGTCGCTGGTCAGGATCCTCGGCACCTTCCTGCCCGCCTGACCTGCTGGCGCTGGCGCCTGACGCATGCGCTGGCCTCAGCGCTTGATCGCTACCCCAGGGATGGCTGCGCAGCGCCAGGGTGTCTGCCGCTGTCGGTCGAGCTCGACACGGACCCCCTTGCTGCAGGACCGATCAGCCCCGACGATGAGGAAATGATCGGCCGCATGCATCACGTCGTGATCGACTGCCCTGAGCCGTCGGTTCTCGCCGACTTCTACTCCCAGATCCTGGGGTTGCCGGTGACCTACCGCTCAGAGGACTGGGTGGTGGTTGCGCAGAACGACACCAGCTCGGGCCTGGCATTCCAACGCGACCCGCAACACCGGCCTCCCACCTGGCCCGACCCGGACTCCCCTCAACAGTTCCACCTCGACATCATGGTGGAAGACCGCGGCCAAGCGGCCGCTGCGGTGCTCGCCCTTGGCGCGCGACTACTGCCCGATGGTGATCATGTGTATGCCGACTCCGCTGGGCACCCCTTCTGCCTCATCCAACGACCCGGCTGGGCTCCGCCCATTCCCTCTTTCCCGGCATCCGGGCAATGATGCCCTGAGGATCTGCGGAATCGGCAATGCTGATGCCGTCCAGACAGAGCCAGCTCACCGGCCGGCTCAGAACGCGGTCGAGTGTCCCCGAGCCGGGCCCTCTATGATCTGCGAGTGACCGGTCCTGAGGTGGATGCACCTCGAAAGGGCGAGGTTCGGGCCGACATACAGGCACTGCGCGCAATCGCGGTTGGCGCGGTGATGATCTTTCACCTTTGGCCCGATCGGCTGACCGGCGGCTACGTCGGGGTCGATGTCTTCTTCGCCATCAGCGGCTTCCTCATCACCTCCCACCTGCTCGCAGAGATCGACGCCACGGGTCATCTGCGCCCGACCAGGTTCTGGGCGCGACGGGCAAAACGCCTTGTGCCTGCATCCACGATCGTGTTGGTTCTGACCGTGGTGGGCGTCGTGACCTGGGTTCCGAAGGCCTTGTGGCGTCAGTTCCTGACCGAGGTCGTCGCGTCGACCCTCCAGGTCCAGAACTGGCTGCTGGCCCACGACTCCGTGGACTACCTCGCCGCCAACAACAGTCCATCTCCGACACAGCACTTCTGGACCCTTTCGGTCGAGGAGCAGTTCTACGTCGTCCTGCCGCTGCTCTTGCTGGCCGCGATTGTTGTTGCGCGGATCCTGCGGGCGGGCCGCCGCCAGGTGATTTTGACGGGTCTGCTGGTGACTGTCGCATGCTCGCTCAGCTACTCGATCTGGCTCACTGCAACGACCCCGGGGGTTGCCTACTTCTCGACCTTCACCAGGGCATGGGAGTTCGGCGCCGGGGCGCTGCTCGCCTATGCCGGATCGAGTGCCCGCCGCCGTCGCGCGCTGACCTGGTTCGGTGTCGTGGCCATTGTCGCGGCCTGCGTCATCTTTGACTCCACGACTTCCTTCCCGGGTGTCGCTGCGGCGCTGCCGGTTGTCGGAACTGTGGTGGTGATCTGGGCGGGGCGCCGTTCGACGTTCAGTCGCTTTGGGGCGCTGCCACCGGTCGCACTGCTCGGACGTGTCTCCTACGCCGCCTACCTCTGGCACTGGCCGCTGATCGCGCTCCTTCCCTACATCACCCACCGGTCGCTGGACAACGTCGACAAGATCGGCATCATCGCAGCCACCGTTGTGTTGGCCTGGTTGTCGACGACGTTCATCGAAGACCCGATCCGGTTCCGGCCGCAGCTGCTCGGCCAGCGCCGTCCGTTGACAGTGGCCGCCTGGTCCGCAGCGGCGATGGCGGTCGTCATTGGCTTTTCGGCTGCCGAGGCGAACGGGCTGGTCGTCCACGAGAAGCAGCTCGCCAAGGTCGCCCGCAAGGTCGTCGCCGAGAAGCCCAGCTGCCTTGGGGCCCAAGCCATGGACCCGGCTTTCGCCCCGTGCAGCAACCCCGCTCTTGCCGGGGTGCTCGTACCCGATCCGGCGCAGGCCAAAGCCGACCAGAAGTATCGGCCCGACTGCCTGGGTATGCAGTCCGCGATCGTTCCCAGGATCTGCCAGGTCGGTCCCCGGGCGGGGTACGTCAAGCGCATCTTCGCTGCGGGCGACTCTCACAACAACGTCCTTCTCGGCGTCTACAGCACGATGGCCAAGGACAACAACTGGCGCATCGACGTCGCCAGCCACAACGGCTGCTACCTCACCACCGCCCGAAACGTGCCCTCATCAGATGGGTCGGAAAAGGAGTGCATGGCGTGGCGTGCCGGGGTCATGACCCTGATCGGTAAGGGCGTGTATGACGCCATCATCGTCACCCACGCTCAGCCGATCATTCCCGGCAAGGGTGAGACCGCCGATCAGGCGACGGTGGCCGGGCTGATTGGTGCGTGGCGCAACCTGCCAGGCGTTCCGATCGTGGCGATCCGTGACAACCCGTGGACGAGGCCGGACGTCCTGAGCTGCGTCTCCCAGCATCTGAGCACGGCAGCTGACGCGTGCGCGGTGACACGCTCCAAGGGCCTCGCCACGTTCGACGGTCAGGCCGAGGCGGCCTTACAGGTGAGTCGTGCTCATCTGGTGGACGTGACCTCGATGTACTGCACTGCCACGCAGTGCCCGCCAGTGATCGGTCACGTCCTCGTCTACAAGGACCGCACCCACCTCACGGCCACCTTCGCCGCGACGCTGGCGCCCTACATCGAACGACAGGTCGTGGCCGCGCTCGCGGGTTAGCTGACCGGCCCGTACTGCCTGACCCGGCTTCGCCTGCCACGGTATTCAGGTGTCCGTTGACAACTTCGGCAGGGACCACGGCTCGATGTCCCATCTTCGTCACCGGCAGATCCGCTCCCTTCGGCAAATGCACCGGGCGATCGGGTCGTGGCGCATGCGGATGTCGGTTGACCAGGCAGGGAAACGGGATACGGTCCGAAGCATGACAATGGCAATCACCGCCTCTCACCTGAGCAAGTCCTTCGGCGCGACAAAGGCGCTCAACGACCTCGACCTTCAGGTGGCCACCGGTGAGGTACACGGATTCCTGGGTCCCAACGGCGCCGGAAAGTCCACCACCATCAGGGTTCTGCTCGGGCTCCTGCGCCCGGACGCAGGCGAGGCCACCTTGCTGGGCGGCAACCCCTGGCGGGACGCCGCAAGCCTGCACCGTCGCCTCGCGTATGTGCCAGGAGACGTCAACCTGTGGCCCAGCCTGTCCGGCGGCGAGGTCATCGACCTGCTGGGCCGGCTGCGCGGGGGCCTTGACGAGCGGCGTCGCCAGACCCTGCTGGAGCGATTCGACCTCGACCCGAGGAAGAAGGGCCGCGCCTACTCCAAGGGCAACCGCCAGAAGGTCGCGCTGGTGGCGGCGCTTGCCTCGGACGTGGAGCTCCTGATCCTGGATGAGCCCACTGCAGGGCTGGATCCGTTGATGGAGAGCGTCTTTCGCGATTGCATCCAGGAGGAGCGACCCCGCGGCCGGACCGTGTTGCTGTCCAGCCACATCCTCTCCGAGGTCGAGCACCTATGCGATCGAGTCAGCATCATCAAGGACGGGCACACGGTCGAGACCGGGACTCTGGCCGAGCTCCGACACCTCTCTCGTACCCACGTCGAGGCGGCCCTGGTGGACACGGTTCCAGCCGACCTGGTGAGCTTGGCCGGTGTCCATGACCTGGTCACCGACGGGCGCAAGCTGACCTGCGAGGTCGACTCGGCCCAGCTCGGCGGACTTCTCGCCCGGCTGACAGCAGTCGGCGTCGCCACGTTGTTGAGCACTCCACCCACACTTGAGACCCTGTTCCTCAGGCACTACGCCGCCACGGGAGCCTCGCCCGGCGAGCAGTCCGCGTGAGCACGATGACCAGCACTCGCGATACGACGCCCTCAGAGCCCGCCACGGCTGGACTATCCGCGGGCGGTCTCACCGGGCTGTGGCCGCTGATCCGGCTGGCGCTGCGTCGCGACCGGGTCTGGTGGCCGGCCTGGATCGTGCTGATCAGCGTCCAGGTCGTGGCAACGGCTGGCGCCTACGAGTCGCTCTACCCAACGCCGCAGTCACGCTCGGGGCTGGGGGCAACCCTGGGGCAGAACACCTCGCTGCGCGCTCTGTACGGCCGGCCTTTCGACCTCGCCAGCGCCGGCGGGTTCACGGCATGGCGCATAGGCGCGTTCGCCGCGGCGGTCATCGGGCTGATGAGCCTGCTCGCCGTTGTCAGGCACACTCGCGCGGAGGAGGAGGCCGGGCGTCTCGAGCTGTTGCGCTCGGGAGTCGTGGGTCGCCACGCGCCCTTGGCTGCCGCCTTGCTGGTCACGATTGGTGCGAACCTTCTTCTGGCCTCGATCGTTATCGCCGGCCTGGTCGCCGAGAACCTTCCGGTCGCGGGAGCGCTTGCCCTGGGTCTGGGCTTCGCGGGCTGTGGAATCGTGTTCGCCGGCGTCGGCGCGATCACCGCCCAGATCAGCGAAAACGCCCGTCCTGCAAGGGGAATGGCGGCTGCGGTCCTGGGTGCGGCATACCTGCTTCGTGCGCTTGGGGACAGCTCGGACACCGCGACGTGGCTCAGCTGGATCTCCCCCGTCGGCTGGGTCCAGCTGACCCGACCCTTCGCCGGGGAACGATGGTGGGTGCTCGGCCTACCCCTCGTTGTTGGCCTTGGCCTGATCGCGCTCGCCGCGGCACTGGAGGCGCGGCGCGACTTCGGTGCGGGGCTGCGCCCATCCCCGCTCGGCCCGAGTCGAGCAAGTGCGGGGCTGTCGACCGCGACGGCGCTGGCCTGGCGGCTGCAGCGTGGCTCATGGCTCGCGTGGACCATCGGGATCGCCATCTTCGCCGCTGCCCTCGGCTCGGTGGCCAACGGCGTGCTCGACATCTTCAAGGGCAACGCGCAGCTCGAGGAGATGATCAAGCGACTGGGTGGCACGCAGTCGCTGATCGACGCGTTCTTCGCTGCGATCCTGCCGTTGCTGGCCACCGTTGTGACGATCCACTCACTGCAGGCGATGCTGAGGTTGCGCTCCGAGGAGACCGAGACCCGAGTCGAGCAGGTTCTGGGAACCGCCGTGACCCGGACGCAGATCATGGGCAGCCACCTGGCGCACGCCGTTGCCAGCCCGCCGATCCTGATGACGGTGGTGGGGCTCTCGGCCGGTGGTGCGTATGCCCTGTCCGTGCACGACGCGAGCAAGATGTGGCCGGTGCTCGGCGGAGCCCTCGTTCTGGTTCCCGCGATGTGGGTCTTCACCGGGGTGACGATGGCACTGATCGGCATGGCCCCAGAGCGCAGCGTCCTCGCGTGGGGCGTGCTGGCCGGCTGCGGCTTCCTCGGTCAGCTGGGGCCGATCCTCCAGCTGCCCGACAAGGTTCTGCGGATCTCGCCGTTTGCGAATGCCCCCACGTTCCCCGGTGCCGACCTCGAAATACCTCCGCTCGTGGTTCTGACGTTGATCGCGATCGCGCTGACCGGGGCCGGGATCAACGGCTTCCGGCGTCGCGACATCGGCTAAACCCCCCGCTTGTTGCGTCGCGACATCGGCTAAACCCCCCGCTTGTTGCTCCGAAACCACCGAATCGGCGACTCGAACACCCCGAAACGGTGGTTTCGGCGCAAGGAGACGGGGCAATTGGGGGCTACCAGGGGGCGGGTTCGTAGTTCTTGACGAAGCAGCCGTAGATGTCCCGGCCCAGCTCGCCCTGCACGATTGGGTCATAGACGCGTGCGGCGCCATCGACCAGATCCAGTGGTGCGTGGAAACCCTCCTCGGCCAGTCGCAACTTGGTCGGATGGGGCCTCTCGTCGGTGATCCAGCCGGTGTCGACCGCGGTCATCAGGATGGCATCGGTCTCGAGCATCTCCTCGGCGCTGGTTCGGGTGAGCATGTTGAGTGCCGCCTTGGCCATGTTGGTGTGCGGATGGCCCGGACCCTTGTAGTTGCGGCTGAACTGACCCTCCATCGCCGAGACGTTGACGACGTAGGTGCGACGCGCTTTGGAGGCCGCCATCGAGGGGCGCAGACGGCTGATCAGGATGAACGGCGCCGTGGAGTTGCAGAGCTGAACCTCCAGCAGCTCCAGCGCATCCACCTCCTGCACATTCTGCGTCCAGCTGTTCACGGCGAGCAGGTCGGGCACCAGTCCCCCGGCGTCGATTGCCGTTCCGGCAAGCACCCTCGCCGGCGTCGCAGATCCGGCACGCAGGGCCATGGCGGTCAGCACGTGGGGAGCCGTCGCATGAGCCGTCGGAGGGGCCGCGAGAGCCCCGGCGAAGGAGGCTGGATGGGCATCGCTGAGATGGTCGAACGCGAGCATCTCGGGCAGCGGCCCGTCGGGCAGCGGCGCAGACTCGGCCTCCACCAGCGGCGCGTAGGACCCCGGCGAGCGGCGCACGGTCTGGGCTGCGTTGTTGATCAGGATGTCCAGTGGCCCCTGTGCCGCAACGGAATCCGCAAGGGCCACTACCTGGGCCGGATCGCGCAGGTCGATTCCGACGATCCGCAGCCGGTGGACCCAGTCGGCGCTGTCCTCCATCGCGGTGAACCTGCGGATGGCGTCGCCCGGGAAGCGGGTCGTGATCGTCGTGTGGGCGCCATCGCGCAGCAGTCGAAGGGCGATGTACATCCCGATCTTCGCCCGGCCACCGGTGAGCAGCGCCCGGCGGCCCGTCAGGTCGGTGCGCTGGTTGCGCTTGCTGCGGTTCAGTGCTGCGCAGTCGGGGCACAGCTGGTGATAGAACGCGTCGACGTCGACGTAGCGTGACTTGCAGATGTAGCAGGAGCGTGGCTGCAGGAGCTTGCCGGCGAGCGCACCGGTGGCGTTGGACACAAGCTGCAGACCCTGGGTCTCGTCATCGATCCGCTCCGGGGCGCCCGTGGCCGTCAGCGCTGTGATCGCCTGGTCGTTTGCCAGTACCTTGAGCCGGCGTTCGGCGCGACGAGATTGCTTGACACCCTTGAAGATTCGCGCGGTGGCACGCCTTATCGCGACAGCGTCAGGGTGCTCGGTGGGCAGCTGGTCGGCCTGCGCGAGAACGTCGAGGCAGAACTGCAGGTCGGCTGCCGGTATGCCGGGTTGCGCTGGCGCCTGATCGGTCCCCCTTTGCTGGGGCTTGTCGTCCTTGGGCACTCAGGAACTGTACGCGGCGAAGCGGTGACGCCTGACGTCGAAGGGCGCCCCACCCCGGATGCTGGGTGACCTCGGATGCTGGGTGACCTCGGATGCTGGGTGACCTCGGACGCGGCGTGACCTCGGACGCGGCGTGACCTCGGACGCGGCGTGACCTCGGATGCTGCCTGA
>JBDTYK010000088.1:0-10292 GCA_040005715.1 Actinomycetota bacterium | reverse complement strand
GCCTGATGCGTTACGGCATACCGGAGTTCAAGATGGAGAAGTCCGTCCTGGACCGCCGCCTGGCCCAGATGGAGGCCGAGGGCACGCGGTTCCGAAACGGTGTTGACGTTGGTGGTGACCTGACCGGCAAGGCGCTGCGTGGACGTTATGACGCGGTGGTTCTGGCCATCGGGGCCACAGTCCCACGCAACCTGGCCGTCCCGGGGAGAGAGCTTGACGGGGTCCTGCAGGCCATGGAGTTCCTGCCCCCCGCCAACCGCGTCGCCCTGGGCGAGACGGTCGAGGACCAGGTCGTGGCCACGGACAAGGACGTCATCGTCATCGGTGGGGGCGACACCGGAGCGGACTGCATCGGGACCGCCCTGCGCCAGGGTGCGCGATCCGTGACCTCCCTTGAGATCATGGCGCGCCCCGGAGAGGACCGTCCTGACAGCCAGCCGTGGCCGACATACCCCATGCTGTTCCGGGTGGCGGCCGCACACGAGGAGGGCGGCGAGCGCGTATACGCGGTGAGTACGAAGGAGATCCTGGGCGACGAGCAGGGCAGGGTCCGGGCATTGCGGCTGGTCGAGGTCGAGCAGGCAGGCAAGGGCTTTGCCGAGGTCGAAGGCACCGAACGCGAGATCCCGGCGCAGCTGGTGCTTCTTGCCATGGGCTTCCTTGGTCCTGAGACCAACGGTGTCGTCGCTCAGCTGGGCGTCGCCCTTGACGAACGCTCGAACATCAAGCGGGACAAGGCTTTCATGACCTCGGTGCCAGGCGTCTTCGTTGCCGGGGACGCCGGCCGCGGCCAGTCGCTGATCGTGTGGGCAATCGCCGAGGGCCGCTCGGCGGCCGCTGGTGTCGATGCTTACCTCACCGCCCGGGTCTCAGCACTACCCCGCCCGGTGAGCCCCACGGACCGCCCGCTCACGGTCTGAGATCGATCGACCATCGCTTGGCGTCCCTCCTGACCGACCGACCGATTCCCAAATAGGATTGTTGCCATGCGTCGCGCAAAGATCGTCTGCACCCTCGGCCCTGCAACATCATCGCCTGAGGGTGTGCGGGCCCTGGTGGCCGCAGGTATGGACGTCGCCCGGCTCAACCTCTCGCACGGGAGCTATGCCGATCACGAAGCGGTCTATCGCGAGGTGCGCAGGGCCAGCGATGAGCTAGGCAGGGCAGTTGGCGTGATCGTTGACCTGCAAGGTCCCAAGATCCGCACGGGCCGCTTTCCAGACGGCCCCATCCTTCTGGTCAAGGGCGCACGGTTCACCATCACGGTGGACGACATTCCGGGCGACTCGGACCGCGTCTCCACCACCTACAAGGGACTCCCGGGGGACGTAAAGCCAGGCCACCGGTTGCTGATCGATGACGGGAAGGTCACCCTGGTGGCTCTCGAGGTCACCGACTCCGAGGTCATCACTGAGGTGGTCGAGGGCGGATTCCTGTCCGACCACAAGGGCATCAACCTGCCGGGAGTCGCAGTCAGCGTGCCCGCACTCTCGGACAAGGACGAGGCGGACCTGCGCTGGGCTCTGCGGCTACGGGCAGACTTCATCGCCCTGTCGTTCGTGCGCGATGCAGCTGACATCCAGCGGGTCCACCAGATCATGGACGAAGAAGGTGTTCGCCTGCCGGTGATCGCCAAGATCGAGAAGCCGCAGGCGGTCAAGAACCTGCGGGAGATCATCAAGGCGTTCGACGCCGTGATGGTGGCGCGCGGCGACCTCGGCGTCGAGCTGCCGTTCGAGGAGGTTCCGCTGGTCCAGAAGCTCGCCATCGAGATGACGCGCCGCAACGCCAAGCCTGTCATCGTGGCAACGCAGGTCCTCGACTCCATGATCGAGAGCCCCCGGCCGACCCGGGCAGAGGTGAGCGACTGCGCCAACGCAGTCCTGGACGGCGCTGACGCCATCATGCTCTCGGGCGAGACGAGTGTCGGCAAGTGGCCCATCAAAGCTGTTGCCACGATGGCCAAGATCATCGAGAGCACCGAAGAACATGGTCTGGAGCGCGTTCCCGGCCTGGGCACCCACCCGCATACCGTCGGGGGAGCCGTGACGGCCGCGGCGGAGGAGATTGGCCGACTCTTGGGGGCCAAGTACCTGGTCACCTTCACCCTGTCGGGGGACTCTGCCAAACGGCTCTCACGGCTTCGCTCCAAGCTGCCCATGCTGGCGTTCACCCCCACGCAGGCCACGCGCTCACAGCTGTCCCTGACATGGGGCATCGAGACCTACCTGGTTCCGATGGTCCGGCACACCGACGAGATGGCGAGGCAGGTCGACGAGTCCCTGCTGGAGAGCGGCCGCTGCGCCGTCGGCGACCTGGTGGTCATCGTCGCGGGCTCGCCCCCGGGCATACCGGGTTCGACCAACGCCTTGCGCGTGCATCGGATCGGCGACGCGAAGAAGAGGCTGGCCCCCGCGTACGAAGATCTCGACTGACCGGCGCCCCCGGGGTAGCGACCGACCCGAACGGGCAGGGACGGGATCAGTGCAGTCGTGGGGCCAACCTCAGCGCGACGCGTGACTCACGTGTGGCGTGCAGGCGGCTGGGTGAGCCGTAGCGCCAGGGTGGGACAGGCCTTGACGGCTCGTCGGGCCATCGCGAGCACGTCTGCCTTCACCGGCTCGTGGACGATCGGGTAGCCCCACTCATCCAGGCTGACGACCTCTGGCAGGAGCTCGGCGCAGAGGCCATGGGCCTTGCAGGCCGGCCAGTCGACCCGTAGCTGGTGCTCACTCACAGGAGCGCCCCCTGTCGACTGCTGCGGCAGGTGCCCAGGGAGTGGGAGTCGACCTCCTCGGGGAACCGTTGAAGCATTGAGGTCACGAGGCGCGCAGTACCGTCAGGGTGAGCGCAGGCGCCGCGGCGCACGACCAGCCCGCACAGCTCCTCGACCCGGCTAACCGGGCCACCCGTGTGTACCAGGGCCCCGAGTGCCTCAGCCATCGCAGGAAGCCCGTTCCGGCATGGCCCGCACCGGCCGGCGCTCTGCCCGGCCAGATAGTCGACGAGTGCTGCAGTTCGTACCAGCGGACACCAGCCGTCGGCCAGAGGGAGCATCACGCCTGCGCCCAGTGTCGCCCCCCTCGCTGCGATGTCCTGTCGAGACACGGTCAACCCACGCAGGTGGGCTGGTGTCAGCCAGGTGCCGTGATAGCCGCCGAGCAGAAGTGGGCGAAGCATCTCAGCCTCGTCCAGGACATCGGCCAATGGCGTTCCAAAGGCCACCTCGCGTACCTCAGGATCCATGCCGTCGCCGCGAAGGGTCAAAAGCGTGGTGCCCGGCTCGGCGTCCGTGCCCTGAGCGGCGTACCGCGTGGGACCGACATTGGCCAGATGGCCGATCTGAGCGAACGTCTCCGCGTTGGACAGCAACGTCGGCCGACCGCGGTGACCGCTGACCGCCTCCGGCTGCCAGGCGGTGACTGGAAGGTTCTCCCGGCCGGCCAGGAGCTGAAGCACGGCCTGGGCCTGGCCGGCGACGAACCGCGGAGCAGCATCGTGTAGCCGCACGCGCAGTCGCTCACCGGCATCAGCGCGCTCTCGCAACGCCTTCTCGAGAACGAGCCGGATGGCCGGGAACTCGGAAGGTACGGCGATGTGCACCTCGCGGGTCCGCAGGGCATGTGCCACCGCCGCCGCCCCGTCCAGGACGAGGTGCGGCGAGCAGGTGATGAGGGCCGCATCCTTATGGCTTGCAGGCTCTCCCTCGGACGCGTTCACTACGACGACCGCCTTGCGGCGGGCAGCGGTGGACATCTTGATGGCAAAAGGGAATCCGGCACCTCCGCGTCCGCGAAGGTTCACCGCGGTGGCCATCTCGACCAGCTTGTCGGCGCTCGGAGTGGGGGCCGGCCCCCGGCGGCGGCGGTGGGCCGCAAGGCTGGGGCCCTCCGCGATGCCAACAAGCAGCGCCGGACCTTCCGTGACATAGGGCGTCAGCCCAACGTCGTTTCGGACCGCGATGTGAGCGGTGACAGCAGATTTCATGAGGCCACCACCGTTGAATGGGCGAGGATGCCAATGCGCGCCAGGACGGCCACGCCGACAGCCGCGAGGCAGCTGATGTTGATCGCCGCGCCCCACGCGCTGGCTGAGTCGGTGCCCATCTGCATCCCGTGGACGAGACCCAGGCCCCAGGCCACATAGGCCAGCAGGTGGACCGCACGCCAAGGGCGATGCGACATGCGATGGCGCAGAATGCTGGTCAGCGTGACAGCAATCAGGAGGTCGAGGGCCAGTGCCCCCAAGCCCAGCCACACCGGCTTGTACGTCCCGGCGAACGGTACGAAGGCGTGCCACCATCGGATGTCGACGAACGTGTCGACCACGGCTGTGGTGACATGCGCAGCCAACAGCGCGACGGCCAGCAGCGAGACGTTTCGGTGTAGCCCCTGGGACAGCATGCGGGGCCAGATCCCGGTGGTCACCCGTGCGCCAGAGAGCACTCCGAGCATCGTGGAGAGGGTAAGCAGCACAAGCAGCACCACGCCCGTCCCGCGGTTGGCGAACCACAGCATGGGGCCGTTCATGAGGGCACCTCCGGCTCGGGCCATCGTGCGGTACGGACGATCCTGCCGCCCTGGTCAACCAGCCGTGCAGGAATATCGCGCTCTGTGAGCCAACTAACAGCGGCATCGCCCAGGACGATCGCAGCCGTGCTTGCCGTGTTCGCGGCTACGCAGGTCGCGCCTGTGGCGGTCACCGTCCGCCAGCACCCCTGTGTCGGCTCACCCGTAAGCGGATCGAGCAGGTGGTGACGGATGACGCCGTCGCGGGTCCACCGTCGGGCGGCTGTGCTGGACGTGGCCAGACCCCCATAGGGCAGATGCACGATCTCGGCATCAGCGGTGTCGTCGACTGTCTCGCTGATGGCCACCGGCCACCCCCCACCGGGACCGGCAACGGCAACGTCACCTCCGAGACTGATCGCAACCGTCGTCTCAGATTCCGCTGCAACGGCATTCGCGATCAGGTCGGAGGCCCAGGCCTTGGCGGTGGCGCCAAGGTCCAGGGCGCAACCACTCGGCACCCGGATGGCGCCCGCGGGATCCAGCAGGATCTCTCTCCAGGCCCTGGAGCGCGCGGGAACCGGCACGCCGGCGGGGCCGGAGGACGCAGCCGGCATAAGCGCCAGATCGCGGTCGTAGCCAACGGCAACCAGCGAGTGGCCCAGGGTGGGGTCCACGAGCCCGTCGGTCTGGGCCGCAGCCTCCATTGCCGCCTCGACCGCCCAAACCAGCAGCGGGTCGACACTCGTCCAGGATCCGGCAGCCAGATTGGCGCGCACGAGGTCGGAGTCCTGGCGGAAGCGACTGCAGGAGCGGTCCACGTCGGCGAGCAGTCGTATCGCGATCAGACGTGCGGGCTCCAGAGCCTCCGGCTGCGAGGTCGAGAGATGCACGTAGGTGCCGAGGGCCCGCCAGGTTGCGGTACCGCCGCCCGCTGCTTCTCGCACCTCGAGGGTTCGCATCAAGAGGCGGCCGAGGGAGCAGGTTTGGCGGCGGGCTTGGGAGCGGCCACCGGAGCCGGGGCGGGGGCGGCAGCCCGAACTGGGGCCGGTGCAGCTGCCCGAACTGGGGCTGGTGCAGCTGCCCGAACTGGGGCTGGTGCAGCTGCCCGGGCCGGTGCTGGCGCGGCGGCCTGGCCCGAAGAAGCCGGGGCAGCGGCTCGTGATGATACGGCCCCAGAACCGCCGGTTGACGGTGAAGATGTGCCACCACTGGCCTGTCCACCCGGCAACTGGCTCGCGCCGGCGGCGGCGGCAGGCGCCTGCACGAACCGGGTCGTGACCACAGTCCGTACCGGCAGCGGGGTCGCCACGGACGCAGCCTTGGGCGCGGCCTGGAGAGCCAACGCCTTGGACTGGGTCTTCTGTGCCGTGTAGTCAGCCGCCAGTCCGGTCACCAGACCGGTGCCCAGGAAGGCGGCAGCGGTAATTCCTCCGGTGAGTATGGAAAGGGCGTTGAGCTTCACGTCGCGAGACGCAGTGTCGCGGGACATTCAGGTCCTCCATCGGTTCGGCAGGTTCCAGAGTCTGGTGCTGGGGCCCAAGGTGGCATCAGGTCAGCGTTAAGAAAGTCTCAAGATCTCATTTCAGGCTGCCACCAGCTTTCAGGCTGCCACCAGCTTCGAGTGTGCGAGCAGACCGATCCGGGAAAGGACTGCCAGGGACACTGCCGCGATGGATCCGTAGTTCAGTGCGGCGCCCCAGACAGTCGCCGAGTCGGTGCCTTGCATCCCGTGGATGAGTCCAAGCGCCCAGGCCGTGTAGGCCAGGACGTGAACGCCGCGCCATGGTCGATGGGACATCCTGTGGCGCAGGACACTGGTCAACGCAACGGCGATCAACAGGTCGGTCGAGAGGGCCGCGAGGCCCAGCCACGGCTGCCGGTACGCCCCTGTGAACGGCAGGATGGCGTTCCACCAGCGGACGTCGATGTAGCTGTCCAGCACGGCGGTCAAGGTGTGTGCCGCCAGAAAGGTCACTGCCAGGGTTGAGACGTTGCGGTGCAGCCCCTGGGAGAGCATTCGGGGCCAGAGCTGTGGGCTGATCCGGGACGTCGAGAGCACGCCGATCATCATCGAGAGAGTCAGTAGGACGAGAAGGACAACACCTGTTCCGCGGTTCGCCAACCAGAGCATGGAGTGGCTCATGGGGATTCCTTTCGGGTGGGGAGCCCCCCGTCCTGAACCCGTCCTGAACCTGTAGGTGGCCTGCCGCATCTGCCGGAGTTGCGGCGGCCTCGGGAGGCAGCCAGCCGGGCCATGCCGGCGCAGACGGTTGCTTCTGGGACGTAGGGGAGATGCAAGGCTGCGGTCCATTGGTGCAAATCGGGGTCAGGTTTGGGTTAAGAAAGCTTCAAGACCTGAGCGTCTTGACCTCGATTTGAGGTTCTCGCGAGGCGCCCATAGGGGTCGGGCAGTGACCATGAGCCTCGGGAACCCTCCCAAGTGAATCTGGAGCACACAAATGATCATTCGCCCGAGCTTCACCGTACTCAGCGGCGCAGCCGTAGGACTGGTAGGCGCCGCCGCCGTCTATGGTGCCGTTTCCTCGTCGGCTACGCCCCCTGCGGCCAAGTCCGTGGTCGCCGTAGCGCCCGTCCCTGCCGCCCAATGTGCCAGGGGGCAGAAGCTGGAGGATGGTGTCTGCGTCATCCACGTCGTGCGCACCGTTCTGGTTCCAGCGACGGCCGCCGGCCTGTTCCCGGCCGCACCGCAGGCGCAGGGAGCCACCCCCTATGCACAGAGCGGGACCGCGTCCTCCGCACCCGAGGACGCAGCGACCCCCAGCAGCGCTTCGGCCGAGACCCCGGCCGCCGCGGCCCCAGCCGCCAGGACAGCAGCCGCCAGGACCGCAGCCGCCAGGACCGCAGCCGCCAAGTCCGAAGCCGAGGGCACTGAGACCGAGGTCGGCAAGGGCGCCGACGACGCGACGGAAGGTTCAGGGGACGCAGCTGAAGGCAGCGAGTCCCACGATGGCATGAGCGATGGCGGGGCACCTGTTGCCGGCCAGACATCGACCTCACACTGACCAACCGGTCTTGGGTGTTCAGCCCCTGGTGACGCCCAGGGTGACCACGGCCAGCATGCCGCCGGACGGAGAGCTGGCAACCACCAGCCCTCCGCCGGCGGCGACAGCGGCCCGGCGGACGATGTCCAGGCCCAGACCGCTGGAGTGCCCTGTGCTGTGGCCACGTCTGGCCACATCTGAGTCACCCGCGCCCGGGCCGTCGTCAGCGACCTCGAGCCGCACAAGATTGCCATCTACGACCGCCAGCGACACTGAAAAGGCGGTTCCGTCAGGAGTGTGCGCAAAGACGTTGTCCACCAGCGCATCGACAACATCCACGAGGTCGGTTGCGTCGATGGCCGCTGGAGTGGGAGTCGACGGGATCTGGACCGTGAGGTTGCGGTCCTGGTCGGCAGCCAGCGCGGACCAGAAGGCCACCCGGTCCCTCACCACGCCTGAGGCGTCACACGATCGTCCCAGGGTGCTACGGACAGGGCGCCTGGCGTCTTTGACAACGGCGTCCACGGTTCGCTCGAGGTGGGCGATGTGATCACGGAGCCGCTCTGCGAGCTCCGGTTCGGCAACCGCCTCAGCATCCAGTCGCAACGCTGTGACGGGAGTTCGCAGCCGATGGGAAAGATCGGCCACCGCTTCTCGTTCGGCGGTCAGCAGCTCACCGATTCGGTCGGCCAGACGGTTGAGCGCTGTACCCAGCTCTACTGTCTCCACCGGTCCGCGGGGCAATGCTCGTGCGTCCAGCTCACCAGCTCGGAGCCGGTGGGCAACGGCGGCGAGCTCGGAGACAGGGGCACTGACCCGGCGTCCGAGCCGATTGGCCGCCACCACCGCGATGATCATGAGTACCGCGCCCAGGGCCGCGAAGGTGAGCCATGCTGTGGCTACGCCACGGTGCAGCTCGCTTCCGCTGATCGAGGTTCGTACGACCACTGTGCCCCGCTCGGTGACAACCGGCACCACAACCTGTGCGCTTTCGTCCTGCACGAGGGTGAATGCCTCCCCGGCCCGCGCGCGCGATACTGCAGCAGCGTTCGAGCTCGGCGACCCTCGTGGGGCCATGCCGATCAGAGTCCCGTCGGGCAACAACACCGACGTCACCCGCTTCGACCGCTGGTCGGCCAGACCGACAAGATCTGTGAGCTGACCCTCGTCGCTCACCCCAGCGACAAGCGTCGCCACAGCCTGGGCCTCCTGGCTGGCCCCGGCGATCGCCCGGTCCTCTGCCAGGGTGCGGACCAGCATTCCCAGGGGAATCAAGAACGCGATGATGACCGCTGATGTCGTGGCCGCCACGAGCAACGAGATCCGACGGCGCATCAATGACCGTTCGTCGGGCTGAGCGGGGCGGCGAGGCGCACACCCACGCCGCGGACACTGTGCAGGTATCGGGGTTCCGCTGCGGTCTCGCCGAGCTTGCGACGCAGCCAGGAAAGGTGCACGTCTACGGTCCGGTCGCCTCCTCCGTAGGTCTGGCGCCACACGTCGGCGAGCAGCTCGCGCTTGGTCACCACCTCGCCAGGCCGCTGTGCGAGGGCCAGGAGCAGATCGAACTCCTTGCGCGACAGGTCGATCGGCAGTCCGTCGAGGCTGACCTGGCGCGTCCGCGGGTCGATGGTCAGGCCGCCCACCACGAGGGGGCCTTCTGTGACGGTGGAGCCGCTTCGGCGCAGAACGGCACGGAGCCGGGCGTCGACCTGCTCGATCCCGAACGGCTTGACGACGTAGTCGTCCGCACCACCGTCGAGTGCCTTGACGATGTCAGCGTCTTCGTCCCGGGCCGTGATGATGATCACTGGCACCTCGCTGACCGCGCGCAGCATGGCGAGCACCTGCAACCCATCAAGGTCAGGCAGACCGAGGTCGAGCAGCACGACATCGGGGGGGTTGTCCACGGCGGCTTCCAGCCCTGGCATGCCACGGTCGCTCGTCATAACGGCATGGCCGAGGTCGCTCAGTGCCCGGGTGATCGCCGACCGGATGCCCGGGTCGTCCTCGATCAACAAGATGGTAGCCACATCTGCACGCTACGCCGTGTGATGGCTTGTTGGCCTGAAAGTGACACAGTGGCGACATGGCGGTCGTGAAGGTGCGTTCCGTGGTCGGCATCTCGATGATCTGGCTCACGGCAGTCGCTGGCGTGTCCGTGACCGCGTGGGTGGCAATCGACCGCGCTGGCCGGGACATCACCGATGGCCTGGTCAGCTCGCTTTCGCCCCTGACGGTCGGCGTCGCTCCGGCGACCACATCGCCAGCAAGCACCGCGACGCCGGCCGAGCCTACGACCGAACCCCCGGCCAAGGTGACGATCTCAAAAACGCCTGTGCCCTCGCCACCCAAGATCTCCGCCGCCGGCAAGCCCTCGTCGCCCGCGTCGTTGCCTTCGGTGGCTTCTCCGACTGCTCAGGACGGCACGTTCAGTGCTACCGGTGGTCAGGTCTCGGTGCGTTGTACAGGCACGAGGATCCAGCTGCGTATTGCCCAGCCCGATGACGAGTGGCGGGTTGACGTCCAGAAGGCCGGCCCGGACGAGGTCAGGGTGACTTTCCAGCGTGGCCACGATGGCGGTGAAGGTGGGACCTCAGTGAGGGCGGTCTGCGTGTCCGGTCGGCCGGACTTCAAGGTCAGTAGTCAGAGCTGACCGCCCAATCCTGCGCCGGGTCAGCAGATGGTCCTCGTACCGTCCGCCTCGGACTGGCCCGGGCCGGCCCAGCGGCCGGTATGCTGATCGCCGCAACCCTGCCGGGGTGGTGGAATGGCAGAC
>JBDTYK010000087.1:0-10382 GCA_040005715.1 Actinomycetota bacterium | reverse complement strand
GTGCCAATGACGCCCTGGTCAACTATGTCGGACCGTGTTTGGTGGTGGCTAGCGTTTCGACGGAACCGGGATCGGAGCGCAGACTTGTAAAGGACTCTTGATCCTGGTGAACCCCCATGGCGAGCCAACTGGGTGGTATCTCTTGTGGTCGATTTCGCCTCTGGCTCCGGTCTTGTGGTTGATGTGGACCCAGCTCAGAAGCCTGCGCCGCGCCGACGAGTACCAGCGGGTCGTACAGCTCGAAGCCATGGCGATCGGCTTCGGCGCCGTCTGCGAGAGCTTCGCGCCGGTCGGCATTGGAGCCAGGCCGATCTGGCTGATCGCCTCGAAGTGTCGCGCCAGACCGTCAACGCCATTGAGACGGGCCGCTACGACCCAAGCCTCCCCCTTGCGTTCAAGATCGCCGGGGTCTTCGAAAATCCGATCGAGTCACTGTTCTTCCCGACAGGGCCTCAGACCACCCAGTCCTAGAAAGCTAGCCGGACACTCGCAGCCCACAGCCGTCCACCAGCCCTAGTGCTTCTTGCCCCGTCCGGTCTTCACGGGGCCATTCTGGGCGACCGGATCTGGCGACGGCCCAGGAGGCGAAGCGGTCGGCTTCGAAGGCGGAGGTGCTGTCTGAGCCGGGGCCGCCCTGGACCCGCTGGAGGTGAAGATGACCACCGTGCTGCCGCGGCGAGCACGGTAGGCGGGTTGGGTGCCCACGACCAGCCCAACAGGCATACGGGAGTGCACCGCGTAGCCGTAGACGGGCTGGAACCCGGCCGACCTAAGGGTCGCCCTGGCGCTCTGCACGGACAGGCCGGCGACGCTGGGAACCGCCACGAGGTCGCCGGACTGCACCCGGCTGCCGGGGTCGGCGAAGTCACGTAACGGCATACCGGCTGAAGCGCTGTCCATGATGCGTTTCCAGATCGGCGCCGCGATGGTGGCGCCATAGATCTCACCCCAGTAGAACGTCTTGCCGAGCTGAAGATCCCGCAGCCTGGCTGTGTTGTGGCGGTCATCTGGGGTACCGACCCACACCGCGGTGGTCAGCTGCGGGGTATAGCCGACGAACCAGGTCTCATTGGTGCCGCCGCTCGGCAGGGAGTTCCCGGCCGTGCCGGTCTTGCCGGCTGCGGGACGTCCGCCTGCAAGGCTGTTGCCGTAGCCCGTGCCCTTGGTCAGCACGTTCTTCAGGATCTTGGTGACACCATTGGCCACCTCAGGCGCGAGCACCTTGTGGCACTGGCTCGCAGGGAGCTTGAGAACCTTGTGGTCGCTGGTGGTGATCTTGAGAACTGGGGAGGGCACGCAGTAGGTGCCGCCAGAGGCAAGCGTGGCGTATGCCGAGGCCAACGTCAGAGGTGAGGCGCTGTCCGAACCCAAGGTCGCTGCGGACGGCCCTCCCGTGATCGGACTGCCGTTGCTCGCGTGCAGCCCCATCTGTGTCATCAGGTTGCGGACCGAGCAGGCCCCGAGCTTGGCGACCAGACCGGCGAAGGCAGTGTTGACCGAGAACGCGGTCGCATCAGTCAGGCTGATCTTGCCGTTGCGGGTGCCCTCATCGTTGTGGACGGCCCAGGGCGAGAAGATCGTGCACCTGTCGTGAAAGTCAGACGGGTAGAACAGGGCCGGGTGGGTCGCATCGGCAGGACGCGCGAAGATGGTCGAGTCGATCGGCATGCCGGACCGAAGTGCCTGGGTTACGGCGAACCCCTTGGCAGTCGAGCCGAAGGCGAAGCCGCCCGAGCCGCCATACTTCTGGTCGACCGCCCAGTTCACCGACGTCGTGCCACGCACCCCCTTCTTGTTGGAGAACCTCGTGTTCTGGGCAATGGCCAGCACCTTGCCGGTGCCGGGTTCGACAACGGCGGCAGCAGCGCCGATGTTCGCCCGGTTGCCGATCGGGACCTTGGCCGTGAGCTCGCGCTGGGACGCCAGCTGAATCTTCGGGTTGAGCGTCGTCTGGATGGTCAGTCCGCCGCGGTTGATCCTCTCGAGGCGGTCGGCGCGGGTCTTGCCCAAGACCGGCTGTTCCAGCAGCCAGGCGTCGACGTAGCTGCAGAAGTAGGGATAGGGCGAGAGCGCGCAGGAGCTGGGGGCGGGCTTGCGGTTGGTCACCAGCTTGGCCTTCCTGGCGCCCAGCCAGGCCTTGTCGGTGATCAGCTTCAGGGTGTGCATCCGGTCGAGGACCGTGTTGCGTCGCTGAAGGGCCACGCCAGGATGGAGGATCGGGTCGGTCGTGCTTGGAGCCCGGACGAGGCCGGCCAGCGTGGCCGCCTGCGGCAGGTTGAGCCTGGCTGCGCTCACCCCGAAGAAATGCCGTGCGGCCGCTTCGACACCGTAGGCCTGACCTCCGTAGTAGACGAGGTTGAGGTAGCCCTCCAGGATCTGGTCCTTGGTGAGGTTCTTCTCCAAGGTGATGGCGTACTTCAGCTCCTGCAGCTTGCGGGTGTAGCTCCTGGCCGTGGCCGCCTCGGCACCCACCGCGTCGTTGTTGCTCAGAGCGTTCTCCTGCAGCGTGATCTTGACGTACTGCTGGCTGAGGGTTGAGGCGCCCTGGGTGCTCCCCCCGGACAGGTTTGAGACGAACGCACGGCCCACGCCAACGGGGTCGATGCCGCCGTGCTGATAGAAGCGACTGTCCTCGATCGCGACCTGGGCCTGTCGCATGACTGGCGCGATCCGGGCCAGCGGCACGATCACCCGGTTCTCGTCAAACGGGGTCGCGATCAAGCTGCCGTCGCTGGCCAGGATGCGGGACTGCTGGGACAACGGGCTCTGGGCGAACTCACCGGGCAGGGAGTCAAAGGCATGGACCCCATGGGTGGCTGCTGTGCCGGCCGCCCCCAAGGCCGGCCACACCAGGCCGGCGCTGAGCAGACCGAAAACCAACGAGATCACCAGGAAGGTTCCGAGCAGGCGAACGACATGGATGCCCCTCGCAACCCACCCTCCCATCAGCCAAGCGTAGGTCGGGCCGGCCATGGGCGGACGTGGTTCGCGCCAACTCGACGAGCGACACCTGGCCCCGCGAGATCAGATCAGCGGCATACGTGGCATACGCGGCATTCGACCGCCCATCATGACGAAACTGTCATGCAGATCACCGAGAACGCAGGCGACGTCATGGTCAGTCCGCGTCGGTCTCCTGCACCAGATGCTCAATGAGCGCTCGAAGCTCGGCCACCTCTGCACGCAGCAGCTCAACCTCCGAGGCCAGGTCGACAGGGGTCAGGCGCTCTGGTGGAGCGCTCTGACCCGGTTGTGGCCCGAGCTGGCCGAGCGGACCGTCCACCAGCAGCTGGCAGTACCGCGACTCCTTGCGGCCCGGCTGCCGCTCGAGGCGGGCCGCCAGCGGGTCATCGCGGTCGGTCAGCGCCTCCAGTGCCTCCTCCACCTGCGCTGGCGTCTCGAAGAAGTGCATCCGCTCCGATCTTGCGCGCAGCTCGGCCTGAGTCTGCGACCCCCGCAACAGCAGGACCGCGAGCAACGTCACGGACGCCGGGGTGAGCCCAAGTGAGGTGTCGAGCAGGTGTTGGTGCTTGTCGCTTCGTTCCCCGGCGCGATGGACCATGCGGAGCAGCCCCTTCTCCCGCAGGCTGCGAACGGTGATCCGCACGGTGGAGACGTCGAAGGCGACCACCGGGTCCCGGTTCGTCGTCTGGTTACAGGCGGCGATCAGGGCATTCTCGGTGAGTGGGTACTGCTGTGGCGTCGTGAGCTGCTTCTCGACCAGGCAGCCCAGGACACGACCCTCTTCGCTGGTCAGCTCCATGCCACACCCTAAGCCGCGCTCTGGGCCGACGATCGATGTTTACTCTCCAGCGCGTCGCCGGACTGCGCGATACGGCTCACGGTCGGTTCGGGCCGGCAGGGCGCCTCGTCGGACCTGATACGCCTTTTAGGCCTACGCAGCGCAGCTCGGATCGGTGAGAATGCCAATGTCAGGCAGCGACCAAACCCAGATGAGAAGTCATGACGCACACCCAGGATGGCCTTGACCCAGCGCAGCCCACGAGCGTTCTGGTGTGCTTCCACGCCCACCCGGATGACGAGGTCTTCACAACTGGTGGCGTCATGCGCCTTGCGGCGGATGCCGGTCATCGTGTGGTGCTGGTGACTGCCACCGACGGCGCAGTGGGAGAGGTACCGGAAGGGTTGCTCGCCGACGGCGAGAGCCTGGCTGACCGGCGCCGGCGCGAGCTGGAGAGGTCCGCCCGGGCGCTGGGCGTGCACCGCCTTGAGATGCTCGGGTACCCGGACTCGGGGATGGCCGGCACCCCCGATAACCAGCGACCCGATGCGTTCTGCAACGTGGACGTTGAGGTCGCCGCCAGGCGGCTGGCACAGATCCTGCTCGAGGAGAGCGCCCAGGTGCTCACCGTCTACGACCCGCACGGCAACTACGGCCACCCGGACCACATCCAGGTCCACTTCGTGGGGGTACGGGCTGCCGAGCTTGCCGGGGTCACACAGGTGTACGAGGCAACGGTGAATCGCGACCACATGGCCAGGCTGATGGCCAGCAACCCTCAATGGGCGGCCGAGGACGCACCGCCTGATGTCACGGAGTTCGGCCTGCCTGAGTCAGAGATCACCACCGTCGTGGATGTGCGTAGAGCAATGGCGGCAAAGCGTGCGGCGATGGTCGCGCACGAGTCCCAGGTAGGCGACTTCGGGCCGTTCCTGGCGATGCCGGCCGAACAGATTGAGGCTGCCTTCGGCCAGGAGTCGTTCCGGCGCCGGAGCACCACCGGTCAACAAAGCGACGCGGTCCTGGAGACCGCGCTCCCCCTCTAGCATCAACTCTCCCGCCTGCAGCGAGCCTGCCCCCGCGGACTTGTTTGGGCGGAGAGGCAGAAAGGGCACCCACTCGTCGCAGACGACCACCAGAGCGGGTACCCGCCAGTGGGGTCGTGTTGGATCAACCGGCGACGACCCGTAGCCTCGGGTCATGAGCACGCTCAACGAAGTTGGCGACCGTGATGGCTGGCGTTGCTGGTTGTGCGATGAGCCCGTTGACCGATCTGCTGCCTCCAACGCGGATCGCGGGCCAAGCCTCGACAGCGGTGCTTCGGGCAAGGGAAAGAAGGCGATCGCGGGGGCAGAGCGCCTCGCCCACCGGGCCTGCAACACGCGCAAGGGCGCGGTCAAGCCGGTGGTGGCCTGGTCTCCGCGGCTGTTCGTGGTGGAGCCGGCTCCGATCGTGTCAACCGTTGAGCGGCTGACCCGCAAGGGCGGCCGAGAGGTTGTTGCCCGATGCCCCAGCCATGCGGACGCCGAACAGGCTGCGGCCTGGCTGTTGGACCGGCTGTCACGGTTCGCTCCAGAACTGGCTGTCACGACGCAGGTCGAAGCTGGCGGAGGGCAGTTTCTCCTGGTGCTGCGCGCGCTCTGAACGGACAGCTTGCCAGTTGACAGGGCCTGGAGTCAGGTGCCCAGGCAGCGAGACAACAGGGTCCGGCGGCTATGCGTCGCCGTCTTGACGAAGATGGCCTTCAAATGGTCCTGAACGGTGTGTTCGGACAGGAACATCTGGGCCGCTAGCTGGCGGGTGTCAGACCCCGTCACGAGATTGCGGAGCAGCTGGCTCTCCCTCGGGCTCAGGGCGAAAGCCCTCGCGAAGATGCTGACCCGTTCCGATGGCGACGCCTCCTCGATCGTCACGGCGATGTTCCGCGACGCCAACGGCCCCGAGTCCCCCATCCTCGCTGCGCTCAGGGCCAGCCACAAACCATCCGCGAGGTGAACCCGCGCCAGCGGCGGATTCTGATCGACGTCGGCCTCGAGCGCCAGCAGCTGGGCGGCAACGTTGTAGGCGCTGGCCGGAATTGGCCGGCGATCAGCGGACGGCGGGACCAGCACCCTCAAGTACTTGTGGGTCTCGGGCGTCTGTCCGAGCACGTCCAGGTCAGGTGAGAACAGGAGCACCACAGGCCCCGGCCGCCGAGGGTGAGCAGAGATCGGGTGGACAAAGGTGTTTGCCTGACAACGGCGCATTGCCGTCGTCACGGGTTCGATGATGGTCGACAGGAACGTCAGGTCGGCTTCGCTGAACTGAGGAGCGGTGTCGTACCTCCACAGATCCAGGAATCCCCAGAACCCGTACCTGTCCTTGAAAGCCGATGACGCCATGTCGCCGATGCCATAGCCGGCGAGCAGCTCGCGCCAGAGGCGGCTGCGCCGTAGGTCGCCCCCGGTCGCTGCGTAGAGCGAGCCCACCGCGCGAGGACCCAGCGTCGTCCACCTGTTCACGTCCGTGAGGTACTTGAGCCGGATCAGTCGGGCCAGCTCCGGCAGGCACGGGACATCCGCCAACGGCACCGAGCCCACCGAGGTCTCAGGATCGGTCAACAGCCAGACGTATGCGTCGAAGTCGATCACCCGCCGGATCTGGGCGATGAGCTGCAGTCGAAGAGACCTCGCATCGCCGACAGAATCACAGATCCGGGCGATGCGCTCCGCCGCCGCTGACCCATCCACGATCCGACCCTAGTGTCCGGGCGGACCGCCGACGTCCTAGAGCTCGTGGCCCAAGGCCAGACCCACGAAACCCCAGAAACCTGGGATGGGCCGATGTTGGTCATCACTCTTACCGTGAAAGGGCTCAATCCACCTACCGAGGAGTCGTGTTGCCCACACTTCACATCGAGCACCCGATCGTGGACTTCGACCTCTGGAAGTCAGCCTTCGAGCGCTTCGCCCAGCTCCGCACGCAGTACCACGTGCTTGACCAACGAATATGCCGGCCCGTCGACGACCCGCACTACGTGGTGATTGACCTCGACTTCGAGACCACCCGCGAGGCTGAGTCCTTCCTGGGCTTTCTCAGAAGTAAGGTCTGGTCTTCCACGGAGAACGCTCCCGCCCTGGTCGGCACACCGCAGACCAGGATCCTCGAACCAGCCTGAGGAGGCCAGTGAGGTCCCGGGATCGGCCAGGGGGTCCCGCAGGAAGTGGCTGGGGCACATTATGGAGGCATGACTGCCGCACCGACAGGCGAGCAGTACCAGATCGAACTTGGTCACCAGCGTGCGGTCGTCGTGCAGGTGGGTGCCGGCCTCCGCTCGTATGACGTCGCCGGCCGCAACGTTGTCGAGGGCTACCCCGCCGACAGCCCACCCGACGGTGGCCGGGGCCAGCTGCTCGTTCCCTGGCCCAACCGGATCCGCGACGGCCGCTACCGATGGGCGGACGGCGAACATCAGCTGGCACTTTCTGAGGTCGCGGGCCACAACGCCATCCACGGCTTGCTGCGGTGGGCCGAGTGGTCCCTTCTGGACAGGACCAGGTCACGGGTCACGCTCGAAGCCCGGCTTTGGCCGCAGCCCGGCTACCCGTTTCGTATCGACGTCTCGGCGGCATACGAGCTCACCGCCGACGGGCTCACGGTCACGATCACCGCGCGCAACAAGGGAACCAGCCCTGCGCCATACGGCGTCGGACAGCACCCCTACATCACCGCCGGCACCGAACTGGTCGACGAAGCCGTCCTGACCGTCCCAGCTCAAGCGTGGATCCGCTGCGATGACAGGGGGATTCCGGTCGCGACCGAACCGGTCGCCAACACGGCGTACGACTTCCGCTCCGCCCGCCCGATAGGCGACACGATGCTGGACACGCCGTACTCCGCGCTGTCTCGGGACGGGCAGGGCCGCTCAGTCGTCAGCCTGGATGCACCCGGCGGATCGAGAGGTGTCGACCTGTGGCTCGGTGAGGGCGCGGACTACCTGCAGGTGTTCTCGGGCGACACTCTCGCGCCGCCGCGGCGGCGCACCGGCCTGGCGGTCGAGCCGATGTCGTGCCCACCGGATGCGTTCAACAGTTGCGATGGGCTGGTCGCTCTCGATCCGGGCGGTACCCACCTGCTGCGATGGGGCGTCATCGCTCGCTGAGAAATGGTCCAACAGCATGCCGTTGGAGTCGGGCGTACTTTGGCGGGGGCGATCCTAGTGAGCGGGGGTTGCCACCCACATCGGGCCAAGGCTGGTCTGGACTATCTCCGCCTCTACGGCGTACCGCGCGGCGCCAGTCACGTCGTCATCCCAGTCGAACTCATGGCCCGGACCGACACGGTGGTACAGCGGCCAACGCTCGTTGTCGTGTGCACCGCCCCTGCAAACAACATATCTGGGATCCATGGACTGGATCCTAGAAGCATGTATGGGTCAGGGCGAGAGGAATCGGTATTTTCACATGAAATCCCCAGCGCGAACCGGATTTTTCGGTCGAAATCACTGGAGTCGAGAGGGCTTGACTCCGACTCGAGACACAATGAGCGCCATGTTCACACCGGCTCGGTCACGTAGACGTTTCGCAGCGGCACTGACCACCGCCGTGATGTTTTCGCTCGCCCTCGGCGCCTCTGTGGTCATCTCGGTGGTCGGCTCTGCACCCGCGTCGGCTCACGCGGCACTGGTCAGGATCAGCCCCGGGGCAGATGCAGTGCTGACCACAGTTCCCAGCGTGGTCGTGCTGGAGTTCGATGAGCCGGTAAGCAGCACGTTTGCCACGGTGGTCGTGAGTACCGCCGCCGGCACACACGTGACACGTGGCCAGCCCGTGGTAGTGGGTGCGAAGGTCACGCAGTCATTGAGCCCGGCGATGGCTGCGGGAAGCTACCGGGTCGCGTATCGGGTTGTCAGCGTTGATGGGCACCCGGTAACGGGCGAGTCTGCCTTCACGTTGACGCTGGCTTCCGCGACAGGCTCGCCGACGGCCGTCGGTACCCCCTCGCCATCGACCCCATCTCCTTCGACCACCCCTGAGGCAACCGTGGCGGCCGCTTCATCCAGCAGCAGAGATCCAGGCGGACAAGGGTGGCCGGCGTGGATCGTCGTTCCGATCTCGGTTGGCGCCCTCCTTGCCGGCGGTGCCGGCGCCATTTTTTGGCACCGTCAACGCCGATGAACCGGGCCGGATTTCCGGCTACCCGGCCCCGCCTGCTAGCCTCTCTCCTCGTTGCGCGCCGTTAGCTCAATTGGCAGAGCAGCTGACTCTTAATCAGCGGGTTGGGGGTTCAATTCCCTCACGGCGCACTATAAGTGCAGGCAGGTCACAAGCCTGCGAGTGGCGGTTCTCCTCACGTGGAGAGCCGCCACTCACCCTTTTTGACTCCTAATTTGCAGGGCTCACTTGTACGGCACCAATGCCTCCGGGATGGCCACCTTCCAGCTGCGCAACCCCACCCAGGGGCCGCGCCCACTACGACCGCAAGAAGCTCGATGGCAAGACCCGACCGCCGTCAGCTACCTCACGCCCACACCCTTGTTCGCCGCGTTCCCGACGCTCTGTCCCGGCGCCGAGCCGCAGCCGAAGTCAAGCGCGGTTTGCTTGCCGGTGGCGAGGACCAGCGCACCATTGACAGGCGGGAATGTGGCGCTCTTGACACAGGGGAGCCAAATGAGTGCGTTGCCTCTGTCTGATCGCTGACCGAGCCAAATCCATTCGGCCTATGCGTCTTGCTTACGACCGTAGCGCTGACGGGCT
Source organism: Actinomycetota bacterium (assembly GCA_040005715.1). GTDB lineage: Bacteria > Actinomycetota > Actinomycetes > Actinomycetales > Dermatophilaceae > UBA4719. The sequence continues at coordinate 905 of JBDTYK010000087.1, read as the reverse complement.
GCTTCGCCGGAGGTTCCGACCAGCGAGCCGATGAACGCCCAGGAGTAACCGCGTTCTCGCGCGTGTGTGACCGCGTCTCTGATTGAGCGTTCGGCATCCGATCGCGACAGCACAGCTCGGCGAAGTTCGGCGAACACCGCTGGGTCGCGTTCGTCTTGAGCTGATGGTTCGTAGTCCTCGAAACGCTTAGCGAGTTCATCAGCGTGGTCGAGGATGTCTTTGATGGTGCGTGGCATTCTCATCACCTCAGAAATTTCTCGCGTGCTTTCATCGCGTGAACGATGACCGCTGCCGGGACACCGTCGACGACACCGATCTCGTAGATGATGGCTGCGAGGTTGGCCCCAATGACCATCGTGAAACCTTCGTCGAGGTCGAAGACCCGAATCGGGTTTGCGTACGCATGCAGGATGTCCTCGTCGCTCACACCGTGCTTGCGCGCGCTTTCCGCGATGATCGGATCGTCGCCCACATCTCCAAGTTACCTTGCAGTTGACCTCCCTGCAAGGTAACTTGCGCCGTCATCCGGACAAGCGTTCACCGTCCCCAGTAGGAGTGGCACCGCGCCCAAAGTTCGCGATCGGCAGGCGGTGTTGGAGGGTGTAGCGACGTGCGCCACGCGGTACGAAGCGCTACCTGACACCCGTGGCGGCCATCGCGCTCGTTGGGGACCGCCGCGATTGGCTCGCCGAGGCGCGCTGCTGGCCGGGTACGCCGCAAGCTCTCGACGTGTCAGCGACAAAGCCGGACGTCTTTGCGCGATGTGGAGAGTCCGCGACCATCGCAGCAACTCTCGGGTTAGATTGGTCAAGGGCTTTGGCAATATCGAGGGGGGTCGCAATGACGGATCGATTGTCGAGTGGCAAGGTCGCCGCGCTGCTCAAGGCCAGGGGGTGGTCGATCCG
>JBDTYK010000086.1:0-10409 GCA_040005715.1 Actinomycetota bacterium | reverse complement strand
CTTCGCCTACAAGGACATCGACGAGATCGTGGCGACGCAGCTCGCTCCGTTCGGCCTGAGCGCTGCCGAGCTGGGCAAGGCCGGGCAGTGGGCCCCGCCCGACGCGAAGCCGACCTACCTGCGCAAGACCGACCCCAAGGCGCCGGTCAAGCTCAAGACGCCCAGCGGCAAGATCGAGCTGTTCTCTGCTGAGCTCGCCAAGCTCGGCTTCGAGCCGGCGCTCGCCTACATGGCACCTCCCGAGGCACCCAAGGGCACGTTCCGGATGATCCAGGGCAAGTGTGCGGTGCACACGAACAGTGCCACCCAGAACATCCCGGTACTGCACGAGCTGCGCCCGAGCAACGAGCTGTGGATCAACCCTGGGCCGGCTGGCCGCCTCGGCATCAAGGACGGCGATGGTGTCGTCGTGAAGGTCGGCGCGAACGAGCAGCGAGGCCTGGCCAAGGTCACCGAGGACATCCTCGAGGGCAGCGTGTTCACCTATCACGGCTGGGGTCGGATATCGCCGGGGCTCACTCGTGTCAAAGGCAAGGGGATCGGGTTTAACGCCCTCCTGCCGGTCATCACCGATCCGGTCACCGGCTCGCTGGTCATGCGGGAGACGTTCGTAGAGGTGGCGAAGTCATGAGCACACCTACCAAGACGCCAGTGCGCCACCAGTACGCGATGGTGGTCGACACCAGCAAGTGCATCGGCTGCGAGGCGTGCAGCGTCGCCTGCAAGGTCGAGAACGAGGTCCCCGAGGGTCACTGGCGGTCCAGGATCATGGCGCCCACGACAGGCGGCGCGAAGGTGCCGATGAAGTGGTCATGCATGCACTGCGAAGACGCGCCCTGCGTGGAGGTCTGCCCGACAAAGGCGACCTACCGCCGCCCGGACGGGATCGTCGTCATCGACGACCAGAAGTGCGTGGGTTGCAAGTACTGCATCGTCGCGTGCCCGTATGGCGCGCGCTACTACGACGAGAAGCGCGGCATCCCCGACAAGTGCGACCTGTGCGTCGATCGGCTGGACGCCGGTCTTGCTCCGGCCTGTGTACAGACCTGCGTGGGACGCGCGTTGTCCCTGGCCGACCTGGCTGACCCGAAGGACGAGGCCGCAGGCCGGATCCGCTCAGGTGAGGCCAAACCGCTACACCCAGAGCTCGGCACCAAGCCGTCCGTCTACTACGTGATCGGGAAGTGAACAGCATGGTATGGGGTTGGCAAATCGCGTGGTATCTCTTCCTTGGAGGGCTGGGCGCGGGAGCAACACTGACCAGTCTGGTCGCGTCCCGAGCCGGATCGCGTTTCGCCCCGATCGAGCGAGCCGGTGCAACCTTGGCCGGGCCTGTTGTGGCCTTCGGAACCGCCTTGCTCGTCGTTGACCTGGGGATGGGGCTTCGCGAGCCATGGCGGCTCGTGTACCTCTACACCAACTGGCAGTCTCCGATGACCTGGGGCACGTGGATCCTCACCCTGTTCATCCCGATCGCGCTGTTGCACGCCCTGGCGGTCACTGGCCCGATGTCGCCCCGTTGGGAGCGCCTTGTATCACCCGTGCGCCGGGTCTCTACCCGCGCTGCCAGCGTGCTGAAGGTGATAGCCGGAGTGCTCGCACTCTCAACGGCCGTCTACACCGGTTTCTTGCTCTCGGTGCCGCCGAGCTTCCCCTTGCTGAACAGCTTGATGCTGCCTGTGTTGTTCACGGTCTCGGCCTTGTCCACCGGGTTGTCAGCAGCGGTCCTGGGTGGCTATGTGCTGGCTCGTCGCGAACGAGTGGTGCTCGACCTGCAGCAGTGGAGCCGGGTTCACATCGGCCTGCTGGTGGTGGAGTTCGCAGCCCTGTTGGCATGGCTGGGTGTGGGTTCGGCGTCGGTAGCCGGCAACGCCTCGGTACAGCAGCTGATCTCGGGAGACCTTGCACCGGTCTTCTGGGTCGGTCTGGTGCTGGCCGGCCTGGTCGGTCCGATTCTGGCGTTCGTCATCGAGACGGCGCTCCGCGGGAGCGGCCATCGGCTGGCTCTCGCCGGAGAGGCAGGAGTGCTCGCCGGAGGACTCGCGCTGCGGTACCTGGTCCTGCTGGCTGCCGTCCCGGTGCTGGTCGGGCCTGCGCTCTAGGGCGTAGCAGGTGGCAGGCGTTCGTTCCGCCATCGCCATCGTGGTCGACCCTGACGTCAGTGATGTCGGGATCGACCATGTGGCGCTGGTCGGCGATCTGCGTCGGCTGGGTATCGGCCGGCCGATCGTGGTGCCCGGGCTCGCACGCCACCCGGAGCTGCTCACCGGCGCGGTCAAGTCTGCGGGTGTCCGGAGGGCCGTCGTCGTGTCTGCAGAGCTGGGGCATCCGCCACTCTCTGAGCTGCGGATGTGGGGAGAGGCCGCTGGGCTGGCCCCGCTGGGCGTCAACGTCGTTGCGCTCGACATCCTGCGTGCGCAGCGCAGCACCGCCGAGCGCTCCGCCTACTCGCTACGCATGGTGCGAGCCGCGGTTGCCGCGCTCGTCGCACCTGCCAACGGGCTTGCTGTCCGGCGCCCGGTCGGCGCCTCCCTGAGCCGGCGGGCCCTGCTGAACGGACGCGCGACCACCTGGGTCCCCGTCGTCGAGGTCCAGGCAAGGACCTGCCTGGGGACGCAGGCTTGCGGAAGGTGCGTGCAGGCCTGCCCGGCGGACGCCCTGCAGATCCAGGATGACCTCGACGGTGCCTCCCCCGTGGTTGACGTCAGTCGCTGCGAAGCGTGCTCGGGGTGCCTTGACGTCTGTCCGACAGGTGCCCTGAGCCTGGACGGACACGATCCCGGAGCCATCGCCCAGACGTTGCGGGCCCTGCTCAGCAGGAGTGACGGCTTGGCTCCCCCTTCCCTGGTGATCGCCTGCCGGAGCGCGGTTCAGCCACTTCATGATCTCGGCGAGAGGAGCGGGCTCCCGGGATGGCTGGTGATGGAGGTTGCCTGTCTCGGAGGTGTGGGCAGCGCCTGGCACCTCGCCGCGCTGGCTGCTGGCGCGCCCAGCGTGCAGCTCCTCCCCTGCGAGCGTTGTATGGACCGCGGCTTCCTGACGAAAGAGCTCGCCTTCACCAGGAAGCTGCTACAAGCCCTCGGAGACGTCGATGCCTCCCGACGCGTGGGGATCCTCCCTCCAGGAGGCAGGTCGCTCAAGCGGGCGGTCCAGGCAGCAGGCGGGCTTCGCGCCCTGGTCGCGGAAAGTGACGCGGACCCGATGCCGATGCCGGCCCCGGACGGGCTCGGGACCTCGGCACGGGCTGCGGCCTGGGCCGTCGGTGAGATTGCGCGCGCCTTGACCGGGCCGGTCAGGGACCAGGATCCACGGCCACAGGCGACCCTTGGCGAGGGTGCGCCGCTGGGGATCTTACGAGCCACCCAGGGGTGTACGGCGTGTGGTGTCTGCGCGCGGAGCTGTCCCACCAGTGCGCTGAGCCTCACAGCCGAGCCGGGCGGAACTGCGCTTGTCCTGGACCCGGCGGCCTGCACCGGTTGCGCGGTCTGCGTCCAGACCTGTCCCGAGAGCGTGCTGGAGGTAGTGCGGGGGGTGGACCTTGAGCTGCTCGGCCTCGGCCGCTCCGCGATCGCCCTGGTGGCAGTGGCGGCCTGCCCGGACTGCGGCGAGAACGTTCCGGCCCTTCCGGCTACCGCCCACCGGTCGTCGATGCCGGCTGATCTTGCACAACGCTGTCCACGATGCCGTCAGGCTGCCCTGGCTGCCTCTGTGTGAGTCCCGAGATCTTGGCTCAGGTTCGCCGGGCCGGACTGGAGAGCAGGGTGTTCACGACGTCGGCGGCATAGGTCGTGTCGGCGTCGTCGAGGTCGAGGTGCCAGACCAGCCGTACCGAACCCTGGTTCACGGCATACATCCGCAGTCCTTGTTCGGCGGCGCCCGCGACGAACTCGGCCGCCAGCCATCCCACCTGCCCAACATCGAGGATGACGATATTCGTCTGGACGTTGGCCAGGTCCAGGACGCCCGGGAACCTGTTCACGACGCTCTCGGAGAAGGTCCGCGCGCGGCGGTGGTCATCGGCCAGGCGTTCGACGTGGTGGTCCAGCGCCCACAGGCCGGCCGCGGCCAAGATGCCCGCCTGTCGCATCCCCCCGCCATAGCGCTTGCGCCAGACCCGAGCCTCGGCAATGTGTTCGCGCGATCCCGCAAGAATGGATCCGACCGGAGCTCCGAGGCCCTTGCTCAGACAGACCGAGACCGTGTCGAACTCCACGCCGTATGCCGCGAGCTCGATCCCTGTGGCGACGTGGGCGTTCCAGAGGCGCGCACCGTCCAGGTGCATGGCCACACCCAGGGGTGCCGTGGCAGCACGCAGTGCCCTGATCGCCTCGAGCGGCTGGATCGTGCCCCCACCGAAGTTGTGGGTGTTCTCAACGACGATCGCCGCCGTCGACACCTGGTAGCTTCCGGCGTCGGGCTGCATCAGGCTCAGCGGCTGGGCCGGATCCAGCAGGCCCCTGGGTGCCGACCATGAGCGCGACGAGATGCCGGAGAACACCGCCGCGGCGCCCATCTCGCCCCTGAGCACGTGCGCCAGCTCGTCGGTGAGCAGCTCCTGGCCAGGGCCGACCAGCAGGCGGATCCCAAGCTGGTTGGCCATCGACCCCGAAGGCGTGAAAAGGCCCGACTCATGACCGAGCAGGTCGGCGACACGGTCCTCGAGCGCCCGGACCGTCGGGTCCTCGCCGAAGACATCGTCGCCCACCTCGGCCGAGGCCATCGCCATCCGCATGGCAACCACTGGCTGCGTGATGGTGTCCGAACGCATGTCGACAATGCGGTCGGTCATGCCTGGAGCATCTCTGCCACGAGGAACGCCAGCTCAAGACTCTGCTGGTGGTTCAGTCGCGGGTCACACAGCGTCTCGTAGTGCTTCTCGAGGTCGGCGTCGACGATCTCGCCAGCGCCGCCCAGGCACTCGGTGACGTCATTTCCGGTGAGCTCGATGTGGATGCCGCCCGGGTTCGTGCCCAAGGCCCGGTGCACCTCGAAGAAGCCGCGGACCTCATCCACCACGTCATCGAAATGACGCGTCTTGTAGCCCGACTCCGACTCAAAAGTGTTGCCGTGCATGGGATCACAGATCCAGGTTACCGCTGCACCGGACGCGGTGACCTTCTCCACGATCGAGGGCAGCGCCTCCCGGACCGTGCCTGCACCCATGCGGGTGATGAGCGTCAGGCGCCCTGGCTCACGCTCGGGGTCAAGCTTGTCGATCAGGCGCAGAAGGTAGTCGGGATCGGCCTTCGGGCTCACCTTGACGCCGATCGGGTTGCGGATTCGCGAGACGAAGTCGATGTGCGCACCGTCCAGGTCGCGGGTCCGCTCCCCCACCCAGACGAAGTGACCAGCCACGTCGTACGGCAGGCCGGTCCGTGAGTCGATCCGTGTCATCGGCCGCTCGTAGTCGAGCAGAAGCGCCTCGTGGCTGGCAAAGAACTCCACCGTGCGCAAGGCGTCGAAGTCGGCGCCGCAGGCGGCCATGAACTTCATCGCCTTGTCGATGTCAGCCGCAAGCCGCTCGTAGCGTGAGTTGGCCGTGTTCGCTATGAAGCCGCGGTTCCAGTCATGGACGTGGCGCAGGTCGGCGAAGCCGCCGGTGGTGAAAGCACGCACGAGGTTGAGCGTCGCCGAGCTCGCGTTGTAGGCCCGAACGAGGCGGTTCGGGTCGGGGATGCGCGACTCGGGGGTGAAGGCGAAGTCGTTGACCATGTCGCCCCGGTAGGCGGGCAGCGTCACCCCGTCACGGGTCTCGTCGTGGCTGCTGCGCGGCTTGGCGTACTGGCCCGCGATCCGGCCGACCTTGACCACCGGCATGCTCGCGCCGTAGGTCAGGACGGCGGCCATCTGCAGGATCGTCTTGATCCGGTCCCGGATGTTGTCTGCGGTTGCAGAGACAAAGGTCTCGGCGCAGTCGCCACCCTGCAGGACGAACGCCCGGCCCAGCGCCGCCTCTGCCAGCCGGCTCCTGAGCACGTCACACTCGCCGGCGAAGACCAGTGGTGGGTAGCTCGCGAGGGTTTCGGTGGCCGTCGCCAGAGCCTGGGCATCGGGCCATCCGGGCTGTTGGGCAGCGGGCAGGGCGCGCCAGGCATCAAGGCCGGCGATGACGTCGGGGCTTGCGTCGATCCGATCTGGGGTGCTCACGCCCCAAGGGTAGTTGTGAAGTCAGCCGAAGAAGACCTCAGCCTCGCTCATCCGCTCTGCCGGCACCGTCTTCAGCGTCCCCACTGCCTCGGCCAGCGGGACGCGGACGATGTCGGTGCCATGCAGGGCAACCATCACGCCGAAGTCCTTGTCGTTGACCGCGTCTGCGGCATACAGCCCGAAACGGGTGGAGAGCACGCGGTCGTATGCCGTGGGCACGCCGCCTCGCTGCAGATGCCCCAGAATCACCGAGCGGGTCTCGATGGTGGTGCGCTTCTCGATCTCGGTGGCCAGCCAGTCGGCGATCCCGCCAAGGCGGATGTGCCCGAAGGCATCCAGCTCGCCGGTCTTGAGGGACTCGGCGCCACCGATGGGCAGCGCCCCTTCGGAGGTCACGACAATCGGTGCCACACCGCGCTCGAAGCAGGCGCGGACCTGTGCGGAGACCGCCTCGATGTCGAACTCACGCTCTGGTACCAGGATCACGTTCGCTCCCCCGGCCATCCCCGCGTGCAGGGCGATCCAGCCGGCATGCCGGCCCATGACCTCAACGACGAGGGCGCGATGGTGCGACTCGGCGGTGGTGCGCACCCGGTCGATCGCCTCGGTGGCAATCATCACCGCGGTGTCGAACCCGAAGGTGTAGTCCGTCGCGGAGAGGTCGTTGTCGATGGTCTTGGGAACCCCGACGACACCCAGGCCGTCATCGGTCAGCTTCTTGGCGACACCCAGGGTGTCCTCGCCGCCGATCGCGATCAGCGCGTCCAGGCCCGCATCCTGGATGTTGGTCCGGATCCGGTCCAGCCCGCCCTCGACCTTGTAGGGGTTGGTCCGCGAGGACCCCAGGATGGTGCCGCCACGTGCCAGGATCCCGTCGACGTCGGCCAGACCCAGCGGGCGCGTCAGCCCCTCCAACGGGCCCTTCCAGCCGTCGCGGAAGCCCACGAACTCGTGGCCATGGACCTTGACGCCTCTGGTCACCGCCGCCCTGATGACTGCGTTCAGTCCCGGGCAGTCGCCGCCACCTGTCAGTACTCCAATGCGCATAGGCGGCACCCTATCGCCGAAGGGCTGCCCCCGTCGCTAGGGTCGCGGTCATGACCTTCTCGATCGTGGCCCGATCCGGTGATGCCTACGGCGTGGCAGTGGCAAGCAAGTTCATCGCCGTCGGTTCGGTGGTCCCTGCAGCCCGGCTCGGAGTCGGCGCCATCGCCACCCAGGCCATGGCCAAGACCTCCTATGCCCGGGACGGGCTGGAGCTGCTGGCTGCCGGCACCAGCGCCACCGACGCGGCAGCCAGCCTCACCGCTGCGGACCAGGGACGCGACAACCGTCAGCTCGGCGTGGTCGCAGCCAGCGACCAGAGCACCTTCACGGGGCCTGCCTGTATGGACTGGGCGGGGGGCGTGACCGGCGGCGACGCGGACAGTGGCTATGCCATCCAGGGGAACATCCTGGTGGGCGAGCAGGTCGTCCTGAGCATGGAGCAGGCCTGGCTCGACCACCCGGGGCTACCACTGGCTGCCCGGCTGATGCTGGCTCTGGTGGCTGGCGACAACGCAGGTGGCGACAGACGGGGACGCCAGAGCGCCGCCCTGTATGCCGTTGCCCCCGGAGCGGGGTACGACCACAGCGGCGTCATCGCGGACCTGCGGATCGACGACCACCCAGATGCGACCCAGGAGCTGGTGTCGCTGTTCGACCTTCATGACCTCTACTTCGGCGCCCCGGCCACCGTCCTGCCACTTGCGGGTGCGCTGGCAGAGGAGGTGCGCGTCCATCTGCGGAGTCTGGGACGGAACCAGCCCGACCTCGTCGAGGCCCTGGAGGACTGGGCGGGCGAGGCGAATCTGGAGATGCGCCTGACGCCTGGCGGTATCGACAGCCGGGTGCTCGAGATGCTCCGCACGGCACACCGGTGAGTCACCACGGCGAAGCCGGAGTGGTTCTTGCCGTTGACGCCGGAACCACCGGGGTGACGGTGTTGCTGGTCACCGAGGAGGCCACGGTGCTGGCGCGCGGATACGCCGAGTTCGCCCAGCACTTCCCGCATCCGGGATGGGTGGAGCACGCGCCGGAGGAGATCTGGCAGGCCACTCTCAGCGCCACCAAGGCGGCCATGGACGCCGTCCCGGACGTGCGGGTCCGGGCCGTGGGGATCACCAACCAGCGCGAGACGGCGGTCCTGTGGGATCGTGCGACCTTGGCTGCGCCACGGCGGGCGATCGTCTGGCAGGACCGGCGCACCTCGGTGATCTGCGAGGCTCTGGAGTCAGCAGGACATGGTGCCCGCGTCACCGAGCTGACCGGGCTACGGCTCGACCCCTACTTCACCGGCACCAAGCTGGCCTGGCTGCGAGAGCACGACCCTCAGGCGTGGGCCGGAGTCCTGTCGGGCCAGGTGGCGGTCGGAACAGTGGACTCCTACCTCGTCGCGCGGATGAGCGGTGGGGCCGCCCACGTCACCGACAGCTCGAACGCATCACGCACCCTGCTGTATGACGTGCAGCGAGGCGAGTGGTCCGCTGAGCTGTGCGAGCTGATGGGTGTACCCGTCGCCGCCCTCCCTGACGTCGTGCCCAGCTGGGGAACCTCCACGCGCACAGACCCACCAGGCTTCCTTGGCATCGACGCGCCGATCTCGGGCATGGCCGGGGACCAGCAGGCCGCTCTGTTCGGCCAGGCCTGCTTCGGGGTGGGCGACGCCAAGTGCACCTACGGCACCGGCTCCTTCATCTTGGTGAACACCGGAAAGACGTTGCAGCGCAGCGACGCCGGGCTCTTGTCGACGGTCGCGTGGCAAGCCCCGGACGGCGCCCTGACCTATGCCCTCGAAGGGGCGATCTTCGTGACCGGGGCAGCGATCCAGTGGCTGCGTGACGGCCTCCAGATCATCGGCTCGGCAGCCGAGACGGCCGCCATAGCAAGCACGGTCAGCGACTCGCAAGGGGTGGTCTTCGTGCCGGCGCTGACCGGTCTGGGCGCGCCGCACTGGGACCCGCAGGCGCGAGGCTCGATCCATGGCATCACCCGCGGCACCACCCGGGCGCATCTGGTCCGGGCAGCCCTTGATGCCATCTGCTTCGAGGTCCGCGACGTGTTCGACACCATCGAGTCGCCTATCCCCGTGCTCCGCGTTGACGGCGGTGCGAGCGAGAATGCCCTGCTCATGCAGCTACAGGCGGACCAGCTGGGAGTCGTGGTCGAACGCCCCGCCGTGACCGACACCACCGGTCTGGGCGCGGCGTTCCTCGCCGGGCTGGGCACAGGAGTGTGGTCCAGCCAGGAGGAGATCGCCACCACCTGGGTCCTGGATCGACGGTTCGAGCCTCGCGTCGGCGCACACAAGGGCGCCGACGCGGCATACCGGCAGTGGCTGAAAGCTGTGGAACGCAGCAAGGCCTGGGCGGAGCTGCCCGCGCGCTAGACCCACGGCATTATCAGTGTGGAGATGCCGAAGAGCACGAAGCCGAGGATGAAGGCCGCCACCGTATACCCCATCACCTGGCGCACATTCAGCTTTGCGATCGCAAGAACCGGGAGCAGCCAGAAGGGCTGGATCATGTTGGCCACGGCCTCGCCGATGGCGACCGACATGGAGATCTTGCCGAGGTAAGCCGGTGAGCCCTGGCCCAGCTGCATGGCCGTGCTGACCGCCACCGGGCCCTGGACGGCCCAGTGACCGCCGCCGGAGGGCACGAACAAGGTGATCACCACGGACGCGACGTAGTTCAGGAAGGGCAGCGTGTAGACCGTCGCACCCGAGACGATCGAGGCTGCGATGACCGCCTGAAGGGGCCGAACCGAGTCAGCCGGCGCATAACCGAGCAGTCCAACGATGCCGCCGTACAAGGGGTACTGCAGCAGGAGTGGGCCCGACGTCTTGGCGGCGGAGGTGAATGAGCGAATGAACGCAATGGGAGTTCCGTGCAGAAGCGCGGCAAGGGCGGTGAAGAGCATGACCATCGAAGCGATGTTCAGGGCGAAGCCGCTGCGAACAAAGAAGGCCATACAGGCCACAAAGAGGATCACGTTCAGGATCCAGAGGTTCTCCAGACGCTCGGCGAAGGACGACCGGCCGGTTCGAGGCCTGGAAGTCGTCGCGTCGTCTGAGGCAAACACTGCGGGGTCGGTCTCTTCCACCGTCGTGGGCGCCATCCGCCAGATGGCAAGGCCGATGACGATGATCGTCGCAACGATCGTCAGGTAGCTGTAGGGCTCGAAGATGGTGAGCTTCAGCGGGACCGTCTGGTGGGTCAGCG
>JBDTYK010000085.1:0-10453 GCA_040005715.1 Actinomycetota bacterium | reverse complement strand
CGAGGCGTTGGAGCACCGACGCGACGTCGCGGACGGTGACCAGGTCCTCGATCTCCAGGGCCGACAAGGTCCCGGCGACCTCGTCCAGGCGTGCCTTGTAGCGCTCGAGGGTCTGCAGGGCCTGGTTGGCGCGGGAGAGGATGGCCATCGAACCCTCGAGGACATGGCGTCGGCCGGCGACGTAGAGAGCGACGATCTGCATGGACTGGCTCACCGACACCACCGGAAAGCCGGTCTGCTTGGCGACCCTCTCAGCCGTTCGGTGCCTGGTGCCTGACTCGTTGGTCTCGATCGAGGGGTCCGGCAGGAGCTGGGTGGCGGCGCGCAGGATGTGCGTGCCCTCACGGTCGAGCACGATCGCGCCGTCCATCTTGGCCAGCTCGCGCAACCGGGTGGAGGAGAAGTCGATCGACAGCGGGAACCCGCCTGTCGACATCGCTTCGACCACCCTGTCGTGGCCAAGGACGATCAGTGCCCCGGTCCGCCCGCGCAAGATTCGCTCCAGCCCGTCCCGGAGCTCGGTCCCGGGGGCCACGGCGGCCAGGGTGGCGCGGAGCAACGCGTCGTCGCTTCCATCCACGGTGATCGGTCCCCTCGAACTCAGCTCCTGGCCGGCTCGCATCATTGCGGCCAGCGGCAGTCTACGGCCAGATGCGCCTCTTGTGCCGCTCGCAACCACACAGTGACCTGCGTCTCACTGGCCCCGCCGGTCAGACGGGCTGGGTCATCAGGCTCACGGCGCGGTGGAGGTCCGTGACCTCCACGACCAACATGTCATCCGGTATCGGGCCTGATCCCAGCGATCCAGCCGGCACGACAGCCTTGCCGAACCCGAGCCGCGCTGCCTCCGCGAGCCTGCGGGGGATACCGGTGACGGCGCGGATCTCTCCGGCAAGACCCACCTCGCCCATGGCGACGGTGCCGTGTGGGAGGGCCCGCTCCGATACCGAGCTGGCCATGGCCAGTGCAATGGCAAGGTCGGAGGCGGGTTCCGAGAGCCGGACGCCGCCAACCGTCGAGACATAGCAGTCGGCCTGGCGGACCGGCACGCCTGCTCGTTTGTCGAGGACCGCAAGGATCATGGCCACCCGTGAGCTGTCCAGGCCGCTCGTGGTGCGTCGGGGCGAAGGGGCGGTCGTGGGCACCAGGAGGGCCTGAACCTCCGTCACCAGCGGACGTCTGCCCTCAAGTGTGACAGTGACGCAGGTCCCGGGGACGATCAGGTCACGACTGGAGAGGAAGAGGCCGCTGGGGTCGGGGAGCCCGACGATGCCCACGTCAGAAAGGTCGAAGCAGCCGACCTCGTCGGTCGGGCCGTAGCGGTTCTTGACCGCCCGGACAAGCCTCAGCCGCGAGTGGCGGTCGCCTTCGAACGCGACCACGACGTCGACCAGGTGCTCCAGCACCTTCGGCCCGGCGATCGAGCCATCCTTGGTCACATGGCCCACCAGCAGGATCGAGATGCCGCGCGCCTTGGCCAGCTGGATCAGCGAGGCTGCCACCTCGCGGATCTGTGAGACGTTGCCGGCCGAGCCCTCGACCTCGCTGCTGGCGATCGTCTGGACTGAGTCGACCACGACCAGATCGGGGCCGACCTGGTCGATCTGCCCCAGCACTGTGGCGAGGTCGGTCTCAGCTGCCAGGAACAGGTTCTTGGCCATGGCCTGGATACGTTCGGCCCGCATGCGGATCTGAGCCACTGACTCCTCGCCGCTGACGTAGAGCACCTTCTGGTCGCCGCGAGATGCCCGTGCGGCCACGTCCAGCAGCAGGGTCGACTTGCCGACGCCGGGCTCACCAGCAACCAGAACCACGGCGCCGGGCACCAGGCCGCCACCGAGGACACGGTCGAACTCGCCGACACCTGTGGCGCGTGCCTGGGCGTCCTGCGCATCGACGTCGCCGATGCGTTGGGCCGGTCGCTCGATCACACCAGAGGCGCGCGTCCGCACCGTGACCGCTCCGACCTCGCTGACCGTTCCCCAGGCCTGGCACTCACCACAACGACCCACCCACTTGACCGCCGACCAGCCGCATTCGGTGCATCGGTAGCCGGCGGTGCGAGTCGTCGTCTTGGTTGCCATGAGCGTGACCCTACGAGATGCCTGGGACAGCGGGGCGTCAGTCGAAGGTTCGCCACCACAGGTTGACCGCATAGTCCACGCCCTGACCTTCGTGCTCGGCGAGGATGCCATCGGCAACGGGCTGGGCGAACTCGATACGCACTACTGACTCGAAGTCCGCGCGCGAGCCGAAGAGCCACTGCATGTCGATGCGCTGGCGGGACCAACCCTGCCGGGCCCAGAAGCGTTCCACGGCAACGGGGTCATAGGCCGGCATCGCCCTGCGGAACCAGGTGCCGAAGGTCGACCGTGAAGCGTCGTTGTCGATCACGAACGCGGTGCCGCCGGCACGAAGCACCCGCGCTGCCTCCGCGATGCCGGGTTCGCTTCCGGCTCCGAAGAAGTAGGCCCAGCGCGCGTGCACCACGTCCATGCTCCCGTTGGTCAGCGGCAGGTCCTCGGCAGCTCCGTCAAGAACTCTCGCGTTCGTCAGGGAGTGGTCCCAGATCCGCTGGCGGGCAAGGGAGGCAAGCGGTTGGTACGGTTCCACCCCCACCACCGCGGCCGCACTCAGGGCGAACCGGGGAAGGTGAAAGCCACTGCCACAGCCCACGTCCAGAACCCGCTGGCCAGACCAGTCATGGATGCCCGCCATTGCCGCTTCGATCAGCCCTTCAGGGTCGACCCCCCTGTTCTCGATCTCGTAGACATCAGGGTCGTTCCAGATGTTCGGGCTGGGGATCACCGTGCGTGGCCACCGCGCCCGCCCGCAGCGAGGGTGGCCGGATGGACCAGCAGGGGCAGCATCTTGCGCGCGCTGCCCTGGGCGGCCCGGACGGCGGCCAGGTGGGCCTGGCAGCGGATGACCAGCTCGTCATACCCAGCAGTGCCCATGAGCTCGCGCAGCTCGCTGCTGTTGCTGAGAAAGACTGGCTCCTTCCCGACATGCGCATCGGGGTTGCCCGAGCAGTACCAGTCCAGGTCGTGCCCGCCCGGACCCCAGGCGCGGCGGTCGTACTCGGTGATCGTGACCTCGAGGTAGGAGGTCTCATCGGGCATCTCGACCGTGCGGTAGGTGCGCCGCATCGGCAGCTGCCAGCACACGTCCGGCTTGACTGTGTGGGGCTCGACGCCACGCAACAGGGCGTGCTGGTGCAGGGCGCAACCTGCGCCGGCGGGGAACCCGGGACGGTTCAGGAAGATACAGGCTCCGTCGACGACCCTGGTCTTCAGCTGACCCTCCTCCTTGAGCTTCCATCTGCCGTTCTGACCGGCGTCGTGGTACTGCCACTCGTCCTGGCCCAGCTCGGCAACGGCGGCCTTGACCCGTGAGACGTCGTCCTTGTCGGTGAAGTGGGCTCCCAGGGTGCAGCAGCCGTCGTCCGGGCGATCCTCGTAGATACCAGCGCATCCACTGCCGAAGATGCAGGTCCACGACGAGGTGAGCCAGGTCAGGTCGCATCTGAAACGCTGGTTGGCATCGGCGGGGTCGGTGAACTCCGCCCACAGGCGCGGGATGTCGAGCGCGGTCTCTGGCATCCGCCAAGACTATGTCGCCGACTCGATAGGTTCCTCCCATGCGACTCGGCGTGATCGACGTGGGATCCAACACGATCCACCTTCTGGTCGTCGATGCACACGTGGGGGCGCATCCGCTGCCGGCGTCGTCGCACAAGATCGAGCTGCGGCTCTCGGAGCACGTCGATGAGGACGGATCGATTGCCCGATCGGGTGCCGACGCCCTGGTGGCGTTTACCCGCGAGTGCCTCACCTTCGCCGAGGACCAGGGTGTGGAGGATCTCCTCGCCTTTGCCACGAGCGCCATTCGCGAGGCCCCAAACGGTGAGGCCGTTCTTGCCCGCGTGCTGGCGGAGACCGGAGTCGAGCTGCAGATGCTCTCCGGCGAGGAGGAGTCGGGGCTGACGTTCCTGGCGGCACGACGGTGGTTCGGATGGTCCAGCGGCCGGCTGCTGGTGCTGGACATCGGCGGCGGATCACTCGAGATCGCGGCTGGAATCGACGAGGTCCCCGACGTGGCTCTCAGTCTGCCTCTGGGAGCCGGGCGTCTCACCAGGACCGCCCTGTCCGGTGACCCACCCGCATCGGCGCAGATCAAGGCGTTGCGCAAGAGGGTCCGCACAGACATCGCCCGTGCGGTGCGCGACGTGAACAAGGCGGGACTGCCCGACCGGTTCGTCGGAACGAGCAAGACGCTGCGCTCACTCGCTCGCCTCTCTGGGGCTGCACCCAGCGCGGACGGGCCGTATGCCGTGCGCTCACTCGAGCGAAAAAGGGTCAGAGCCGTGATGTCGCGATTGGCCGAGATGACCGCGGCCGAGCGTTCGCAGCTGTCAGGAGTCTCGGCGGGGCGGGCGCCGCAGCTGCTGGCGGGTGCGATCGTGGCCGACGCCGCCATGGACCTGCTCGGCATCGAACGGCTCGACATCTGTCCCTGGGCTCTTCGCGAAGGCGTGATTCTGCGGCGGTTGGACTGGATCTCCGCAGGTTGAGGCCCCGCCGTTATCCTCGACTGCATGACCACCGTCCAGGTCCCCGGCGCGCGCGTGGCGCTCTCGACCGCCTCGGTCTATCCCGAGAGCTGCGCGACGGCGTTCGACCTGGCAGAGCGACTTGGTTACGACGGGGTCGAGGTCATGGTGTGGACCGACCCGGTCTCCCAGGAGGCCGGCGCCCTGAAGGCGCTCTCGGACCTGCACGCCATGCCGGTGGTGTCGGTCCACGCGCCCACGCTGCTTCTGACCCAACGGGTCTGGGGTCCAGAGCCGTGGCCCAAGGTGGACAAGGCAATCGAGATGGCCGGGGACGTGGGAGCCGACACCGTGGTCCTGCATCCGCCCTTTCGCTGGCAGAAGGAATATGCCCGAGGGTTCACCGACGGGATCTCACTTCGCGAAGACGAGTTCGGGATAAGGCTGGCCGTCGAGAACATGTTCCCGTGGCGGGCGCGCAATCGCTCGGTCGAGGCCTATCTGCCTCACTGGGACCCGGTCGGCCAGCCCTACGACCACGTGACTCTCGACCTTTCACACACGGCCACCGCCGGTTCCGACGCCCTGGCGATGGCGGTTGCTCTCGGCCCCCGGCTTGCCCACGTCCATCTGGCCGACGGCCTGGGGTCCCCGAGGGATGAGCACCTGGTTCCGGGCCGCGGCAACCAGCCGTGTGCTGAGCTGATGGAGCACCTTGCCGTGCAACAGTTCTGCGGGTCGGTCATCATCGAGGTCAGTACCCGGCGGTTGTCGGCGGAGCAGCGCGAGGCAGATCTGGCCGAGGCCCTGGCGTTCGCGCGACTGCATCTGGCCACGGCGGCGGTGCTATGACATCTGCGAGGGGGCGGGGCCGTCGTCCTGCCGGAGAGGACACCAGGGCCGAGATCCTCGATGCGGCGCGCGCCGAGTTCTCAGCCAGGGGCTACGACGCCAGCTCACTTCGTGCCATTGCGCGCCTCGCCGAGGTGGACCCAGCGCTGGTCCACCACTACTTCGACGGCAAGGCCGCGCTGTTCGTCGAGGCGATGTCAATCCCGGTCAACCCCTTGATCCTGATCGACGCGCTGCTGGCCGGTCCACGTGAACGCGTCGGCGAGCGGCTGGCGGCAACCTTCTTCGACATCTGGGACTCGGTTCAGGGACGTGAGCGACTGGTCGCGCTGATTCGTTCGGCGGTCAGCCACGAGGACGCGGCGCGCATGCTGCGCGAGTTTCTCGCTCGCGAGGTGTTCGCCAAGGTGGCGCTGTCCATGGACGTCCCGGAGCCGCATCTTCGCGCCGGTATGGCGGCCGCTCAGATGATCGGTCTGGCGATGATGCGCTACGTCATCGGCTTCGAGCCGATCGTCCGGGCGTCGACCGAAGAGATCGTCGCGCTCGTGGCCCCAACTCTGCAGCGGTACCTCGCTGACCCCGGCCCGGCCATCTAGCTTGTCGTTTGAGGCGCTTGCGGGGTAAATTTCACCACATGATGAATGAAAACGCTGCTGTGGTCGTCGTTGATGGCCTGCGGGTCATCCGGGGCACCATCGAGGTCCTCCCCGGAATCTCGCTTTCGGTGCCGCGCGGACAGGTCGTCGGCCTGCTCGGGCCCAGCGGGAGCGGCAAGACCACGCTGTTGCGTTCGATCGTTGGTGTTCAGGTCATCGCCGGCGGCACGGTCACGGTCCTGGGTGAGCCGGCCGGTTCGCCCGGCCTGCGGTCGCGGGTGGGTTATGTCACCCAGGAACCCAGCGTCTATGCCGACCTGAGCGTCCGGGCGAACCTCGCCTACTTCGCGTCCCTCGTCGGCGCGCCGCGCGATGCGGTCGAACGGGTCATCCAGGAGGTTGACCTCGCCGAACGTGCCGAATCGCGGGTGGACCAGCTTTCAGGGGGGCAGCGTTCTCGTGTCTCCCTGGCTGCGGCACTCGTCGGCGCGCCAGAGGTTCTCATCCTCGACGAGCCCACGGTCGGGCTCGACCCCGTTCTCAGGCGTGACCTCTGGGTGCTGTTCCACCGTCTGGCCTCGGACGGAACGACGTTGCTGGTCTCCAGCCACGTGATGGATGAGGCGACTCGTTGCGACCGGCTGTTGTTGCTGCGCGACGGCCACCTGCTCGCGGACGACACTCCTGACGGCCTGCTGGCCCGCACGGGGGCCCCTGATGCCGAGCACGCCTTCCTCACCCTGATCGAGCAGGAGGCAGCGGCATGAGCCTCCGGCTTACTTTCGCGACCGCTCGTCGAGTGCTTCTGCAGGTCCGCGCAGACCCTCGAACCGTGGGTCTGCTGATCGTCGTGCCCTGTGTGCTGATCGGCCTGCTGGCGTGGATCTACAACGGCACCAGGGTGTTCGACAGGATCGGGGCTCCCCTGCTGGGTGTCTTCCCCTTCGTCATCATGTTTCTGGTCACCAGCGTCACAACGTTGCGGGAGAGGTCGTCGGGGACACTTGAGCGGCTCCTGTCCACGCCACTGGGCAAGGGTGACTTCCTGGCGGGATACGCCTTGGCGTTCGGCGCACTGGCGATTGTCCAGGCCATGGTGGCAACGGGATTCGCGATCTGGGTTTGCGGGCTCGATGTCGCCGGGCCTCGCTGGCTGCTCGTGGTGGTTGCCGTGGTCGTCGCGGTCCTCGGGACCGCCACCGGGTTGTTCGTCAGCGCCTTCGCGCGCACCGAGTTCCAGGCGGTCCAGTTCATGCCGGCTTTCGTGCTGCCGCAGTTCCTGCTGTGTGGGCTGCTCGTTCCGCGGGATCTCATGCCCCGGGCCCTTGAGCTGGTCTCGGACGTCCTGCCCCTTTCTTATGCCGTGGACGCGATGCGCACGGTCACCTCAACGGTCGATGCCGGGGGGGACGTGGGTCGCGATGTGGCGATTGTTGCGGCCTTCGCCATTGCCGGTATCGCGCTCGGATCGCTCACGCTGCGTAGGCGTACCGCATGACAACAGGGCATTGCAGGAGCGCTGTGCGGTCCGCGCAAGCCGGGGAATAGCCTTGGGCCGACTCGACCAGGTCGGCAATCGGAGGAAGACGTGTTGAACGCAAGTGGCGTGCTGCGCCAGGGGCTGTTGCAGGTGTCCAAGAGCGGGCGTGTGCGTGGTCTGGTCGAGAAGGCCCCGATGAGCAGGGACGTGGTCAAGCGTTTCGTGGCCGGCGACTCGACCCCTGACGCCGTCAATGCCGCCCGGGCGCTGGACCGGACCGGTCGCATGTGCACGATCGACCACCTCGGCGAGGACACCCTTGACCTGCAGCAGGCGCAGAGCACCCGCGACGCCTATCTGACCCTGCTGGCAGCGCTCGGCGAGGCCGGCCTGACCCAGGGCGGCAAAGCCGAGGTGAGCCTCAAGCTGAGCGCCATGGGGCAGGCGCTGCCCGGAGACGGTTCCAAGATCGCGCTGGAGAACGCGCGCGAGATCTGCCAGGCGGCGGCCAACGCAGGAACCACGGTCACGCTGGACATGGAAGACCACACGACAACCGATGACACGCTCGAGGCGCTGCGCGAGCTACGTCAGGACTTCCCGTCTGTCAGCGCCGTGATCCAGACCTACCTGCATCGCAGCGAGGCTGACTGTCGCGATCTCGCCTACGAGGGCAGCCGCGTCCGCCTGTGCAAGGGTGCCTATGACGAGCCCGAGTCGGTGGCCTTCAAGGACAAGCCCGAGGTCGACAGGTCCTACGTCCGTTGCCTGAAGGTACTGATGGAGGGTAAGGGCTACCCGATGGTTGCCACTCATGACCCTCGCCTGGTCGAGATCGCCGGCGCCCTTGCCCACAAACAGGATCGGGCCGCCGACACCTTCGAGTACCAGATGCTCTACGGCATCCGTCCTGAGGAGCAGAAGCGCATCGCAGACCGCGGGGACCAGATGCGGGTCTACATCCCCTACGGCCAGGAGTGGTACGGCTACCTGATCCGCAGGATGGCTGAGCGTCCGGCCAATGCGATGTTCTTCATGCGGTCACTGATCACCAAGGGCTGAGGGCGGCCAACGATGGGGGAGCTGGGCCACGAGGGCCAGAAGACGGTCGCCATCTTCGGTGCCGGAGTCATGGGCTCGACCCTGCTGTCAGGCCTCATTCGTTCGGGACGCGACGTCTCCAACCTGGTCATCACGGGCCGCAGCCTCGAACGCACCGAGCAGCTGGCCAGCAAGACAGGTGTGCGGCGAATGGGCAACATCGCAGCCGCGCAGGTGGCCGACACCCTGGTGCTGGTCGTCAAGCCTCAGGACATGAGCAGTCTTCTGGCCGAGATCCGCGACCAGGTCCGGCCCGGCGCCCTGGTGGTCAGCCTTGCCGCCGGAATCACCACTGCGTTCCTGGAGGAGCGTCTGCCCGCCGGCACCGCCGTCGTCCGCGTCATGCCGAACACACCGGCGCTGGTTGACGAGGGCATGGCTGCCATCAGCCCGGGACGGGCCTGCGACGAGGTTCACCTTGTTGAGGCCGAGGAGCTCTTGCGCTCCTGCGGCAAGGTTCTGCGGGTGGCGGAGAAGCACCAGGACGCCGTCACCGCGATCAGCGGGAGCGGGCCGGCATACATCTTCTACGTCGTGGAGGCGATGATCGAGGCGGGCGTGCTGCTCGGCCTGCCTCGCGCCACCTCCACCGAGCTCGTTGTCCAGACGCTCTATGGCGCCGCGACGATGCTCAAGGAGACCGGTCAGCACCCGACCGTGTTGCGTGAGCAGGTCTCCAGTCCCGGCGGTACCACGATGGCCGCACTTCGCCAGCTCGACGACCACAAGGTCCGGGCGGCCTTCGTCACCGCCATGGAAGCAGCATCCGAACGCTCAAAGCAGCTCGCCTCCGGCAATGGCTAGGTCCAGCTCCGTCACCGTATACCGGCTGATCGCCGACGACTGGCAGCTGTACCGCTCGATCCGGCTGGCCATGCTGGAGGAGTCGCCGTTGGCCTTCGGCAGTACCCACGCTGAGGCCGCCAGCTTCGACGAACAGCTGTGGAGGCAGCGGCTGGCTGACAATGGCGTCGTCCTGGCCTCCGTCGGCACCACCTCGGCCGGGTCGGCGATGTACTCCGAGTTCGGGATGACCGACCCCCGCGACTGCGCCCTGTTTGGCATGTGGGTGGATCCGGCTTTTCGTCGGATAGGGGTTGGGAGGGCGCTGGTGGATGCCGTTGTCGCACAGGCCAGGGTCGCCGGGAAGCGCCGCCTGGTCCTTCACGTCGTCTCCGGCAACGAACCAGCCAGCCGACTTTACGAAGGGGCCGGCTTTGTCGCTACGGGGCGCACCGTCCCGTTCCCGCTGGACGACGACGTCCTCGAGGTCGAGATGGAGCTGGTGCTCGGTGGTGGCTGAGGTTTACGCCCGATGTGCTTGGGTGCGAGGGTGATCTCATGAGCGAGATCAGCGTTCGGGTCCTGGGTGACGAGGACTGGCAGGTGTACCGCAAGCTTCGCCTGGCCGCCCTGGAGGAGTCGCCGGACGCCTTCGTCGCGACCCGAGAGCAGGAAAAGGGTCTGGACGAGCACAGGTGGCGCGAACGGGTGGGCCGATCACGTCGGCTCGTCGCAGAGCGAGACGGCGCGATGCTTGGCGTGGTCAGCGTCGGGCAGGACGAGTCTCGCGCCGAGATCGCCGAGCTGTTCGGTCTGTGGGTCACCCCCGAGGCGCGCGGCACCGGGGTCGCCTGGAAGCTGGTCGAGGCGTCAGCCGAGCAGGCTCTTGCCGATGGACGCAGCCACCTGTCGTACTGGGTCGGTACGGACAACGGCCGGGCAGTGGCCTTCGCCAGCAGCTTCGGGTTCCGCCCCAGCTCCCGGCGCCGGCCGATGCGGGTCGCTGGTGAGGAGGACGGCGCGGACGAGATGGCCATGGTTCTGCCCCTGGGCGTGGACCCCGGGTCGGTGCCGAGCACCCGGTTC
>JBDTYK010000084.1:0-10485 GCA_040005715.1 Actinomycetota bacterium | reverse complement strand
GGGTGCTCGGCACCGACCCGGGGTCCACGCCCAGGGGCAGAACCATGGCCATCTCGTCCGCGCCGTCCTCCTCACCAGCGACCCGCATCGGCCGGCGCCGGGAGCTGGGGCGGAACCCGAAGCTGCTGGCGAAGGCCACTGCCCGGCCGTTGTCCGTACCGACCCAGTACGACAGGTGGCTGCGTCCATCGGCAAGAGCCTGCTCGGCTGACGCCTCGACCAGCTTCCAGGCGACCCCGGTGCCGCGCGCCTCGGGGGTGACCCACAGACCGAACAGCTCGGCGATCTCGGCGCGAGACTCGTCCTGCCCGACGCTGACCACGCCAAGCATCGCGCCGTCTCGCTCTGCGACGAGCCGACGTGATCGGCCCACCCGTTCGCGCCACCTGTGCTCGTCCAGACCCTTTTCCTGCTCTCGGGTCGCGACGAAGGCGTCCGGCGACTCCTCCAGGGCGGCCAGGCGAAGCTTGCGGTACACCTGCCAGTCCTCGTCACCCAGGACCCGAACGCTGATCTCGCTCATGAGATCACCCTCGCACCCAAGCACATCGGGCGTAAACCTCAGCCACCACCGAGCACCAGCTCCATCTCGACCTCGAGGACGTCGTCGTCCAGCGGGAACGGGACGGTGCGCCCCGTAGCGACAAAGCCGGCCCCTTCGTAAAGTCGGCTGGCTGGTTCGTTGCCGGAGACGACGTGAAGGACCAGGCGGCGCTTCCCGGCGACCCTGGCCTGTGCGACAACGGCATCCACCAGCGCCCTCCCAACCCCTATCCGACGAAAAGCCGGATCCACCCACATGCCAAACAGGGCGCAGTCGCGGGGGTCGGTCATCCCGAACTCGGAGTACATCGCCGACCCGGCCGAGGTGGTGCCGACGGAGGCCAGGACGACGCCATTGTCAGCCAGCCGCTGCCTCCACAGCTGTTCGTCGAAGCTGGCGGCCTCAGCGTGGGTACTGCCGAAGGCCAACGGCGACTCCTCCAGCATGGCCAGCCGGATCGAGCGGTACAGCTGCCAGTCGTCGGCGATCAGCCGGTATACGGTGACGGAGCTGGACCTAGCCATTGCCGGAGGCGAGCTGCTTTGAGCGTTCGGATGCTGCTTCCATGGCGGTGACGAAGGCCGCCCGGACCTTGTGGTCGTCGAGCTGGCGAAGTGCGGCCATCGTGGTACCGCCGGGACTGGAGACCTGCTCACGCAACACGGTCGGGTGCTGACCGGTCTCCTTGAGCATCGTCGCGGCGCCATAGAGCGTCTGGACAACGAGCTCGGTGGAGGTGGCGCGAGGCAGGCCGAGCAGCACGCCCGCCTCGATCATCGCCTCCACGACGTAGAAGATGTATGCCGGCCCGCTCCCGCTGATCGCGGTGACGGCGTCCTGGTGCTTCTCCGCCACCCGCAGAACCTTGCCGCAGGAGCGCAAGAGCTCCTCGGCCTCAACAAGGTGAACCTCGTCGCAGGCCCGTCCCGGGCTGATGGCAGCCATGCCCTCGTCAACCAGCGCCGGTGTGTTCGGCATGACGCGGACGACGGCGGTGCCGGCGGGCAGACGCTCCTCCAGGAACGCAGTGGTGATTCCGGCGGCAAGGCTGACCACCAGGGCGCCGGGCCGGACCTGGTCGCGGATCTCGGCCAGAAGACTGCTCATGTCCTGAGGCTTGACGACCAGCACCAGGGTGTCGGCCACCTGCGCGGCTGCGATGTTGCCCATTCGCCGCACACCTGTCTTGCTGGCCAGCTGCTCGGTGCGTTCGAGGCTGCGGCCCGTGATGACCAGGTTGGAGACGTCGCGTCCCGAACGAATGAGGCCTGACAGCAGGGTCGAGCCCATGACTCCGGCACCGAAGATGGCGACCGTCTTCTGGCCCTCGTGGCCCAGCTCCCCCATCGTTGGCCGCCCTCAGCCCTTGGTGATCAGTGACCGCATGAAGAACATCGCATTGGCCGGACGCTCAGCCATCCTGCGGATCAGGTAGCCGTACCACTCCTGGCCGTAGGGGATGTAGACCCGCATCTGGTCCCCGCGGTCTGCGATGCGCTTCTGCTCCTCAGGACGGATGCCGTAGAGCATCTGGTACTCGAAGGTGTCGGCGGCCCGATCCTGTTTGTGGGCAAGGGCGCCGGCGATCTCGACCAGGCGAGGGTCATGAGTGGCAACCATCGGGTAGCCCTTACCCTCCATCAGTACCTTCAGGCAACGGACGTAGGACCTGTCGACCTCGGGCTTGTCCTTGAAGGCCACCGACTCGGGCTCGTCATAGGCACCCTTGCACAGGCGGACGCGGCTGCCCTCGTAGGCGAGATCGCGACAGTCAGCCTCGCTGCGATGCAGGTAGGTCTGGATCACGGCGCTGACAGACGGGAAGTCCTGACGTAGCTCGCGCAGCGCCTCGAGCGTGTCATCGGTTGTCGTGTGGTCTTCCATGTCCAGCGTGACCGTGGTTCCTGCGTTGGCCGCCGCCTGGCAGATCTCGCGCGCGTTCTCCAGCGCGATCTTGGAACCGTCTCCGGGCAGCGCCTGCCCCATGGCGCTCAGCTTGAGGCTCACCTCGGCTTTGCCGCCCTGGGTCAGGCCGGCCTCGCCGAGCGCTGCCAGCAGGGTCAGATAGGCGTCGCGGGTGCTCTGCGCCTGCTGCAGGTCAAGGGTGTCCTCGCCGAGGTGGTCGATCGTGCACATGCGACCGGTCCGGTCCAGCGCCCGGGCGGCATTGACGGCGTCAGGGGTCGAGTCGCCGGCCACGAAACGCTTGACCACGTCCCTGCTCATCGGGGCCTTCTCGACCAGACCACGCACACGCCCGCTCTTGGACACCTGCAACAGCCCCTGGCGCAGCACGCCACTTGCGTTCAACACGTCTTCCTCCGATTGCCGACCTGGTCGAGTCGGCCCAAGGCTATTCCCCGGCTTGCGCGGACCGCACAGCGCTCCTGCAATGCCCTGTTGTCATGCGGTACGCCTACGCAGCGTGAGCGATCCGAGCGCGATACCGGCAATGGCGAAGGCCGCAACAATCGCCACATCGCGACCCACGTCCCCCCCGGCATCGACCGTTGAGGTGACCGTGCGCATCGCGTCCACGGCATAAGAAAGGGGCAGGACGTCCGAGACCAGCTCAAGGGCCCGGGGCATGAGATCCCGCGGAACGAGCAGCCCACACAGCAGGAACTGCGGCAGCACGAAAGCCGGCATGAACTGGACCGCCTGGAACTCGGTGCGCGCGAAGGCGCTGACGAACAACCCGGTGGCGGTCCCGAGGACCGCGACGACCACGGCAACCACCACGAGCAGCCAGCGAGGCCCGGCGACATCGAGCCCGCAAACCCAGATCGCGAATCCCGTTGCCACCATGGCCTGGACAATCGCCAGTGCGCCGAACGCCAAGGCGTATCCCGCCAGGAAGTCACCCTTGCCCAGTGGCGTGGACAGGAGCCGCTCAAGTGTCCCCGACGACCTCTCCCGCAACGTTGTGACGCTGGTGACCAGAAACATGATGACGAAGGGGAAGACACCCAGCAGGGGAGCCCCGATCCTGTCGAACACCCTGGTGCCGTTGTAGATCCACGCCAGCAGGCCGATCAGCACACAGGGCACGACGATCAGCAGACCCACGGTTCGAGGGTCTGCGCGGACCTGCAGAAGCACTCGACGAGCGGTCGCGAAAGTAAGCCGGAGGCTCATGCCGCTGCCTCCTGCTCGATCAGGGTGAGGAAGGCGTGCTCGGCATCAGGGGCCCCCGTGCGGGCCAGCAGGCCGTCAGGAGTGTCGTCCGCGAGCAGGTGGCCGTCGCGCAGCAACAACAGCCGGTCGCAACGAGTCGCCTCATCCATCACGTGGCTGGAGACCAGCAACGTCGTTCCGTCCGAGGCCAGACGGTGGAACAGCACCCAGAGGTCACGCCTGAGAACGGGGTCGAGCCCGACCGTGGGCTCGTCGAGGATGAGAACCTCTGGCGCGCCGACGAGTGCCGCAGCCAGGGAGACACGAGAACGCTGCCCCCCTGAAAGCTGGTCCACCCGCGATTCGGCACGTTCGGCGAGGTCAACCTCCTGGATGACCCGTTCGACCGCATCGCGCGGCGCGCCGACGAGGGACGCGAAGTAGGCGAGGTTCGCCCGGACGCTCAGGTCGGCATAGACGCTGGGTTCCTGGGTGACATAACCCACCCGCGACCGCAGGCCGGGCGAACCGGCCGGCTCACCCAGGACCGTGACCGTGCCGCCGGCGATGACCTGAACACCAACGATCGAACGCAACAGCGTGGTCTTGCCGCTCCCGCTGGGCCCGAGCAGGCCGACGACCTGTCCGCGCGGCACCGAAAGCGAGATTCCGGGGAGGACCTCGATGGTGCCCCGGATGACCCGCAGGCCATCAACGACGACCACAGCAGCGTTTTCATTCATCATGTGGTGAAATTTACCCCGCAAGCGCCTCAAACGACAAGCTAGATGGCCGGGCCGGGGTCAGCGAGGTACCGCTGCAGAGTTGGGGCCACGAGCGCGACGATCTCTTCGGTCGACGCCCGGACGATCGGCTCGAAGCCGATGACGTAGCGCATCATCGCCAGACCGATCATCTGAGCGGCCGCCATACCGGCGCGAAGATGCGGCTCCGGGACGTCCATGGACAGCGCCACCTTGGCGAACACCTCGCGAGCGAGAAACTCGCGCAGCATGCGCGCCGCGTCCTCGTGGCTGACCGCCGAACGAATCAGCGCGACCAGTC
Organism: Actinomycetota bacterium; assembly: GCA_040005715.1. Lineage (GTDB taxonomy): Bacteria > Actinomycetota > Actinomycetes > Actinomycetales > Dermatophilaceae > UBA4719. The sequence goes on along the minus strand of JBDTYK010000084.1, from coordinate 5,759 downwards.
GCTCACGTCCCTGAACCGAGTCCCAGATGTCGAAGAAGGTTGCCGCCAGCCGCTCGCCGACGCGTTCACGTGGACCGGCCAGCAGCGCGTCGATCAGGATCAAGGGGTTGACCGGGATTGACATCGCCTCGACGAACAGCGCGGCCTTGCCGTCGAAGTAGTGGTGGACCAGCGCTGGGTCCACCTCGGCGAGGCGCGCAATGGCACGAAGTGAGCTGGCGTCGTAGCCCCTGGCTGAGAACTCGGCGCGCGCCGCATCGAGGATCTCGGCCCTGGTGTCCTCTCCGGCAGGACGACGGCCCCGCCCCCTCGCAGATGTCATAGCACCGCCGCCGTGGCCAGATGCAGTCGCGCGAACGCCAGGGCCTCGGCCAGATCTGCCTCGCGCTGCTCCGCCGACAACCGCCGGGTACTGACCTCGATGATGACCGACCCGCAGAACTGTTGCACGGCAAGGTGCTCCATCAGCTCAGCACACGGCTGGTTGCCGCGGCCCGGAACCAGGTGCTCATCCCTCGGGGACCCCAGGCCGTCGGCCAGATGGACGTGGGCAAGCCGGGGGCCGAGAGCAACCGCCATCGCCAGGGCGTCGGAACCGGCGGTGGCCGTGTGTGAAAGGTCGAGAGTCACGTGGTCGTAGGGCTGGCCGACCGGGTCCCAGTGAGGCAGATAGGCCTCGACCGAGCGATTGCGCGCCCGCCACGGGAACATGTTCTCGACGGCCAGCCTTATCCCGAACTCGTCTTCGCGAAGTGAGATCCCGTCGGTGAACCCTCGGGCATATTCCTTCTGCCAGCGAAAGGGCGGATGCAGGACCACGGTGTCGGCTCCCACGTCCCCGGCCATCTCGATTGCCTTGTCCACCTTGGGCCACGGCTCTGGACCCCAGACCCGTTGGGTCAGAAGCAGCGTGGGCGCGTGGACCGACACCACCGGCATGGCGTGCAGGTCCGAGAGCGCCTTCAGGGCGCCGGCCTCCTGGGAGACCGGGTCGGTCCACACCATGACCTCGACCCCGTCGTAACCAAGTCGCTCTGCCAGGTCGAACGCCGTCGCGCAGCTCTCGGGATAGACCGAGGCGGTCGAGAGCGCCACGCGCGCGCCGGGGACCTGGACGGTGGTCATGCAGTCGAGGATAACGGCGGGGCCTCAACCTGCGGAGATCCAGTCCAACCGCCGCAGAATCACGCCTTCGCGAAGAGCCCAGGGACAGATGTCGAGCCGTTCGATGCCGAGCAGGTCCATGGCGGCGTCGGCCACGATCGCACCCGCCAGCAGCTGCGGCGCCCGCCCCGCCGAGACTCCTGACAGCTGCGAACGCTCGGCCGCGGTCATCTCGGCCAATCGCGACATCACGGCTCTGACCCTTTTTCGCTCGAGTGAGCGCACGGCATACGGCCCGTCCGCGCTGGGTGCAGCCCCAGAGAGGCGAGCGAGTGAGCGCAGCGTCTTGCTCGTTCCGACGAACCGGTCGGGCAGTCCCGCCTTGTTCACGTCGCGCACCGCACGGGCGATGTCTGTGCGGACCCTCTTGCGCAACGCCTTGATCTGCGCCGATGCGGGTGGGTCACCGGACAGGGCGGTCCTGGTGAGACGCCCGGCTCCCAGAGGCAGACTGAGAGCCACGTCGGGGACCTCGTCGATTCCAGCCGCGATCTCGAGTGATCCGCCGCCGATGTCCAGCACCAGCAGCCGGCCGCTGGACCATCCGAACCACCGTCGTGCCGCCAGGAACGTCAGCCCCGACTCCTCCTCGCCGGAGAGCATCTGCAGCTCGACTCCGGTCTCCGCCAGCACGCGGGCAAGAACGGCCTCACCGTTTGGGGCCTCGCGAATGGCGCTCGTGGCAAAGGCGAGGAGATCCTCCACACCCTGGTCCTCGGCGAAGGTGAGGCACTCGCGGGTAAACGCCACCAGGGCGTCGGCACCCGATCGGGCAATCGATCCGTCCTCATCGACGTGCTCCGAGAGCCGCAGCTCGATCTTGTGCGACGACGCCGGCAGCGGATGCGCCCCCACGTGTGCATCGACGACCAGAAGGTGGATCGTGTTGGATCCCACGTCGATCACGCCGAGTCGCATGGGAGGAACCTATCGAGTCGGCGACATAGTCTTGGCGGATGCCAGAGACCGCGCTCGACATCCCGCGCCTGTGGGCGGAGTTCACCGACCCCGCCGATGCCAACCAGCGTTTCAGATGCGACCTGACCTGGCTCACCTCGTCGTGGACCTGCATCTTCGGCAGTGGATGCGCTGGTATCTACGAGGATCGCCCGGACGACGGCTGCTGCACCCTGGGAGCCCACTTCACCGACAAGGACGACGTCTCACGGGTCAAGGCCGCCGTTGCCGAGCTGGGCCAGGACGAGTGGCAGTACCACGACGCCGGTCAGAACGGCAGATGGAAGCTCAAGGAGGAGGGTCAGCTGAAGACCAGGGTCGTCGACGGAGCCTGTATCTTCCTGAACCGTCCCGGGTTCCCCGCCGGCGCAGGTTGCGCCCTGCACCAGCACGCCCTGTTGCGTGGCGTCGAGCCCCACACAGTCAAGCCGGACGTGTGCTGGCAGCTGCCGATGCGGCGCACCTACCGCACGGTCGAGATGCCCGATGAGACCTCCTACCTCGAGGTCACGATCACCGAGTACGACCGCCGCGCCTGGGGTCCGGGCGGGCACGACCTGGACTGGTACTGCTCGGGCAACCCCGATGCGCATGTCGGGAAGGAGCCAGTCTTTCTCAGCAACAGCAGCGAGCTGCGCGAGCTCATGGGCACTGCTGGGTATGACGAGCTGGTCATCCGCTGCCAGGCCCACCTGGCCGCCGTCCGGGCCGCCCAGGGCAGCGCGCGCAAGATGCTGCCCCTGCTGGTCCATCCGGCCACCCTCGCTGCGGGCGGGCGCGGTGGCCACGCACGGTGATCCCCAGCCCGAACATCTGGAACGACCCTGATGTCTACGAGATCGAGAACAGGGGGGTCGACCCTGAAGGGCTGATCGAAGCGGCAATGGCGGGCATCCATGACTGGTCTGGCCAGCGGGTTCTGGACGTGGGCTGTGGCAGTGGCTTTCACCTTCCCCGGTTCGCCCTGAGTGCGGCCGCGGTGGTGGGGGTGGAACCGTACCAACCGCTTGCCTCCCTTGCCCGCCAGCGGATCTGGGACCACTCCCTGACGAACGCGAGAGTTCTTGACGGAGCTGCCGAGGACCTGCCGCTGACCAACGGGAGCATGGACGTGGTGCACGCGCGCTGGGCCTACTTCTTCGGAGCCGGAAGCGAACCCGGCATCGCGGAGGCAGCGCGGGTGCTTCGTGCCGGCGGCACCGCGTTCGTGATCGACAACGACGCTTCACGGTCGACCTTCGGCACCTGGTTCCGCAGGGCGATGCCGGCCTATGACCCCGTTGCCGTGGAACGCTTCTGGGCCCGGCAGGGTTGGTCCCGCCAGCGCATCGACATGCAGTGGCTCTTCGGCTCGCGCGCGGACTTCGAGTCAGTAGTGCGTATCGAGTTCGCCCAGCCCGTTGCCGATGGCATCCTCGCCGAGCACGAAGGTCAGGGCGTGGACTATGCGGTCAACCTGTGGTGGCGAACCTTCGACTGACGCCCCGCTGTCCCAGGCATCTCGTAGGGTCACGCTCATGGCAACCAAGACGACGACTCGCACCGCCGGCTACCGATGCACCGAATGCGGCTGGTCGGCGGTCAAGTGGGTGGGTCGTTGTGGTGAGTGCCAGGCCTGGGGAACGGTCAGCGAGGTCGGAGCGGTCACGGTGCGGACGCGCGCCTCTGGTGTGATCGAGCGACCGGCCCAACGCATCGGCGACGTCGATGCGCAGGACGCCCAGGCACGCGCCACAGGTGTCGGCGAGTTCGACCGTGTCCTCGGTGGCGGCCTGGTGCCCGGCGCCGTGGTTCTGGTTGCTGGTGAGCCCGGCGTCGGCAAGTCGACCCTGCTGCTGGACGTGGCCGCACGGGCATCTCGCGGCGACCAGAAGGTGCTCTACGTCAGCGGCGAGGAGTCAGTGGCTCAGATCCGCATGCGGGCCGAACGTATCCAGGCCATGGCCAAGAACCTGTTCCTGGCAGCTGAGACCGACCTCGCCACAGTGCTGGGGCAGATCGACCAGGTCGGCCCCGATCTGGTCGTGGTCGACTCAGTCCAGACGATCGCCAGCAGCGAGGTCGAGGGCTCGGCCGGCAACGTCTCACAGATCCGCGAGGTGGCAGCCTCGCTGATCCAGCTGGCCAAGGCGCGCGGCATCTCGATCCTGCTGGTGGGCCATGTGACCAAGGATGGCTCGATCGCCGGGCCGAAGGTGCTGGAGCACCTGGTCGACGTCGTGGTCGCGTTCGAAGGCGACCGCCACTCGCGGCTGAGGCTTGTCCGGGCGGTCAAGAACCGCTACGGCCCGACCGACGAGGTCGGCTGCTTCGACCTTTCTGACGTGGGCATCGTCGGGCTCCCCGACCCCAGCGGCCTCTTCCTCTCCAGTCGTGACCTGATCGTCCCCGGGACCTGCGTCACTGTCACACTTGAGGGCAGACGTCCGCTGGTGACGGAGGTTCAGGCCCTCCTGGTGCCCACGACCGCCCCTTCGCCCCGACGCACCACGAGCGGCCTGGACAGCTCACGGGTGGCCATGATCCTTGCGGTCCTCGACAAACGAGCAGGCGTGCCGGTCCGCCAGGCCGACTGCTATGTCTCGACGGTTGGCGGCGTCCGGCTCTCGGAACCCGCCTCCGACCTTGCCATTGCACTGGCCATGGCCAGCTCGGTATCGGAGCGGGCCCTCCCACACGGCACCGTCGCCATGGGCGAGGTGGGTCTTGCCGGAGAGATCCGCGCCGTCACCGGTATCCCCCGCAGGCTCGCGGAGGCAGCGCGGCTCGGGTTCGGCAAGGCTGTCGTGCCGGCTGGATCGCTGGGATCAGGCCCGATACCGGATGACATGTTGGTCGTGGAGGTCACGGACCTCCACCGCGCCGTGAGCCTGATGACCCAGCCCGTCTGACCGGCGGGGCCAGTGAGACGCAGGTCACTGTGTGGTTGCGAGCGGCACAAGAGGCGCATCTGGCCGTAGACTGCCGCTGGCCGCAATGATGCGAGCCGGCCAGGAGCTGAGTTCGAGGGGACCGATCACCGTGGATGGAAGCGACGACGCGTTGCTCCGCGCCACCCTGGCCGCCGTGGCCCCCGGGACCGAGCTCCGGGACGGGCTGGAGCGAATCTTGCGCGGGCGGACCGGGGCACTGATCGTCCTTGGCCACGACAGGGTGGTCGAAGCGATGTCGACAGGCGGGTTCCCGCTGTCGATCGACTTCTCCTCCACCCGGTTGCGCGAGCTGGCCAAGATGGACGGCGCGATCGTGCTCGACCGTGAGGGCACGCACATCCTGCGCGCCGCCACCCAGCTCCTGCCGGACCCCTCGATCGAGACCAACGAGTCAGGCACCAGGCACCGAACGGCTGAGAGGGTCGCCAAGCAGACCGGCTTTCCGGTGGTGTCGGTGAGCCAGTCCATGCAGATCGTCGCTCTCTACGTCGCCGGCCGACGCCATGTCCTCGAGGGTTCGATGGCCATCCTCTCCCGCGCCAACCAGGCCCTGCAGACCCTCGAGCGCTACAAGGCACGCCTGGACGAGGTCGCCGGGACCTTGTCGGCCCTGGAGATCGAGGACCTGGTCACCGTCCGCGACGTCGCGTCGGTGCTCCAACGCCTCGAGATGGTCCGGCGGATCAGCGAAGAGATCGACAGCTA
>JBDTYK010000083.1:0-10523 GCA_040005715.1 Actinomycetota bacterium | reverse complement strand
GCGTCACCTTGATCGCCCCACTGTTGTGGCAGTTCTCGCAGTACGTGGGTTTGTGGCAAGCGACGCACGTTGTTCCGGTGGAGGTCTTGCTCGAGGTTGCGAGCTTGTGGCTGAACACCCAGAGCTTGTCCTTGTGGTTGTCCGGCTTGGCGCCCAGGGGGAAGGCGGAGGCGTTCGCACCGATCTGCGGGAACGTGTGGCAGGTGGAACACTCGGACGGGATCGTCTTGTTGGTGATCTGACCCTTGACGACGAGGTAGTGGGCGCCGTCGTGGCAGCGGAAGCAACCGGGCGAGGTCTGGTGGCCCAGGTTGTCCGGGTAGGTCTTGGCCTGGACCTTCATCGCCGGGGTGGCAATGAGCCGGTACTGAACCTTCAGCTCCGCGATCGCCTGGGTGACCTGTTTGTCCTGGGCCTTGACCACAAGCGGGTATTTGGCGGCAAGCTTTGTGCGCAGGCCGTCGATCGCCGTGTCCGCGGCCGTCAGCGTCGGGTAGTCCGCGTTCAGCAGCGCAACGCTGTCGCGCTTGATGAACGGCAGCTTCGTGCTGATCAGCCCGTTGCCGATCGCCTGGTCGATGGCCCGGTCTGGGCTGGGAACCGCGTGCCCGACCCGGTTGTGGCAGTCGAGGCAGTCCATGGTCCGGTTTGTCTGGCTGGCCTTCAGCCGGTCGACATCAACCTTGGCGTCCGTCGACACGCTGACCTGTGTTCCGGCGATGTACTGCTCCACCGTCCCGTCCTCGGCGGTCGACTCAACGAGGTCGATCTTCTGTGCGTGCTCGTCGGCGCTGGTGTAGGTCACCTTCTGCTGGACGTGCCAGTGGACACCCTTGATGCCACCTTCACCATCGGCAGCGTTGCCGGTGGTGGCGGAGGGCTGTCCCAGCCCTGCCGGCCGGATCATGATGGCGATGGTCTCGCGGGTGTTGGTCTCGTCCGACTTGTACCGGGGCCGAAGCACCAGCTTGACCGGCCCTCCGTTGGCGGTGAGGCCCTCCATCGAGTGGCACTTCAGGCAGGTGTCCTTGACCGGCGGCAGGGCGGTGTGGTCCGGGGGTTCGATGGGCGTCGGGTACTGGCCGGTGATGATGTGGAGGAGCTGTTTGGTGCCGTTCGCCTTGGCCTTGACGAATCCGCCCAGGCCGGGGCCGATGTGGCACTCAGCGCACGTGACGTCTTTGTGCGGTGACATTGCGTAGGCCTTCAGCTCCGGGTCCATGGTGTGGCACATGCCGCAGAAGCCGGGGGTCTCAGAGAAGCTGATCGCCGTCATCCCGGCGACCCCTGTCACCAGGCCGAAGCCGCCCAGGGCGACAACGATGGTGAAGATGCCGCGCTTGCTCCGCCACGGCGGGTGCGGGATCTTGCTGAGCAGCCGCCCGGCCGGTGCGAAGACCGTGCGGGTGCGCCGGAAGTGCCGCTTCTTGAGCTTCACAACGGCCTGGGCGACAACCGGTACCTCTGTGGGTTCGGTCGGCACTGCCGGCTGGCTGGGGACGTTTGGCTCGACCGGCTCGGTCATCGGCTTATCTCCGTCAGTGAGGTTGCCATCTGTTCAGGGCTCAGACCGCCGGTTTTCACGATCCGCATGACCCCGGCCTTGTCGATGAAGAAATGGGCCGGGATCCCATAAACGCGGTACAGCGAGGCGATGGTCGTGTCGGGGTCGGCGATCATCGGGAACGTCAGTCCAACGCGGGTGGCATAGTCCTTGACGGTCGCCGCGTCCTCGGAGATGGAGATGGCGAGCACCTCGACACCCTTGGGCTTGAACTTCTGGTAGGCCGCCTGGATGTCCGGCGCCTCAGCCACACACGCCGCACACCAGCTTGCGCCGAAGGTCAGCCACACGGCCTGGCCCTTGAGCGAGCTCAGCGAGATCTTCCTGCCGTCAGTGGTGGTGCCGGTGAAGTCAGCTGCGGCGTTGCCGATCTTTGGCGCAGGGCCGTCGCCGGCCACCACATTGGTGGCTGTGGTGCCGCCGGCGGCGCCGGTGGCTGTTGTTGTTGTCCCCGACGCCTTCGGGCGCTCCACGAGGTAGGCGCCACCAGTGACAAGTGCGGCGGTGACCGCAAGGACCAGCACGGTTCCGAACCGGCTCTCGCGGAGGCGCTGCTGCCAGCCCTTGGGTGGGCTTACCGGCGGCGTGTCAGTCGTGACTTCACTCATGGTGAGGCTTTCCTCGTCCTGTTGGTATTGCGGTGCTTCCGTATGTCCTGCCGTGCTGGCTACTTCGTGCTCGCGTAGCTGTGCAGGCCGCCGAAGAAGAGGTTGCCGAAGAAGGTGAGAAGCACGGAGGCGAACCCGACGACCAGTAGCCACGCAGCGCGACGTCCTGTCCAGCCGCGGGCCACCCGGGCGTGCAGGTAGGCGCCGTAGATGAGCCAGGTGAGCAGCGACGCGGTCTCCTTGGGGTCCCAGCTCCAGTAGGTGCCCCACGCCTTCTGTGCCCACAGGGCGCCCAGGACGACGGTCAGGGTGAGGAGCGGGAAGCCGATGATGACGGCGCGGTAGCCCATCTCGTCCAGCAGCGCCGGCTTGGGCAGTCCGGGCTTGCCCTCTTCAGGCTGTATCAGGTACAGCACGGCTGCGGCGAAGGAGATCGAGAACGCGCCGTAGGCGACCACTGCCACCGCGATGTGGGTGATAAGCAGCGGGGGGTTCTGCAGGGCCGGCACCAGCGGGTTGGCGGTGGCCCCGATCGACATGGCGTAGATCAGGAACCCTGCGGCGATCGGAAGGATAAGCAGGCCGATGGTGCGCACGTGATACCGGCGCTCGAAGTAGACGTAGGCCACGAGAATGCCCCAGGCGAAGGAGACCGAGAACTCGTACTGGTTGGTGAACGGCCCGTGCCCGGTCCCGATGGTCAGAAAGAACAGGCACGCGGTCAGGAACACCAGAGCCAGCACGGTGAAGTAGGTGCCGTACTGTGCCAGCCCGCGCGGCCCCCCGGTCGTCGCAGGAGGTGCCGCGGCCTCGGCAGCGGTGCCCCCACCGCCAACCGTCGCCAGCTCCTTGACCGGAGCCTGCTGGGTGGATCGGGCGAGCACCAGGACCATGGTGTAGCAGGCCAGGGCCAGCACCGCCACCATGAGGGTGGCCACGAGGGAGTATTTGGACAACTGCATGGCGAGTGTCGGATCAAGCATCGTTCTGCCCTACCTTTTGGGTGGTGCTCGACGGGGTGCCGGCGAGCTGAATGTCGGTGACCAGCTGGTTGAACTGCGGTTTGAACGCGACGTCGCGTTTCATGGTGGAGGCAATGAGGATCTCGCTGCCGCCGGAGGTCTTGCGAATGCGCATCCACACGCGACGGTGCGGGAAGAAGAAGACCAGGAAGAGTCCGAGGACCAACAGCACCGAGCCCACCCAGACGAAGTTGGCTCCCGGGTCACGGGCCACTGACAGGCCGGTGAACTGAACGGTGCGCTGGAAGGTGTAGGTCAGGCCGGCAATCGTGGTCCCCTTGCCCTGGTCCACGACCTCCGTCGCGATGGGGTCCGACTTGCCGTCCTGGTCGACCTCGAGCTGCACCTGGCCCGCCTTGATGTTCGGGTCAGGCTTGCCGGAGGCCGGCAGGACGACGTAGACGGCCAGCTTCTGGGCCTTCAGGTTGAACTGGCCGATGCTGTGCGTGCCGTCCTTGGAGGTCCAGCTGAGAGCGACTGCGTTGTCGTAGAGGGTCTTGCCTGAGGCGTCGGTGACCTTCATCGCCGCCGCCTCGCCGAAGAACGACTGGTAGAAGGAGATGCCGTCCACACTCAGCGGCTGGTTGACCCGGATGTTCTGCCTGGCGACCTGTGCACCGTTCTTGTAGACGATGAGGTCGCTGACGTAGTCCTTGGGCTCGCCGTCGGGGTAGTAGGCGTCGTTGAAGGACATTGCCTTGGCCGAGAGGCCGGTTCCGTGGCCGACCGCAACGGTCGAGCCCACGGGTGCGATGAAGTTGGTGTCCTTGAAGCCGGTGGTCGCGCTCAGGAAGAAGCCGACGAGGATGATCACGAAGCTGAGGTGAGCCATGACGGTTCCGAAGGGACCCCAACGGAATCGGTCGGAATACAGGTTGACCTCGTCCGCCTCGTCGCCCGGGTTGGTGACGGTGCGGAACTTGTGAGCCTTGAGGACCACGCGAACGTCGGCGACTGCGGCGTCGGTCCCGGTCGGTACCAGAACCGCAGCGGTAAGGGGCGCGTGGACGAAGAACGACTCGCCCATCCGCGTGTGCGGGTGGAAGGCCAGCTTCCACAGGCGCGGCGCCCGGTTGACCGAGCAGGCCAGGACGCTGGTCGCCAGCAGGACGGTGATCCCCTTGAAGTAGATCGTGGAGAAGACCGAGAAGAAGCCGAGCTTGTCGAAGACCGGCGTCCAGCCGCCGTACTTGGAATGAATCGAGGCAACCCAGCTGGTGTAGGCCGCCGGGTCGGCGGTCATCCCGGCGGGCGCCTGCACCAGCAGGGTGCCGACCAGTGACAGCAGCCCGAGAGCCAGGATCAGCCACAACCCGGTGCGCATCGAGATGAAGAAGCGCCAGACCCGGTCGGTGACGTCCGATGTCGAGACCGACGGTCCGCCACCGGCGCCGTCGAGAGCGTCGAGTGACTCACGAGTCTTCGACTCGGTGGGGGTGTGGAGGTCTTGGCTCATGGTGACTCTTTCTCAGATACCGAAGTTGGGGATGATGCCGGACATCTTGATGAACAGGTTGGTGATCATCAGGAAGCCGACCAGGATGAGCATCGCTCCGGTCACCAGCGATACCGCGGCCTCGTGCTTGCGGAACCACACAAGCCGCTTGTTCACGGCGGTGGCCCCAACAGCGACCAGGATGAACGGGACCCCTAGGCCGAACGCGTAGGCGAAGAGAAGGACCGTGCCCTGGGCGACGCTGGAGTTCAGCGAGGCCAGGCCGATGATGCCGCCGAGGGTGGGCCCGATGCATGGCGTCCAGCCGGCCGCGAAGGCCACTCCCAGCAGGGACGAGCGGACGTAGCTCGGGGCCTGGACCAGCACGGTGCCGTCGCCGCTCGGCGACTCACCGACAATCCGCTTGGTCGGGACGGTGACCTGCCGGTACAGGGCCGAGATCCGGATGACTCCGGCGACGTGCAGACCCATGACGATCAGCACGGCGCCCCCGACCTGTCGGAGGATCCCGGAGTAGTCCCGCAGGAGGTATCCCACGAGTCCGATCGAGGCCCACAGGGTGACGAACACCAGGGTGAAGCCGAGAACGAAGGCCAGCGCCTGGTTGAACGCCACCCTCCGCGCCCTGGGTGATCCGGGTGGTGTCGTCCCGACCATGTAGCTGACATAGGCCGGGACGAGCGGGAGGCAGCACGGCGACGCGAACGACACGATTCCTGCGAGGAACGCGACGGCGATGCTGAGGATGGTCATGGCGTTACTTGGCGCTCGAGGTAGCCGTCGGGGTGGGCTTGGTGCCAGTGATGTGGGTGCCGACCGACTTCGCGAGGGCTGAGGTGGGGTCGATCGCGACGACCTTTGCCCACTCGATCTTCTGGTTGACCAGGTCGGGCGGCGTCTGGCTCATGTAGAGGAAACCAAGGTCGTAGTGGACCTCAGCCTCCTTGGGGTAGAGCCCCGCGGCGACGAGCCAGTTCTTCTTGGCGCCAGCCTGGTCGCCACTGTTGAACTGGGCGGCACCGATCGAGATGAGTGCGATCTTGTTCTTCGGGTCGACCCCGAGGATCTTCTGCTCCCACACAATCGCGTTCTTGTAGTCTGCGGCCGCGAAGTAGAGGTTGCCGAGGCCCTGGAGCGAGGCGACGTCCTTGGGGTTTGCGCTGATCTTCGTCATCAGTGCGCCGACCTTGGCCTGGTCGACCGGGGCGGGACCTGCTGCGGTGGTCTCCTGGTTGGTGGGCGTGCCGTTCAACCCGGGCACGTCCGAGCCCTTGCCGCTCTGGAAGACGGCAAACACCACGGCGATGATGAGCAGCGGCACAGCGACAAGCATCAGCTTCTTCTGCAGTGGCTTGTTCGCAGCAAGTGACGCGAACCCGGTGGGTGCCGATGGCGCAGGCGCCGCAACAGGGGCGGGTGGAGCTGGCGTGGGGGAGGCCTTGTCGAGACTGACCTGAGCCGAGGATGCGACCGCGGCGGCCGGTACCAGGTCAAGCTCCGGGCCGGACAACAGCGCGAAGGCCTCGTCCACATCTGCCGTCTGAACGGCTGCCCACGACTTCACCTCTTTGGGTGCCAGCTCAAGGAAGTCCACCACCCCGTTGTGGGCGGCCTCGACGTCCTGGTCGCTTGCATCGGCGCGGAGGCCGAGACGCCCGAGGAGTGTCTGCTTGAACTCGGCCGTGTCTGTAAGACCCTCCACGGCTGTTGGATGACCACTCATGCTTACTTCCCTGTCTTCCTCTACGCACCGGGACGAGACCCGCTGCTTTGGCTCTCAACTAGTATCTATTTGAGCGATTTGGCGCACTATCCGCCGCTCGGCACATCTTGGGTAGAGACGGCCCATGGGAGTACATGGCAAGGCAGCACAAGAAACAGACGTGACTGTGTCTGCCGTCGGGCCAGTTGCCCCTGCCGACGAGCGAATGGCGGGATGGGTCAGGGGCTATACGGGCCGTATGTGTCGACGGCGGCGGTGTGCGGGTGGCCGTGGCAGGTGAGAGTGCACGAACCGCTGTCGACGGTGCCTGCCGGCGTCCATGAGATCGGCGCACCGTTGTTCGACTCCACGTTTGGAGCGAAGTTCACCAGCCTGGTTCCGTCAACCTCCTGAGCACCGACCTTGTACGTGGTCGAGTGGAGCCGGAAGTGGCATTCGGCGCAGATTGCATTTCCCGCTCCCGCGCCAGCGGTGTCGATGTCGGTGCCGCCTGTGCCCTTCCCCGCCAGCTTGTTGAGGTGCTGACTGTGCAGCGAGAAGTTCGTCGCGGTGGAGGAAGACCCGTTGTCGACAAATGGCGCCTCGGCATGGCATACGTAACAGAGCGCGAAGTCTCCTGCCGAGTAAGCATCGGAGGTCGACTTGAGTACCCGGTCCTTGTAGTTCCGGATCAAGATTCCGCGGTTGATCGACGTGTGCGGTGCCAGGTTGGCGCCTGCCTGAGGCAGGGGAGCCACGCCGGGAGTCTCGCTGGTGGCATGGCAGTTCAGGCATCGGATCGTGTCGCCAACCTCGAAGTTCCACAGCTTGTATGGGGATGTCCCGGCCAGGCTGGCAGTCATCGCGGCCGTCTGGTTGGTTCCCTTTGCCTCAACTGGGTGGAAAGACGGGTTTGCCGGGTTGAACTCCACGCCCTTGTCCAGCGCGTACTGCGAAGGCTTGAGGTCAGTGTTGGGGGTGAGGGTCGTGAACCCGGAGTGACACTTGAGGCAGAGCTGGTACTCGCGGGTGACCAGGTTGGCGGGGACCGTCTCGGTGTCCACGCCGCTGAGCAACGTATAGGTGGGGGCCGTGTCTGCGGCACCGTTCTCGACTGAGACACCCGAGACTCCCAACAGGCGTCCCGAGGCGGCCCATCCGTCGGTGTACATGGTGGTGTCGCGCGTCGCGGACGCTGTGGCCTGGTGCGGGTTGTGGCAGTCAGTGCACTCACTGTGCCGGTTGAGAACCTTACCGAACTCGTCCAGCGAGGACAGCGAATGTTGTGTGGTGATGGTGGTCTTGCCGACGGCATCGTGCGAGTAGTACTCGCGTGTCGCGGCGTTGTTGGCCGGCTGGCCAAGCTTGTACTGGTTGTCCACGGTTGGGTCGGCTCCCGTGCCGTCGTGGCAGCTCAGGCACAGGGTGCTCTGCGAGCCCACGTTGGTCGTCGGGCCAGCCTTGGCGAGCAGGTTGGCCCCTTTCGAGGTGTGCACGCGGTGACACATCCCGCATTTGTCTGTCGTCAGGGTGTACTTCCCGTGGATCCCGTCGACGACTGGAGGCAGCGTCGCAGGCGGGATGGTGGCTGGGGGGGTGAAGATCACCGGCGGAGTGCCGCTCACCGGCGGAGTGCTGCTGACCGGCGGAGTGCTGCTGACCGGCGGAGTGCTGCTGACCGGCGGAGTGGTCGACCCAGCGGTGACGGTGATGCTGTAGACCTTGCTACCCACCTGCCCGCTTCCATCGGTGAGACCCTGGTTGGTCCATACCGTGTAGCTGTAGGTACCAGCCGTTGCGGGGGCAACCATGTTCGCAGTGAAGGTCAGCTGGGACCCGGTGTCGCCACCGAACGTCTTCTCGACGGCCGGGGCGACGGGAACGATCCCGTACCCGGTGTTGCCGCCAAGCGGGTTCGAGGAGAGGGTGATCGCAACGGTGTAGCTGGCACCAGCCGCCGGGGTGGCGGTGCTTGGTGTCGCAGTTACCATGGCCGTAGTGGCACCCGCGTGACAGCCGAAGCAACTCGCCGCCCTGGGGGTGGCATGTGCGGCTTGCGGACTCATGGTGACCGCCAGAACTGCGGCAGCCAGGCCGGTGAGCAGCACGGCAACCTTTGGCACGTGATTCTTCTTCAACTCAAGGATCCTCATTTGACAACGCCAGTTCCGCTTGTCGGGTTGGTTGCGTTCTTCGGGCCGGGCACCGTGACACCCTGGTGCTGGCCGGGGGAGAGCACGGCCGCAGGTGCTGCGCCCAGACGAATCGTTGCTGTGTTCGTGCCCGCCAGCTCAGCGCCACCATTGGTGATCCGGAGCTCATAGCCGGTGAGGTACTTCGCGTCCATCGTCAGCTTGATGGTGAACTCCTGCTCGGTGTAGGAGGCTGATGGCAAGGTGATGTTCTGGTCTGGGTTTGCGCCCATGGAGCGATGCCCGATCATGGCGAGGCCGTTCGACTTGCCGATCCGGAGGTCTGCAGCAGCGATGTCCTCGCCGAGCGGACTTTGTATCGTGCCACCGCTGAGGCTGGGGCTGGGAACCCATTCGGTTGCGGCCTGGAATGGAATTCCGGCCGTGGGTTTCTCCGGCACGACGGTGAAGCTACCGCCGGCGTCGGTGCGGTACTCGAGCTGTGGAGTCACGGTGATCGGGTCGGCGCTGGCGTTGCTGAGCTGGAACCGGACCCGGAACGTCTGGAACTGCGCAGCGTCAGGCACAAGGTCGCCCACAGGCAGGTAGTCGGCGTGGAAAGGGGGGCCTTCGATCCGTGCCAGGACGTCATGGTCGACCGTGACAACACCAGGCGCCACGACGGGGCCGGCCGACGGACTGGGAAGGGGGGCTGGGGCGGACGTTGTGCTCAGCGTGGGGACCGACATGGTGGGGACCGACGTGGTGCTCGGAGCCGGGACGCACGTTGCATCCACGGTCGGTGTCGCGCTCTCGGTCGGTGTCGCGCTCTCGGTCGGTGTCGCGCTCTCGGTCGGCGTCGGAGGGACGCACGCTGTGCTCGGGCTGGAAGTCGCGATCTCCATCGGAGCTGCCAAGACGTCAAGCGCCATGGCTTGAGAGGGACCGAACGAGGTGAGTGCAAGAGCGACAGAGACAACGAGGGTGACTGTGAGTGCTGGGTAGGTCACCACCGTCCGCAGCTGAATGCGGCGAGGTCCGGCGTGCTTCATGCGCGTTTTCCTGGCTTCCTTTACGCACCCGGGCGTGAAGGGGTGCTGTGGCTCACGACAATTATCTGTTTGAGCGATTTGTATAACCATCCGCCGAGGGGCACATATCGGGTAGAGACGACTTCGACAAGGTCCACGTCGGGCGGTCCCACACGGGGCCAGAGGTACAGGCTGGCCCGGCTTGCCCCAAGGGGGTACGGAAGGGGGCCTGGACAAGGGAAAGACCCCGGGTGGTCCGGCAAACCGGGCCACCCGAAGTCCTTGAACAACTAGTCCATTGTATCAACTAGCTTCGTGCCCATTGTCTTCTTAGACGTTGTGGCACATCACGCAGGTACCACGGTTGTCAACGCGCAGCAACCGGCTGGTGCCAACGGGGGACCCGCTGAGGCCCGCCGCGGCTACACCATTGTGGTCGGTGTACGGCGTGGCAACGCCGCCCTTGGCGGTGGGAACCAGACCATCAGGCGCCGTGAATGAGGCCGCGCGGCTGGTCATGTTGGCACTGGTGCCGTGAGAGACGTGGCACTGGATGCAGTTCGGCCTGGAGATGCCTTCCGCGTCGCTCCGGTCGGAGCGGTGACGGTAGGTGAAGAGTGCATCCGTCACGCCCGCGCCATCCTTCAGAGGAGTGTTGTAGGAGCCACTCCCTGCCAGGTAGCGAGTGTGGCAAGTGGTGCACCACGCTGCAACGTTGGCGATGTAGCCGTCAGTCTGGCCAGCGACCGGAAGGGTGGTGGAACCCTTGACGGTAGGAACCTGGCGGTCGGTGACCAGCCAGTAGTCGGCCGTCGTGTAGTTCTTGGCGACGGCGTCCGGGATGTTGACCGGAACGGTTGCACCTGAGTCGCTCGGGAGGGGCTTCAGGATGCGGTAGTTGCCGTTGCCATGCGGGTCGTGACATGACGAGCATTCCAACGTAACTCCAGCCTTGCCCGGGTTGACGGTGGCCGAGACGGCACCGTTGCCCCACATGGTGCCGGTCGT
>JBDTYK010000082.1:0-10567 GCA_040005715.1 Actinomycetota bacterium | reverse complement strand
CGGGCCGAGGCCGTTGCCTGGGAAGAGGCGAATGTGGCAGCAAACAGCGACGCAAGAGCGACGAAGCCTACGGCCAGTGCAGTGGCAAGGAACTTACGCATGATATATCCCCTTTATGTGGTAGAACGCGGTCACCTGGTAGCCGTACTAAGCACCTCACCGTTAACGGCGATGCTCATATATGCTCTGGCATTTTCGGTATAGAAAGGAAATAGGACTATTAAAGACTTGGTCAACATTTCAAAGTAATTGGGCGCGAGAACAGCTCCAATCAAGTATCCAAGTCGGCAGGCTTATATCCATATTTCGTGATGATTGGATGGTTTTGTCGCGATGAGTGTTGTGGGGTGCCCAGCTCGGCGATGAGTTCCAGTGTGGCCGAGCACCGCCGCGCGTGAGCGCCGCACGCACGCGTCCAGCCGGGAGGTCACGACGTGATCCAGAGGTGGCTGTGGTCGTGCACATACTCGGCCAGGGTTCGTGGCGCGTGCCCGAGAAGGCGGGCGAGGGTCGGGTCGACCGTTTCGGCCTGGCCGCGTCGCAGCCCGGTGTGCAGGATGGTCTGCACCAGAATCAGTGGCACGGGCAGTCTTTGGGCTCGCAGATGGCGCAGGTAGGCCAGGACCGTGGCCGCTTCGTATCGCACTGGCCGGCCGAGCTCGCGGGTCAGGATCGCGGCGACCTCGTCGAAGTCCAGGGCTTCGCCTCCGGTCAGGGTGTATCCGGCCCCTCGGTGGGCGACCGGGTCGGAGAACACCACAGCGCTCACCTCACCGATGTCGCGAACATCGATGAACGCCACCCGAGCGCGCCCTGCGGGCAGGAAGATCCGGGCATCGTCGGTAATGTCGGTTCGATAGGAGTCGGCGAGGTTCTGGGCGAAGAATCCGGGCCGCAGGATCGTCCACGACAGCCTTGAGGTGCGCAAGCGGGTTTCCACCCGGTGATGGGGGACGACGCGGTTGGTGTCGGCACCGGACACCGAGGAGAACACCACGTGATCGACGCCGCGGTGCTGAGCAACGTCCAGCAGGGCGTTCAGAGTAGGCCCGACCCGGGAGATCGCCGGGGGGCGCAGCAGGAAAAGCCCTCCGGCCCCCTCAAGTGCCGGGGCGAATGTTGCGGGGTCGTGGAAATCCAGCCGCACCGCCTGCACACCCGGGTAGCGGCGCTCCAGGGCGGTCACGTCGGTACTCGCGGCGCGTACCGGGAGTCCGGCCGTGAGCAGGGACCGCACGACCTCCCCACCGACGTTCCCCGAGGCCCCGACCACCAGGATCGGCTTGTGCGGATCGGGCGCAGGCCTTCGGATCATGGACGGTCGATGCGGTAGACGTAGTGCAGTGGATCGTCCACCGGATTGTCCGGCGACATCGCACCTTCAGCGATCCGCTGCAGGCCAGCCTTCTCCAACGCCCGCCACGAGGCTGTGTTGGCAGCCACAACGGCGACAAGCACTGCTGTCGTGGTGGAAAGGGCCTTCCATGTGTCCTCGACCGCCTGGGCGATCATCCGTGCACCGAGGCCGCGACCGCGAAGCGTGGGGTCGGCAATCAGATAGTCGAGTTCGACGGCGCGCTCGGGCACCTCGACGAGTGTCGAGAACTCCACCAGGTCTTGCAGGTAGTCGGCAATCACCGAGCGCTGAAGCAGCCCAACAGGGCGGCCGTCGAGCAACACAACGAGGTCCTCTCCGGGCTCTTCACCGCGTACGCTCGGCCCAAAATCGCGGCTTACTCCGGCCACAGTCGCGTCGTGGTTCCACCACCGCGCGACCTGTGGCTCCCGCAGCCACTCGCAGAGAAGCGGCAGATCGGCGGACGCCAGCGGCCGCCATGTCAGGGCTCCACCGTCTGGCTCCACACCACCACCGTATGGCCAGCGGCCCGATGGGCGATCAGTCACAACGAGGATGGCTCAAGCGGCTGGTGGTTCCTCAACCACGACGACCGTGTTCCCGTCAGGGTCACGCAACATGAACATGAGCGGGGCGCCGGGCGTGCGCATCGGTTCAGGATCCAGGTCGACGCCACCCAACGCGCTCAGGCGGGCGTGCTCGCCGATGACGTCCGCCGTCTCTACGCCGATCGAGCCTCCACCGGGTTTGCCACCCATCGGTGGGTTAAGCGCCAGACGCGTCAGCGACCCAGGCGGGGCCACCTCCAGCCAGCGCATCTCGTCGTGCTCACCGAAGCGTGTGTCGCCACGAACCTCGAAGCCCAGCTTCTCGGTGTAGAAGACGAGTGCCTCGTCCTGATCGGTGACAGCGAACATCACCACACCGATATTCGAGACGGTTGTCGGGGGCCGCAAGAGATCGCTCATAGCCAGGACTCTACCGATCGCGTTTCAGTTCCGCAGCCCTCATGATCGCGGGCCACGAAGCTCAGCGCGAAGAGCTTGTGGGTCGGTGAAGCTGCTTCACTGGGTGTACACGCGCTTGGTGCAGCCCCGCCCGGGGGGACTGAGCCGCCCGGGTATCGGCAGCTTCTTCAGGCCCGGCCGCCTGGCTCTTGCCGGGTGTCACCCGGACGGGTAACGTACAACTACATGGTTGTAGAAACGATGGAACGAGAGGCTGCGGACCACATCTTCGCCGCCCTCGCCGACGCGACCCGACGCGACATCGTCAGGCGCGTGCTGCGCGACGAAGCGTCAGTCTCCGGCCTCGCCCGGCACTACGACATGAGCTTCGCCGCAGTGCAGAAGCACGTTGCAGTCCTCGAGCGGGCACGCCTTGTGACGAAGAGGCGACGCGGACGCGAGCAGCTCGTATCCGGGGACGTGACCACCATCCGAGAGACCACACGGCTGCTCGGCCAGTACGAGGAGATCTGGCGCGGCCGCATCGATCGAATTGAAGAGCTCCTCACCCAACCAACGGACGGAGAAGCACCATGACAGTGATCAGCACCACGCCAGATGAGGCCACTCTGACTCTGACCATTCGGGCCGACTTTGCAGCGCCGCCCAAGCGCGTCTGGCAGGTCTGGGTCGACCCGCGCCAGCTCGAGCGGTGGTGGGGGCCGCCCACCTGGCCGGCAACCTTCAAGCAGCACGATGTCGTCGTTGGCGGCCGGTCCAGCTACCACATGACCGGACCGGCGGGAGAGAGGAGCCACGGATGGTGGCGCTTCCTTGCCATCGACGAGCCCACCTCGCTCGAGTTCGAAGACGGCTTCGCCGACGAAGCGGGTACGCCGGATCCCTCGATGCCAACGGTCAACGCGCGCGTCGAGCTACAGGAGACTGCCGGAGGCACACGCATGACGATCACCTCGCGGTTCGCGACCGTCGAGCAGATGAAACAGCTCGTCGCGATGGGCATGGCTGAGGGCATGACCCTCGCGATGGGCCAGATCGACGAAATTCTGGGTGCCGCCTGACCTCTCCTGCCCCACATTCCGAGAGGCCGACGCGCTGATCACGAAGGACCATCCTCGCTTGGGCCGTCGAGGGCTCGGTCCTGAGCTGGCCCGCCGGGTGGGCGGCGCTTTCGAGACCGCCACGGTCGACGTGCTGACCTGGGCCCAGGGCTGGAGTTGGCCGCGGGCGCCGGATCAGCGTTGGTGAAGGAGAACCAGGTGAGAATGCCGTAGAGCCAGACGGCGCTGAGCACCAGCGTCAGCAGCAGGATCTGCAGCCAGGGCGGCGGGGCAAGCAGGCCGAGGAGGATGGCGGCCACGGCCGCCATCCCGAGTGCGACCGACACCGGGCGGTAGACCGGGGCCAGGTCCTTCCAGTCAGCCAGGGAGGTTGCGACAAGGACGAGGGCCAGGACTCCAACCGCCACCGAAAACGACAGCACCATGGCTTCGGACGCCGGGGCGTGGTCCCCCGACGCGTTCTCGACCATGCTCACCATGACCGCCCCGGTCGCGGCGATGGTCATCGTCACCGGGAGGTGGCCGACGAGCCAGCGCGACAGGGCTCCGCGCTGGGTTCGCACCCGGCGAGCTCCGACGAGGTCGAAGTAGCTCCACCAGTACGCGAACCCGATCCCGAGTCCCAGGATGCCGGTGAGGACGGCGATCGGCGTGCGACCGGCATCCGCGATCCCGTTGACGACACCGACGACCACCTCCCCCAGCACGATGATGGTGAAGAGGTCGAACCGCTCGATCATCGACTGGCTCGCGTTGATGCTGGTATCCCGGGTAGCCCCGCTTCGCCAGTCCAGAACCGTGATGCCGGCGAGCCAGCCGACGACGACGAGCGCCCATGCCGCCAGGCGGGCCCCGTCCGGCAGTAACGCACTGGCTCCGACAACCGTGGCCGAGACGAGGACGCCGGCGATGTATGGCGTCGTCGCAGGTCGAAAGGCCGGTTCGTCCTGGCGGCGCACGGAGTACCAGAGCCAGCCGAGCAGGAAGAGGTAACCGCTGTAGACGGCGGCGAAGGCCGGGCCGTCGCCTCCGGTCGCTTCGCCGGTGAACACCGCCAGAAGCGCCAGGACGCCCATCTGCAGGAAGACGTAGGACCGGGTCCGTCCCTCGGCCCGGCCGTGCAGGTCGTGGTACACGGCGCCGTTGATCCAGGCGAGCCAGACCAGCCCGAACACGACCGCGAACCGGCCCACGCCAGGCCACGTGACGTCCCCGGCGAGATGGTGGGCCGCCTGGGAGACGACGACCACGTAAACCAGGTCGTAGAAGAGCTCGAGGAAGCTCACCTCGCGCCCTTCGATGACATCCCCGTGAGCCCTTGGTGGCTGCCAGAAGTAGTGGCGGAACGCCCTGGCGGAGGCCCACGAAAGAGAGGCGCTCCCCTGTGGGTCCGGCATACAGGCTCCTCGCCTCGGCTGCGTCCTCAGGTCAGCGAGAAGGGGGGATAGCGGTCGGTGACCAGGAGGACCGCATATGCCTGGACTCGCAACCACCAGCGTCCTACGCCGACGACGTAGTCGAACAACCCCCGCGGGTAGCGGCCGGTGAAAAGGATCGCGAACCACGCGATGAGGACGGCGAAGAACGCGCCCACGGTCAACACGACGAGGACGATGAAGTGCGGGATCGCGAGCAGCCATTTCACCAGCGGCAGCCACCGGTTCAGGTCGTGTTCGACATTGGGGTAGTCGATCTCGAGGTGGACGTTCTGCTCCTCGACCGTCGAGGGGTACTCGTCCATAAGCAGCGCCATGTAGGCGCCGATGCGAGCGCCGAACCGGGCCAGCCCCAGGGCGAAGTCGAACCACCAGCGCGGGTAGCGCTGCCTGAAGACGATCATCAGCAGGGTCGCCGTGAACAGTCCGGCCGCGATGCCACCGCTCGTGTGACGAACCACCTCTCCGCTCCGGTCGTACACCGTCTGGGTGGCTCCAGCCGTGAGCACGCCACTGACGATCGCGATCGGGATGACCAGAAAAGCGCGAAAGAGGGTCGTCACCCGGTCGTGGCTCTCCGAGTAGTCGACATCGAGGCGCGCCGCGTAGACCAACCCCTCCGAATGAACCGTCATGTTCCCTCCAGGATGAGTCGTCGCCCCCCACCCCTTCGTCGGGAGCAGGCCCCTTGCGCTCCATGCTGGAGGCAGCGGCTGAGTGGCGCAATAGCCAGGCAGGGCCAGAGGGACACATCCGGCTGATGGAGTGAGCCGGCCTCCGGATGCTAATTTCGTCTCATGACTCCCGAACGCCTCGCCAACCTCGCGCTCCTGCGCCGGGCGCGGGATCTGATCGACCGGGAGTATGCCGCCCCGCTGGACGTCCCGACGATGGCTCGCTGCGCGCTCATGTCGCCGGCGCACTTCTCGCGGCAGTTCCGGGCGGCGTACGGCGAGACGCCATACAGCTTCCTGATGACCCGCCGAATCGAACGGGCGATGGCGCTGCTGCGCGCCGGGATGAGTGTGACCGATGCGTGCATGGCTGTCGGGTGCACGTCACTCGGCTCGTTCAGCACACGATTCACCGAGCTGGTGGGCGAGCCGCCGAGCGCCTACCGCGTCCGGGAACACCACGCGGTGACCGCGATGCCAGCGTGCCTGGCCAAGATCCATACCCGACCGATCAGAAGCCCGCAGAGCAGAATTCGAGAAGCGGCCCCCGCAACCGCCGCCTAGTATCGGTCGCATGGCTATCACGCTTCAGTACTGCAACATCACCGTCAACGACCCGAGTGAGTCGCTCGCCTTCTACCGCGACGCACTGGGCCTCGAGGTGCGCAACGACGTCGCATCGGATGGATTCCACTGGGTGACCCTCGGCAGCGCGACCCAGCCAGGCCTCGAGATCGTGCTCTCGGCACCCCACGCGGGCCGGTCGCAGGCGGACGGTGATGCCCTGCAGGAACTGCTCACCAAGGGCTCGTTGCCGATGCTCGTCTTCAGTGTCGACGATCTCGATGCGACCTTCGAGAAGGTACGGGCATCCGGCGCCGAGGTGCTGCAGGAGCCGATCAAACAGCCCTGGGGACCCCGCGACTGCGCGTTCCGCGACCCCTCGGGCAACACGGTGCGGATCTCGCAGGCGCCGCCGGCGTAACCGTCGCGCGCGTACCGGGCGGCGCCCGGGCCTCATCTGTGAGAACAATGCCGCAAGAAGAGTGCGGCTAGAACAGTGCCGCCAGAACAGTGCCGCTGTAAGAGTGCGGCTAGATCAGTGCTGCGAGAACCCCGCCGCTAGAACAATGCTGCGACGACCGGCGCCAGCCGCTGGCGGTAGAGGGCGGTGTCCCGCAGCAGATCAGCGGTGACCAGCAGGTGGTCAGGCCGTAGCTGCCAGACCTGCTTTCCCGCAACCGGGATCTCGGTGATCCAGAGACTGAACGGTTGAGCCGTCCGCCTCTGGGCACGTTCCATGGCTCTGACAAGCTTCGTCTCGAACAGGTCGGCGACGCGACTTTTCGCGGTTGCGATGTGCTCTTGACAGCGGTCCTCGCTCCAGCGGACGCCGTCGAAGAAGTTAGCGGCCACGATCTCCTGGAGCCCAGGCGCCGAGTCGAGAGACTCGAAGCCCGGGGGGGTCCACCATGAGCTCAGGTCAGGTGGCCAGCCCTGGTCATCTGCCGGGCCCTCCTTCCTCACGGCTTGGTCCCACCAGTGGTCCCATTGCGGCCCCGACGCCTCTGGGGCCTGATCGCCGGAGCGAGGGACGGCCGGCGACGTCATGGGTAACCAGCTGTGCCGGGAAGGCACCGCGGCAACATCGCGGATGAACAGGCCGATCGCAAGAGACTGCGGCGCATCAGTGCGGATCTGCCAGCCTGCCCCATGTGCCTTATGCACCCGTCACCTCGCGATACGAAGACCTGCCTGATCGTCCCATGTCCAGGACGGCAAAGCGATAGCCCGGCAATGCGACGGGGCCGGTGTCATCGGTGGCTACATCACGCTTGTTCATTTCAGAAGCCCCACCCTTTTGGCCGGTGCCGGCGACTCCTTCGACCTTGACAATACGTTAGTGGTGACTAACGTATTGTCCTGTGACCGACGCCTTCTCTGCCGCTGCCGAGCCGAACCGGCGTCGCATCCTGCAGCTGTTGGCCTCCCAGCCAAAGACGGTCGGCGAGATCTCTGCGCAGTTCCCGGTCACCCGGTCGGCGATCTCCCAACACCTTCTTGTGCTGGCAGATGCCGGACTGGTCGACGCCGAAAAGGTGGGTCGCCAGCGGATCTACCGGGTCCTGACCTCAGGGCTGCAACAGCTGCAGGCCGAGATCGACAGGTTCTGGACCGACGAGCTCGACACGCTCGTCGCCGACGCACACTCGATGAGGAGAGAGAAATGAGCTTCACCAAGACCGTGACCCTGCCGGTATCGCCAGACGAGGCATTTGCGCTGCTCACCGATCCGGAGCGGCTGAGGCGCTGGCAGACCGTGTCGGCGGTGGTCGACCTGCGCGCAGGGGGCAACTACCGCTGGACGGTGAACCCAGGACACGTCGCCGCGGGGACCTATCGTGAGGTGGAGCCCGGCAGGCGAATCGTGTTCGGCTGGGGCTGGGAAGGCAGCGACGAGCTGGGCCCGGACGCTTCGACGGTCACGGTCACCATCGAGCCGGCCGACGGCGGCTCGTTGGTCACCCTGGTGCACGATGGGCTGAGCGAGCAGCAGGCCGCGATGCATGCCCAGGGCTGGAACCACTACTTCGATCGCCTGGCGCGGCTGGCCGCAACCGGCGAAGCCGGCCCGGACGAGCTGGCCAAGGTCCCCGAGACTCTCACGCCTGTCACAGCGGCAGATGCGGGGCTCGCGGCGATACAGCCCATCCTGCGCAACCTCACCGCCGAGGACCGTCCAAAACCAACGCCCTGCAACGAATTCAGCTGTCACGGACTGGTCGAGCACCTGTTCGGGTCGCTGGTCCGGCTCGGCTCGATGGCTGGAGCCGATGTACAGAACCCCGATGAGGGGTCCCTGGAGAACCGCGTCTCGGTCATGGCCGCCCAGGCTATTGACGGCTGGCGCACTGTCGACCTCGACGGCACGGTTCCGGGCCAGGGCGGCAGCGACATGCCAGCGTCGTTCGCCGCGAGCATCCTCCCGCTCGAACTGGTGCTGCACGGCTGGGATCTTGCGCAAGGAAGCGGCCAGAGGATCGAGATCTCCGACGAGCTCGTGGACTATCTGCACGGCCTGGCCGAGATGGTCGTACCCGTGGCCCGTCAAGCCGGATCGTTCGCGGACGAAGTGCCACCGGGCGAGGACGCCACCGCCCTCGATCGCCTCGCAGCCTTCGCCGGACGCACCCCCCTTGCCGCCTGACCTTCAGGCAGAGACAACGGCTCGCAGAGACAGCTGCCGGCTGGAACAAGAAACAACAACCATAAGGAGAACCGAAATGGCCAAGTACGTCTTTATCTACCACGCTCCGATGACCCCAGCTGAAGCCACGCCTCCTACCCCCGGGGAGATGGAAGCCGTCATGGGCCAGTGGAACGCGTGGGCAGCCAAGGTCGGCGACCGCATGGTCGACTTCGGCACCCCGTTAGCTGGCGGAACCCGCTTGAACACCGAGGGGACCTGGCCCAGCACCCGGGACGTGGCGGGCTACTCCATCCTGGAGGCCGATGACTTCGACGCCGCCCTCGACCTGGCTCGCAGCCATCCGCACCTCAACATGCCCGGCGGCTGCGAGATTGAGATCCACGAAGCGCTAGCGGTCCCCGGCATGTGACCCGCCGGGATTCTCCGCGAATCTTCAGCCAGCGCACTTAGCGTTGGTCTTGACAGCCGGGGCGACCGGCCGCGACGCCGGGGTTAGGGGGAAGACTTGGGTTATCGGAACCATCCATGGCGCCGGCGGGTACTGGTCGTGTTGGGCGTGCTGGTGCTCGCGCCCATCCTGGGAGTCGCGATCCTTTGGCCGTTGACGCCCAGTGTGGCCGGCGCCGAACAACTGGTCCGGGCGCGTCTGAGCGCGCAGCATGCGCCAGAGCTCGCGGCGCTACCTCGTCCGGACCGGGTGGGTCAGGCTCTGATCGCCACCGAAGACAGTCGCTTCTTCTGGACGCCAGGGATCGACCCGATCAGCGTGGTTCGGGCCGGGATCGCCGCCGTTACTCGCAGCGGTGAAACCGGCGGCGCCACATTGGAGCAGCAGCTCGCCAAGAACCTCTACTTCCCCCACGACGAGGGGTTGGTCTCCAAGGTGCGGGAGGCCGAGCTGGCCCTGAAACTGGATGCCAGCTACTCCAAGAACGACGTCCTTCGGATGTACCTGGCAGATGTCTACTTTGGCCACGGTCTCTACGGTCTGCCGGCCGCGGCTCACGGCTATTTCGGTATGACGCCTGCCCAGCTGAGATGGCCGCAGGCCAGCATGCTCGCCGGACTGGTCCAGGCCCCGTCGGCATACGACCCGATCAGCCACCTGTCGGCAGGACGACAGCGCCAGCGGCACGTGCTCGACCGGCTGGTCTCTGTCCACGTGTTGTCCGCGGCGCAGGCCGGCGCTGCTTATGCCGCACCCCTTGGCCTGGGTTGAAACGGCCTGTGACCCGGCCGGACAGGGACGATCTCGAGGAGGTCGACGTCCGGCTCGTCATACCAGGGAGTCCGGGGCCGCAGGGCCGTGCGGGCGCCCGGGGCGTAGCGCGCCAAGTGCGGCCTGGTGCGTGATCCATCCGACGATCTGTCGCCCTTCGGGATCCAGCACGGGCACCGCGCCGCCGGCATCATCCAGGACCTGCAGTCCAAGGTCGAGCGGGTCGACCGAGCGCAGAGCCGGTGGGAGGTCGGTGACCTCGGAGACATGGGCGGTGTCGTGCTGGCCATCAGCGAGGGCCTCGGCGACCCCTCGGGCGCTGACCGTCCCGCAGTACGCGCCGTGCGCATCGACAACGGGAAGGACGGCTTGAGGAGCACGGGCCAGCGAGCGGGCCGCCTTCAACAGGCTGTCGCTGCCACGAAGGGCCGTAGGTACGGTCAGCATGACCGCCGAGATGGGGATCGCGTCGGCGCGGGGGCTGGTCTGGGCCGGTGAGCTCAGGTCGACCCCGCGGCGGCGCAGTTTGAGGGTGTAGATGGTGTCGCGCGGAGCGAGTCGCTGGCTGATGAAGGTGGCCAGGACAATGGCCGACATCAAGGGCAGGATGATGGTGTACTCCCCCGTCAGCTCGAACATGA
>JBDTYK010000081.1:0-10807 GCA_040005715.1 Actinomycetota bacterium | reverse complement strand
TCGGCAACGCCGAGTCACTGGTCGAGGAGTCCCACGAGGATGGGCTGCTGGAGTACCCGGTCTTCACCAAGCCGCCGCAGTGGCGCGGACGCGGCATACCCGAGGTCCTGCTCTCCGGGCACCACGCAGCGATCGCGCGGTGGAGGAGGGACGAGCGTCTGCGTCGTACCGCCAGGCTCCGGCCGGACATGATCGCGCGCCTGGATCCGGTTGGCCTGGATGCCCGCGACCGAGAAGTTCTGGCCCAATTTCAGCCTTCTGCCCCTGCTGTGGCAGACTGACTCCTCGCGTCCTGCACCGATTTCGTGCCCCTGCCACAGGGGGAGAGCAACGAGTGACGGCTCGCAGGAGCACCCCATACGAAATGCTCGTCCGGCACCGCGTCGTGGCGAGCACCTGAACCGTGAGCGACCTGTGGCGCTGACGAGAAAGCGAAGCGAACATGCACAAGCTCGACGACGTCGATGCGGCAAGCCTGCGCGATGACATCCCCGCATTCCGTGCCGGAGATACCGTCAAGGTCCACGTCAAGGTCATTGAAGGTACCCGTGCGCGTGTCCAGGTCTTCCAGGGTGTTGTCATCCGACGCCACGGCGGCGGCATCGCCGAGACCTACACAGTTCGCAAGGTCAGCTTCGGGGTCGGTGTCGAGCGGACCTTCCCGCTCCACAGCCCGGTGATCGAGAAGATCGAGGTCGTGACCCGCGGTGATGTTCGTCGGGCCAAGCTCTACTACCTTCGCGACCTGCGCGGCAAGGCCGCCAAGATCAAGGAGAAGCGCGACGTGACGCGCGCTCGCTGAGACGAGCGGACTTTCACAGGCGTCGCCGCTAGGCTTGGCGGTGATCAGCCAACGGTCGGTACAGGGTTCCTGTTGACGCCGACTGTTAGGGGGTCCCTGGTGCGTTCGCGTGCCCATCTGGGCGATTCTGGAGGAGGAGCGGTGGGACTGGACGACGTGATCCGCAGCGTGGCCAGGATCGCCGCGCCGCCCAGCCGGGCCGGATCCCCGGAGATGGCCGGCTCATTGGGGTACACACCTGCCACCAACGTGGCGGAGAGGTACCTGTGAGTGTGACCGAGCCGGACAACGGCCTTTCCGATTCGTCTGATGCTCCCGTTGACCGGCCCGAAGCGGTTGCGGGCGGACCGCCGCGAGCGACCATGTTCACCTTGGTGCGCGAGTCGGCCATCGTTATCGGCTTGGCGTTGCTCTTGTCGCTCATCGTCAAGACCTGGCTTATGCAGGCGTTCTACATTCCGTCGGAGTCGATGGAGGACACCTTGCTCAAGGGTGACCGGGTCATCGTCAACAAGCTGGTTCCTGGCCACATGGAGCTCAGCCGGGGTGACGTCATCGTGTTTGTCGACCCGGACCACTGGTTGCCGGCTCCGGTCCCGGTCCATCGCACCGCACTGGCCTCCGCCATGCGCACGACCTTGACCTTCGTCGGGCTGCTGCCCACCGATGAGGGCAACCATCTGATCAAGCGGGTCATCGGGCTGCCGGGCGACCACGTCGTGTGCTGCAGCAGCACGCAAAAGCTCACGGTGAACGGTGTGCCGCTGACCGAGCCCTATATCTTTCCTGGCGACACACCCAGTCAGCAGCCTTTCGACATCACGGTCCCGCCGGGCAGGGTCTGGGTGATGGGTGACCACCGCTCCGAGTCCGCGGACTCACGCCCGCACGACCAGGGCTCTGGCGGCATCAAGGGGACGGTCCCGGAGAGCTTGATCGTGGGGCGCGCGATCAGCGTCGTCTGGCCCCTTCCGCACCTTGCCTGGCTGTCCGACTTCGGGGAGACCTTCGCCAAGGTGCCGGTGGCCGCGGCGAGATGAGCTCGGGCACCGCGTCGCGCAAACCTTCACTCAGGGTTGAGCGGGCGCTTCAGCGCGAGGGGCATCGGTTGCTCGCCGGCATGGATGAGGTTGGCCGTGGTGCACTCGCCGGTCCGGTTTCGGTTGGGGTCGTGGTGATCGATGATGTCTGCCGGTCGGCACCGGTCGGCGTGAAGGACTCCAAGCTGCTCTCCCACCGGGTGCGTGAGCGGATGGTGCCCAAGATCCAGAGATGGGCCACGGATTACGCGGTCGGACACGCGTCGCCAGGAGAGATCGACCAGCACGGAATAATGGTGGCCCTGCGTCTTGCCGGAACCCGCGCGCTGGCCGCGCTGTCCGTCGTACCTGACCTCGTCATTCTCGATGGCAACTATGACTGGCTCACCGACCCGGAACGGGTCGGGCTGTTGGGCTACCTCGGGTCCGGGGTAGTCCCCTGTATCCCGGTCCGGACGATGGTCAAGGCCGATTTGTACTGCTCGTCCGTGGCGGCCGCGAGCGTCCTGGCCAAGGTCGAGCGGGACGCCATGATGGTCGCGCTCGCGCTCGAGGTCCCTGGCTATGCCTGGGAGCTGAACAAGGGTTACTCGGCGCCTGAGCACTTCGCGGCGTTGCAAAGCAGAGGCCCCAGTGTGCAGCACCGTCGATCCTGGCGCTTGCCGGGAGTGGCTGTCATGGTGGGTGCGGAGATGGATGATGTTGTTGGTGCGGTTCGGACCGAGCGCGGAGGCGGGCAATGAGCTCTGAGGACCTTGAGAAGTACGAGACCGAGATGGAACTTCAGCTGTATCGCGAATACCGCGACGTCGTTGGACTTTTCTCCCACGTTGTTGAGACCGAGCGTCGTTTCTACTTGGCCAACTCAGTGGACGTGAAGGTTCGCAGCGAAGGTGGTGAGGTCTACTTCGACGTCACGATGGCCGACGCGTGGGTCTGGGATGTCTACCGGCCGGCCAGGTTCGTCAAGAACGTGCGGGTTGTCACCTTCAAGGATGTCAACGTCGAAGAGCTGGCCAAGACTGAGCTCGAGCTACCCAAGGAGGGTGGCTTCTAGAGTGCCGGGAGTTCATGAGGATCGAGCTGACGGCAGCTCAAGCCAGCATGGGCACAACCACGCAGGCCATCGCGAGGGCGACGGTTCGGGTGATGAGACCTCGGACGAGACATTCTGGGACCAGAGGTACGGGTCCAGCAGTGCTCTTTGGAGCGGCCGCGCCAACTCCCATCTGGTGACCGAGGTATCCGGACTCTCTCCTGGATCGGCGCTCGATGTCGGTTGCGGGGAAGGTGGAGACGCCATCTGGCTGGCCCAGCAGGGATGGCAGGTCACGGCAGCCGATATCTCGGCTGTCGCGCTGGGACGAGGCGCCGCCCACGCGCTGGAGATCAGCCTCGAGGTCGAACAGCGAATCCGCTGGATGCGCGCGGACCTCACCGAGTGGGTCCCGCCGGCCGAGTCCTTCGACCTGGTGTCGGCACAGTTCATGCATCTCCCCAAGAAGCAGCGGGAGACGATCTACCGTCGCATCGTCGCCTCGGTTGTCCCGGGCGGCACTCTCCTTGTGGTTGGCCATCACCCCTTTGACCTCCAGACCTCGGTCCCACGGCCATCGGTGCCCGGCCTGTTGTTCACCGCCTCGGAGGTCGCCGCGCTCCTCCCTGCCGAGCAGTGGGTCATCTTGGTCGAGGAGGCCAGAGCACGGCAGACCCTCGACCCGGACGGCCGCACTGTCACGGTCCACGACTCGGTGCTTAGGGCCAGGCGGGTCTCGTAGGCTCAGAACGGCCGGGGGCTTCAGAACGGCGGCGGCGGGTAGCCGTCCGTGGCCGCGTCTGCTACTGCTGTGGCCGCATTGGCGGCTGCGCGCTCTTTGCGGCCGGTGGCTGCAACGGCCCAGGTGTGTTGCGGCAGGGCTGGGGTGGCCGGGGCCAGGGTCTGGCTCCAGTCCATTTCCTCGAAGATGCTGAAATGTCCGGGAAGGGGGATGTCCGGGTTGACCGTAGCCGCGAGTCGGCGACCCAGCTGAGCTTCGAAGCTTGAGATCTTGATCGGCAGGTTGTCGGGGTGCTCGTAGATGTAGGCATAGGTCGTGAATTCTCGACCGGTGGCGGTCGTCCATTGCAGGCTCCCATCGGGCATCTGGTTGCTGTCCCAAAAGCCGGTGGTCTTGAGGTTGTGATGGCCGCGGTGGAGTCCGGTCAGGTTGGTTTCGGCGGTTGCCCCGCCGAGGCCATCTCGGCGCCATTCCGTGCTGTGGTCCAGGTCGCAGTTCACGGCGGGGATCTCGCAGCCGGGGCCGCGACAGGTCCCGTCCCTGACCTTGACCTGTTCAGCCATACCTGCCGGAACCCGGTAGGTGGTGGCCGAGACTTCGATAGCGCGCCCGGTCAGCGGATCGGTCACGATCCTTTTCCAGATCGAGCCGAGTTGTAGGGCGAGTTCACGGGTCCGCTGGCTGGAAATATAGCCCCAGCCCGGGATCTGACCGACGCCATGGTCCAGCCCCGCGATCGTGGGTAATGACACGATGAGCTGGACCACGGCCTCGGGTGGCTTGCCGAGAGCGACGAACGTTGGGTCGTTGGGGATCCAGCCGCGGAGAAGGAGGTCGATGGCTACGTCGGCGCGTAGCTGTGCGATCGTCCGGACGTCCCCGCCCTGACGTAGCCGCCGTGCGACTCGATCGACTCGGGCTTGAGCGGCGGCCAGCCGTGGCCCATCTCCGCTGATCACCAGGGCCCCCGTTCCGTCGGGGTGGGGCTCACCGAAGAGCCGGCGGCGTTCGAGTGCCTCCTGGTAGGTACGTTCGGCCTGCCCAACCAATCCGTGGTGCAGTACCAGCTGTTTGTGCAGCCTTGACGTGAATGTGGACTGTGAGAGCGGCGCCGCCCCGGGCAGGGCGACCCCATTGGGGCCGCTCAACGGCCGCAAGACGCGCTTGGCTATCGCGGCGGCAGTGAACCCGTCCAGGTGGGAGGTGGCCTCGACCAACGCCATGGCGCGGGAGAGGGTGACCCGTCCAAGCTTCATCAGCTCAACCACGGGTTGGACCCGATCGCTCTCACATGCGCTGAACCAGACGCGGCGCTGGCATGCGGTGATCGGTAGCCCCGTCGCGACCTGAATCTCGCGCGCGGCGACGGATCGACAGTGACGCAGGAACCGCCTGGACCCGTGCGCGCTGGGGGTCTCCGGCTTCAGATCGGCAAAGTCGACTTCGAACTCGTGAACCATCGCTGTGGTTGCGCCCACGGAAACCGAGTCTGCCCAGGCCTTGAGCGCTTCGACTGCCTGCACGACGGCCAATGCCTGCTCGCTGCTTCCCGGTGACATCCCGCCGGCGGCACCCAGCACCAGGGCCAGCTGATCGGCCACCTCAGGCGCGATCGCGTCGGCTGACAGATTGCGTGGTGAGGGCGCCACGGACGCCGGATCAGGAGAGCACGGAGGCAGCGCGTTCGCGGGCAAGACCGAGACAAGAGCGGGAGCCGCCTCTTTGCCTGCCTGACTTCCCATCGTGCCGCCTTCGGTTGAAGCGATGTTCGAACGTGTGTGCTAATTCTAGGTGCAACCCCTGACATCGTCAAGACGGCCGTGATCCCGGAGCGAAGGCTCTGCTCGGTGCTGTGCTTCATCGGGCTCTAGACCAGTCAAGGTCTTTGCCAGCCCTCCACAGGGGGTCCCCCGCTGGCCCGGTCGTCCACATGCACCGCCCGTCCACTGTCCAATCGGGCGAGTCGTTGCCAAGGTCGACCAGGGAGGTGGTTACCGATGACCAATTCAGCCACTGGCTCGGGTAGGCCCCGTACGAGGGCTACGACAGGCATCGTGAAAGCTGGCAAGGCCAACGAGCTCGGGGCCTACGGTGAGCGGCTTGCCGCGCGATATCTGATGGATGTCGGCATGGTGATCCTGGACCGGAACTGGCGTTGCGACCAAGGTGAGATCGACATCGTGGCGATGGATGACACCTGCCTGGTGATCGTCGAGGTCAAGACCCGCACCAGGGCCCTGTTCGGCTCGCCGGTCGAGGCGGTGACCGCGGTCAAGGCAGCTCGGTTGCGCCGGTTGGCAGGGTGCTGGTTGGCCGACCATCGATCGCTTGTCGCCTCAGTCGCCGATGTCCGTATCGACGTGATCGGCATCTTGCGGCCGACGCGCGGCCCGGCACAGATCGAGCATCTGGTTGCGGTGGCGGCATGAGCCTAGGCAGGACGAAAGGCGTTGCACTGCAGGGGATCGAAGGCGCGATCGTCGACGTAGAGGCTGATCTCGAGCAAGGACTTCCCAAGATCATGTTCAGCGGTCTGCCGGATGCGGCTTGCCGACAGGCGCCCGACCGGATCAAGGCGGCTGCGATGAACTCCGGCTTTACGATTCCAAATCGGCGCCTGACGGTGAATCTCTCGCCGGCCTCGATACCCAAGGTGGGCAGCGGCTGGGACCTCCCGATCGCCATTGCCGCCCTTGCGGCCGCGGAGGTCATCAAGGCTCACGTCGTGGACGGGATTGTTCACATTGGTGAGCTGGGCCTGGACGGCTCAATCCGCCCCGTGCGCGGCGTCCTTCCCGTGGTGCTGACCGCGGCACGCCTTGGGATGGCTCAGATCGTCGTGCCTGGTGCGAATGCGGCCGAGGCTGCGCTGGTACCCGGCATCTCAGTGGTGCCGGCACATCACCTTCGTGAACTGGTGGTCCGTTACCAGGCCATTGGACGTGGTGAGTCGCCAGCAGAGGTCCTCATCGAACCTGCACCGGTGGCAGCTGACGTTGTCGTGCCCGATCTACGGGACGTGATCGGGCAGGATGAGGCGCGGCTGGCGTTGGAGATCGCGGCAGCTGGTCGACACCACCTCTTCCTGTCAGGACCGCCGGGCGCCGGTAAGACCATGCTCGCGGAGAGGCTGCCCTCGCTGTTACCGGACCTCGAGCCCACTCAGGCGTTGGAAGTGACGGCGATCCATTCGATACTCGGCGCTCTGCCAAAGTCGGGGGCGCTCATTGATCGGCCGCCTTTTGTGGCACCCCACCACGGCGCGTCGATGCCGGCGATCGTCGGGGGCGGTAGCGGGTTTGTCCGGCCCGGCGCAATCTCTGCCGCGCACCACGGCGTGCTGTTCCTGGACGAGGCTCCCGAGTTCAAACCTGGCGTTCTACAGGCCCTGCGCCAGCCGGTGGAGTCCGGAGAGGTCGTGGTTGCCCGGGCGTCCGGGGTCGTGCGTTACCCGGCGCGATTTCAGCTTGTGCTCGCGGCGAACCCGTGTCCATGCGGTCGCGGGGTCGGAAAGGGCATCGACTGTTCATGTTCGCCGCGGGCTCGCCGTGACTACATGGGTAAACTGGCAGGGCCCCTGCTGGATCGTGTCGACCTGCAGCTGCAGATGCGTGCCGTATCCCGGGCCGGCCTATTGGCACCCAAGGGAGAGGACAGCGCCACGGTGGCCGCGCGTGTGGCCACGGCACGAGCCATCCAGGCCGAGCGACTGGCCACCACACCATGGCGGCTTAACGGCGATGTTCCTGGACCGATGATGCGGCAGGGCTTTCTAAAGCTGCCGGTCGGTGCCACTGTGGATCTGGAGCGTGCGCTGGAGCGGGGGTTCCTGACCCTTCGCGGTTATGACCGAGTTCTCAAGATTGCATGGACCGTGACCGACCTCGCTGGCGGTGGAGCGCCCAACCGAGGGGACGTCGGCCTGGCACTGACCCTGCGTGCCCAGTCGGCGGTGGCTGCATGAGCGTGCCTCTGCGCAGCAGCCTGCTCTCCCAGGATCGCTTTGCGCGAGCGGCATGGAGTCGTGTCGCGGAGCCTGGAGACCCTGTTGCCGCTCGACTGATCAGAACCCATGGCCCGGTAGCCGCCCTTGCACGGGCAGCCTCTGGCGGCGATCAGGCGGCTCAACGCTTCCTGCCCCGGCTCGAGCTGCTCGACGTTGAACGTGACCTTGAGATCGGTGCCAGGTTCGCTGCCAGGGTGGTCTGCCCGGGCGACCCAGAGTGGCCGCATGGCCTTGACGATCTCGTGGCGCCGCCATACTGCCTCTGGGTGCGTGGACCAGTTGACCTCGCGGCAGCTTGTGAGCGCAGTGCCGCCGTTGTCGGAGCCCGAAGCGCCACCGCCTACGGCGAGATGGTGGCCACCGAGTTGGCGGCCGGGCTCGGTGAGCGTCGGTTCACGATCATCTCGGGTGCCGCTTTCGGCATTGACGCTGCGGCGCATCGGGGCGCGCTGGCCACCGGTGCCACCACGATTGCCGTGCTGGCCGGTGGGGTCGAACGTCCCTATCCCTCGTCGCACGCTGCCCTGATCGGCCGAGTTGTCGAGGTCGGCGCTGTTGTCAGCGAGGTGGCTCCCGGGTCGGCGCCCACAAAACCCCGTTTCCTGCAACGCAATCGCATGATCGCAACGATGAGTCGGGGGACGGTCGTGGTTGAGGCAGGCTTGAGGTCGGGGTCGCTGAACACGGCCCGCACCGCGGCTGAGCTTGGTCGAGTGGTGGTGGCGGTACCCGGTCCGGTGACCTCCATGATGTCTGCGGGATGTCACGAGGCGATCAGGTCCGGGATTGCTCAGCTCGTGACAGATGCCGCTGAGGCGGCGGAGGCAATCGGGGACTATGGCAGCGACCTCGCCCCGGCTCGGCGGGGCCCGACCATGGCGGGCGACGAGCTGGATGAGACCGAGACCCGAGTGCTTTCTGCGCTTCCGGTACGTAAGGGCGTCCCCGTCAGCCGACTGGCGGTGTCATCCGGACTTTCGGTCGTCGAGGTCGGCTCCTTGCTGGGACGACTGGAGCTGTGCGGGCTGGCTGAACGCCACGGCGAGGGATGGCGACAGGGGCCGGTGGTTAGAAGCACAGGGCGTCTCTGAAGCCCTGGTGGGTGCATTGGTGGGTCCGGGAGCGGGACACGACGGGCGCCGACCCCGATGTCCTTGCCGATCACGCCCGGCTGGGTTACCTCAGTGCGTCCGAGAGCGGGACACGACGGGCGCCGACCCCGATGTCCTTGCCGATCACGCCCGGCTGGGTTACCTCAGTGCGTCCGAGAGCGGGACACGACGGGCGCCGACCCCGATGTCCTTGCCGATCACGCCCGGCTTTGTCAGCGTGAGGTGGTGCACGCCGACTCCCTCAGCCAGATCGAAGCCTTCGCCAGGCATCTCCGCGTCGAGCGGGGTCGGTCCGTCCACACCCAACGGGCCTATCTCGGGGACCTGCGTAACCTCATGACCTTCGCCGAGGCGAACGGTATCAACGAGCTGTCGACGCTCAGGCTCTCCGATCTGAGGTCCTGGCTGGCTCATCAGTCCGAGAACGGGGCGGCCCGAGGCACGATCGCGCGCCGGGCCGCATCGGCTCGGGCGTTCTTGCGGTGGGCCGCCCGAACGGGCCTGATTGGAGCCGATCCCTCCCTGCGTCTGGTTGCCCCGCAACGCCTTCAGACCCTGCCCGGCGTGCTCAAACAAGACGAGGTGAGCACCCTGTTGGATGTGGCTGCCGTTGCTGCAGACGACCACGACCCCCTCCATCTGCGGGACCGCGCGATGTTGGAGCTCATGTACGCCACTGGGATTCGGGTCGGCGAGCTCGTCGGCACGGACGTCGACGACGTCGACTTCGGCTCCAATGTGGTCCGGGTCATGGGCAAGGGAGCCAAGGAGAGGACAGTTCCCTTCGGTGGTCCGGCAGCCGACGCCCTGCGAGGCTGGCTTCAGCTAGGTCGAACCAAAGTGGTCACCGCCGTGAGCGGCCCGGCGATGTTCCTTGGCCGTCGTGGCGGCCGAGTCGACCCGCGTCAGGTACGAGGCGCCGTCCACCAGCTGCTGCAGCACGTGCCTGACGCACCGGATATTGGGCCCCACGGGCTGAGGCACAGCGCGGCTACCCATCTGCTCGAGGGTGGCGCCGACCTTCGTGCGGTCCAGGAGATGCTGGGTCACGCCAGCTTGGCCACAACGCAGATCTACACGCACATCTCCGTCGAACGTCTCCGGCGCTCCTACCAGCAGGCCCACCCCCGCGCCTGATTTCGGGAGGCGGTCTTGGGGGGCGGTCTTGGGAGCCGATCCCGCAAGCCGATCTCCGGACCCTCGAGTTTTCACCGGCCCATCACCTCTCAGCCGAGCGGCAGCAGAACCGGTCGTCCCAACCCCAGGAGCGACAACGGATCTCGGTAGGTCTGTCCAAAGATGGCTCCCCAGTGAAGGCAGTGAAGTGCGCCGCAGTGACCAGGTCTGGAAGAGAGGACACCAATCGTGGAGCCGCGTTGAACGAGGGTGCCGGTCGTGATCCTTTCGTCAACCGGTTCGTAGGTTGTTCGCAGCCCACCGGCGTGAAGAACAGTAATCACCCCTCGGCCTGCGATCACTCCCGAGAAGGACACGATGCCGTCACCGCTGCTGAGTACGGGTTGTCCTGCCGTCGCCAGCAGGTCCACGCCACGGTGCCCCGCAGACCACGCGTCGCGGGGTCGATCAAAACGGCGAGCAACGGCGGGCCGTGGGAACAACGGCCACGCGAATATGGCGACCCCGTTGTCCTGCCCTGTCGACCCTTTGCCGCCTGGCTGCTCACCCGCCCGTCCTTGTCCCGCCTGCTCAGGGAGCACGAAGGCCCTGCCCCGGGTGATCGTTGCCACAGGGTTAGGGGTCGGCGAGGTGGTTGTCGGAGCTTGGGTTGCCAGCCCTTGGGTTGTCGGAGCGATGAACGTCGTTGCGGGCCTGATCGGGTCGGCGTTGAGAGAGGCGGAGCTGGCCAGGGTCAAGAATGGACGAGCAACAGGAACGGCGGAGGTGGCGCCAAGGGCAAGCGTGGTGATCAGCGCGACCCTAGCCGCGGGAATGAGGAGCTGCATGAGCTCAACGTTCTCAACACAGATCTTGGGCGGATACCGGTGGAGGCACACCTGTGCATGTCGGGGGACCAGGGCTTAGGGCTGTGCATGGTGGCGGCTTGCTCA
>JBDTYK010000080.1:0-10927 GCA_040005715.1 Actinomycetota bacterium | reverse complement strand
CCATGTTCTTGACGGGGCGCGCGTCATGCAGCGGGTCGGGGTAGACCCACGCCACATCTGGGGCGCCGTCAGCGCTGAGGTAGGACGCGACACCCTTGTACGCGCAAACGGTGTGGTGCTCGGAAGGTGTGAGCAGGTCCATCCGGACGTCCTCGCGCGGCACGTACCACCGCACCGGCAGCGAGGCGCGGCCGGGGAGGAAGCGAGGTCTCGACCAGCATCTTCGGGCGGGCAGACCGCCTGCGCGACGTCGCGGCGGAGGGCTATGACGCCCTGGGGCAGGGCACAGCTCTCGAGACTCCGTCGAGGCCGGACTGAGCCAGGTAGGCGCGGTTCGCTCCGGCGACCTGTGCGCCGACAAGACAGGACGTCGCGTAACCCCGGACGGCGTGCACTTCGGTGCCGACTTTGAGGAATGCCGCGTCGCCGTCCACTGCCGGGCCGGGCTCGGCGTGGAACTTCAGGACGCTGAGCTCGCACTTGACCCGCCCCACGACCGCACCCAGCTGGTTCGAAGCTATTGCGGGAACCTTGCCATCGACTCCAGCGATGTACTGAGTCCCGTCGAGCTGCACGAAGTCCACCCAGTCCACCATCACCGTGGAGTCTCCCGTGGTGGGTGCGCTGAGACAGGCTGACCCGCGCGCCGCATCGGGGCGCGCACTGATCGAATTCCTGGGATCGCTGCCCCGTCTCGCAACGTCGCTGGCGCTCCCGCAACCTGCGGCGCTCATCATTGCGACCCCAAGGACCGCTGCGATGTTCGCTCGATTCATGATGGTCTGACGGCCAGAGGTGCGCGTTCGTTCCAATAAGGAAGCGTCCACTTCCACTGGGCATCCCTTCTGCCTGTGCGTGGACTGACGCGCGCGCTGTTAACGAACGAGGACCGACTCGGCACGAGGGGCTAGAACCAAGAGTCAATCGCCGGAAGACCATGTTCCGCAAGGACATTCGCGACCACATCAACGTCCGCGTTGCGGTAACGAAGGGACGCGGTCTCGTCGTCGCCTTCGAGCTGAATCTCCACATTCGTCACCACTCCATGACGGAGTAGCTCCGACGCCAGCTCAGAGACCTCATCGGCGGTTCCTCCCCACCCATATCCGGCGATGCTCGCTCTCCACCTGCGGCGGTCAACTACCGCAAGAAGGGCAAGTGGGAGCAGTCCGCCAGCCGGCGCGGTAACGGCGACCGGTAGCCCAAGGAACCGTCCTGCGGCGAATCCCAGACCTGCAGCCGTCAGGGATGATCCCAGCACCGCCGCCCCGCCAACGAGGTTGAGCTTTGCCGTGCGCAAGATCGGTCTGCGGCGGCGCGGTCTGTGGCCCGACCTCAATGGCATGTATTCCGCGTCGCGACGTTCCATGTCGTCCAACCTAGGCGAGTAAGACCCTCCCCAGCGGAGAACCGGGTTACCTCCAACTTCGAGATTCGTCTCACCTCTGATCGGTATAGTCGCGCGGTGACCTTGTTCGCTGCGAGTGGTGCCGGCAGTCCGATGCAGCGCGCTTCGGCGAAGTGAGACTCCCCCGCCGAACGAGGGGTCGCTGGGTCGCCGCAGCGACCGTGGCGGCGATCGTCGCGGCCGGCGCGATCATCACTGCCGTGGTGAGCTCAAGTCCCGCCGTTGGCACCCGATCCGGGTTCGTGATGGGCACACCTGAAGCGGACGGTGGTGCCGTCCGGCTGGACACGACTGTCTATTTTCCGGCGACGACGCCAGCGCCAGCAGTCCTGCTGGCGCACGGATTTGGCGGGTCGAAGACCGATCTGGACTCCGAGGCGCGCTCTCTCGCCCAACACGGCTACGTGGTGCTGGCCTACACGGCGCGAGGTTTCGCACGATCGGGGGGGCTCATCCATCTGGACGCGCCGTCATACGAGGTTGCTGACGGCAGCAAGCTGATCTCCTACCTCGCGACGTTGCCGCAGGTGGGCAAGGACGCCGACGGCGATCCGCGCGTTGGGGTGGCCGGCTCCTCCTACGGCGGCGGACTGGCGCTGTTGCTCAGCGCCTACGACAAGCGCATTGATGCAGTAGCCGCGGACATCACCTGGAACGACCTGTCCCAGGCGCTGTTCCCCAATGCCACCGGCGCCCAGCCCGGAGTATTCAAGAAGCTCTGGGCCGGTGAGCTGTTCGCCTCGGCGGCGGGGAAGGTGGGCGGGTCCTGCGGACGATTCGACCAGAACCTGTGCGCCGCCTATCAGCGAGCCGCCACCACCGGTGAGGCCGACGCTGCGATCCTCTCGCTCCTGGCATCTTCCAGCCCGGCTGGCGTGCTGAACCGGATCACCGCCCCTACCCTGCTCAGCCAGGGGGAGCAGGACTCGCTCTTCCCCCTTGGTCAGGCGGCTGCGAACGCAGCAGGTATCGCGGCGAACGGCACTCCGCTCAAAGTGATCTGGCGTTCTGGAGGACACGACGGCGGGACGTCCACAGCGGACCTGGAACAGTACCTGGAGAGCTGGTTCGACCCGGTGCTGCTCCGCCAGGGGCAGCCCAACACCTCCTTCGACATCACCGTGCCCGGTGCCGGCATCTCTGCAGCCACCGGACGAAACGTAGCTGAGAGTATGCAGGTCGATCGCGGCTACTCGACTGGCCTCACCCAACGCGTGGGTATCGGCGGCCGGTCCCAGACGATCTACGCTCCAGCCGGGGGAAGCCCGGCCTCAGTGACCTCCGTCCCGGGCCTGGGCGGCCTGCTCAGCACCGCGGCGACGCTCACCGGTTCCCGCAGCCTGACCGCGATACCAGGCCAGGTCGCCGTCTTCACCTCGCGGCCG
Organism: Actinomycetota bacterium; assembly: GCA_040005715.1. Lineage (GTDB taxonomy): Bacteria > Actinomycetota > Actinomycetes > Actinomycetales > Dermatophilaceae > UBA4719. The sequence continues at coordinate 8,134 of JBDTYK010000080.1, read as the reverse complement.
CTGCCCAACAGCCTTCTCATGGCTGGTTCTTCGGAGGTCAAGCTGCAGGTGACGGTGCATGGCGCCACGGACGCGACCCTCTTCGCATCCGCCCATCACGTCGCCGCTGACGGGACCGACACACTGCCTGCGGGGCTGGTAGCTCCGATCAGGCTCACCGGGCTCACGCCCGGGGTCGCCCGAACCATCACGGTCACGCTGCCGGGGGTGGTGACCAACCTGCCCGCGGGGGATCGCCTGGTCCTGGAGGTCGCCACCACCGACCTGGCCTACCAGCTGCCGAGCTCGCCACGCAGCTACACGATCGCCCTGGCCGGCGATGCTGTGGCCGTCGCCACGATCCAGGGACGGATCATTCGTGCAGGGCAGCCCTGGGCCTGGCTGGTCACAGGAGGGGCGGCAATGGCGATCCTTGTCCTCGGTGCCCTGTTTGCGACGGAGAGACGCCGGCGCCGCCGACGACGGACGGTGATCGCTGAGCTGTCGGACGTGCCCGTGGCGATCCAGGATCTGGTCAAGGAGTATGCCGACGGATACCGAGCCGTGGATGACGTGAGCTTCCGCGTTGAACGAGGACAGGTCGTTGGGCTGCTCGGTCCAAACGGTGCCGGCAAGACGACCACGTTGCGAGTCCTGATGGGTCTGATCCGGCCGACGACGGGAACGGTGCGTGTCTTCGGGGAGCTTGTTGAGGCGGGCGCCCCGGTGCTGTCGCGCATCGGAGCGTTCATCGAGGGACCGGGTCTGCTGCCGCACCTGTCCGGGCGCGACAACCTGTATCTCTACTGGGCCGCGACCGGTCGGCCGACACAGGACGCGGACTTCGACACGGCCCTGGAGATCGCCGGTCTCGGCGAGTCGGTCGACCGTCGGGTCAAGACCTTCAGCCATGGCATGCGACAGCGACTGGCGATCGCCCAGGCGATGCTCGGGCTTCCCGAGGTCCTGGTGCTTGACGAGCCCACCAATGGCCTGGACCCGCTGCAGATCGCCGAGATGCGCGAGGTGCTGCGCCGGTATGCCGCAACCGGGCGCACCGTCGTTGTCTCCAGCCATCTGCTGGCCGAGGTCGAACAGACCTGCAGTCATGTGGTGGTGATGCACAAGGGCAAGCTCGTCGCGGTGGGGTCGGTGGCCGAGATCGCCGGCGCGGGCCGCATGCAGCTGGAGGTGAGCAACCCCCAGCAGGCCATGGAGATTCTCGCAGCCGCTGGCGTCGACTCACAGGTGGTGCCCGCCCGTCGTTCCCTTGAGGACATCTTCATCGAGATGGTTGGTGCTGACCAATGACTGAACATGGGGTCCCCAGTGCCGGGGAACGCCCGGCACCAACCCGTCGAGGCGTCCACGACCGGCTGATGCAGCTTGCCCCGGTGCATGACAACGGCTTCCGTCCCGAGCGGACGCTGCGCCTGCACGTCGAGTTCGTACGACAGCTGCGCCGACGACGTACCCAGCTGACCGTCCTGGTTCTGCTGGCGTTGCCAGTCATCATTGCGTTGGCTTTTCAGCTCAGCTCGGACACGGGCTCCGGGGGCTCCGGGGGGCAAGGTTCGTCTCGCGGCTCGGGGTCAGGGTCCGCGTTGGTGACCCTGGCAACCACGGGAGCGACCAACTTCTCACTCTTCACCGAGTTCGCCTCTGCCGGCTTCCTGCTCGTGGTCATCGTCGCCTTGTTCTGCGGCGACACCGTTGCCAGCGAAGCCAGCTGGTCGTCCCTGCGCTACCTGCTCGCGATCCCGGTGCCACGTGCCCGGCTTCTCCGGCAGAAGCTGATTGTCGCTCTGAGCCTCAGCTTTGGTGCGAACCTGCTGCTTCCTGCCTGGGCGTATCTCGTCGGTGGCGCGTTCTTCGGCTGGGCGCCCGGGCGGTCGCCGCTGGGCGGGACGTTCGCGACTGGAACAGCCCTTCAAAGACTGCTCATCGTCGTCTGTTACGTCAGCATGCAGTCACTGCTCGTGGCGGCCCTCGCCTTCCTGCTCAGTGTGCTCACTGATGCGCCACTGGGCGCTGTGGGCGGCGCCACCATGCTCGTCGTCGTCTCCAACATCCTGGACTCGATCACCTCCCTTGATCCCTACCGGCGCTTCCTGCCCACCCACTTCCAGTATTCGTGGTTGGACGCGCTCGGACAGAACGTCATCTGGGACGACATGATGCGCGGGACCGGGCTGGTCCTCGTCTACTCAGCGGCGTTCTTCGCGCTCGCCTGGTGGCGGTTCCAGGAGAAGGACATCGTCAGCTGAGCTGAGTAACGCATCAGCAGGCTCACGTGACGTCCGTTGCGGTGCCATCTCCCGAGTTCGCCATCTCCGGAACCAGCTCATAGGTTTGTCCGTAGGCGCCGAAGATCGCCACCCCCGCCGCCGCCAACGGGATCCCGATCAGGGCGCCCAGGGGACCCCAGATGGCGGCACCTACAAAGACTGCAGCCAGGGCGATCGCCGGGTTGACGTCCATCGTCTTCTTGCTGACCCGCGGTGTGAAGTAGTACGTCTCGATCTGCTGGTAGACCGCGGCGAAGGCCAGGATCGCCAGACCCTTCCACGGCGTGATGAACACCGTGGCAAGTAGGGGAAGGATGATGCCCAGGTAGGTGCCGACGATGGGCACGAACTGCGCAGTGATGCCGACGAAGAGCGCGAACGGAAGCCAGTAGGGCACTCCGATCACCGCGAAGAAGATGCCATGGAACAGTGCGGACAACGCGGTGAGCACGATCTTGGAGACCACATACCCGCCGGTCTTGGCAGTGGTGATCTCCGAGACGTTGAGGAACACCCTCTGGGCGTGAGGCGACATCCCGGTGGCCAGGGTGCGGTAGAAGGACGGGCCGGCACTGGCGAAGTAGAACCCGAAGACCACGACGGTGAGGAGATCGAACAGCACGGCCGACAGCGAACCCACGATGCCAAGAATCCCACCTGAGAGCGTCTGTGCCCAGGAGCCGATATGAGCGGGGCTCAGGTTCAGGGACGAGGACAGGCTGTTGGCGTCGATGTGCGTTCTGAACCTGCCGTTGACCCAGTTGATCACGGCCGTCTCGATATCCGGGACGCTGCGGACGAACGAGGCGATCTGGGTGAAGAACAGGCTCCCGAAGACGTACGCCAGAAGCAGGACACCCAACAGGACGCTCCCGCCCACGATCGCCGTCCCCATTCCACGAGAGCGTCCACGCTTGACCAGCCACCGGATACCTGGTTCAAGGGCGATCGCGAAGAGCCACGCGAGCAGGATCAGGAACACGAAGTGGCGGGTCACCGAGAACAGCCACAACGCCAGCATCAGCGAGGCGACCAGAGCCATCACGATGAGTCCGGAGCGCCACACCGACCTCGAGTCGAAACCGATGACCACCAACCCCACGTGCTCCTCCCCCACGTCGGCTGGCGCCGGGTCGACCCCGACCACGTCGGACGCAGGTTTGCCAGAGTCGGATTCGGTCATGTCCCGTCCAGTGGTCGCAGAGACTGCCGGCTGCATGCCACTGACCCCGACGGCTGGATTGGCGGCCAGGTATTGGTGGCGGGCCTGCAGAGCCAAGCCCCATCCGGTCTCATCCACCTCAGACAAAGCCATTGCCGGCGGACGCGCCTCATCTGCGGAAGGTGAGATCTCAGCCCATGACGCCACCGGGCTGCGAAGCTCACGAGAGCTCGCCGTGCGAACCGTGGTTTGGGAAGGGCTTTTCGGGTAATGGGATGCCAGTGGCCGAGTTGGTTCAGTTGTTGCGATTGCAGGGAGTGCGGGTCGAGGTATGACGCAGATGACTTCACCACGGTGGCTCGGCTCGGCCCCGGTTCCTCGATGACATCGACCTGGGGAGCGCAGCGCGAACCCACCCCCTCGTGCGGCCCACGGTGAAGTCATCCATGGGCGACGGGGGCGTCGGCAGATCCGTCGACCAGTTCCGGGCCGTGCAGGAGCCCGACAGCTCTGGGGTGACCGAGAGCGGCACAACGGTGCTGGTTGCCTTTATCGCCAATGTCCTGGTGGCAACGGCCAAATCCATTGCATCGGTGGTCACTGGATCACCATCGATGCTGGCTGAGGCGGCGCACTCCTGGGCGGACACGGGCAACGGGGTGTTCCTGTTTGTGGCCAATCGGCGCTCGCGCCGCCCACCTGACTCATCGCATCCGCTGGGTTACGGCAGGGATGCGTACATCTGGTCGATGTTCGCGGCCATGGGTCTCTTCATTGCCGGTGCCGCAGTCTCTGTCATGCACGGGATCCAGCAGCTCCTCAACCCTGAGCCGGCGAGCAGCTTCCTTGTCGGATATGTCGTGCTCGCCGCCTCCTTCGTCTTCGAGGGGGCTTCGCTTCTGCAGTCGGCCCGGCAGGCCAGGAGCGAGGCCGACTCGATGCGCCGGGACCTCATCGGGCATGTGATGGCCACTTCAGATCCCACCCTGAGGGCGATCTTCGCCGAGGACTCAGCTGCGCTGATCGGGCTGGTCATCGCCGCCGCGGGACTGGCCGGTCAACAGCTCTCGGGATCCTCAGTTCCAGACGCGATCGGGTCCATCCTGGTCGGCCTGCTTCTCGCTGTTGTGGCGATGGTCCTGATCGACCGCAACAGGAGCTTCCTGGTCGGCGAGGAGGCCGATCCCGGGGTGCATCGCGCCATCCTTGAAGCGCTGCTGGACACCCCCGAGGTCGACCGGGTGACATACCTGCGGCTGGAGATCGTTGGGCCTCGAATGGTCTCGATCTTGGGCCACGTCCATCTCGCCGGCGGCGATGACAGCCAGTCGGGCCTGGCCGTCCGACTACGGGCCCTCGAGGTGAGGATGTGCGCCTCCCCTGCGGTCGCCGGCGCCGCGTTGAGTCTCTCGGAGCCGGATGCACCTACCCTCGTGACCCCGTAGCCCCAGCGCACTTAACGGCGGAGACTGAGCTCAGGAGGAACCGTGGCCGGTGGACGGAACGAGAGCAACGAGCAGCGCGCGGACCGGAACTGGGCCGAGCTCCTCCAGGAGCTGCGGGTCACCCAGACTGGTGTGCAGATCCTGTCTGGCTTCCTGATCACGCTGCCCTTCCAGCAGCGCTTCGCCGAGCTCAGCTCCGGCTATCGGGTGGTGTTCCTTGCTGCGTTCGTTCTGGCCATGTTGGCAACGGGTCTGCTGATCGCGCCGGTCAGCTCGCACCGGCTGCTCTTTCGCCGGCACCAGAAGGACGTGTTGGTCGACACGGCGAACCTGCTCGCCAAGGCTGGGCTGTTCGCTCTGGCACTGACCATGGTGGCCGTGGCCATGTTGATCTTCGGCGTCGTCGTCGGGACGACGGCTGGTCTGGTTGCCAGCGCACTGGTACTCGCGTTCTTCCTGATCGTCTGGGTCGTGTTGCCTGCAGCCTTGATTCGCCGCCACCGCCCTTCTCCGCCGAGTCCATGACTGGTCAGGGCAGACGCCGAAACGCCAGCTGCGCTAGTGCGAGGTCTCGAGGCTGATGACGACGTTGCCGACCTTCTGCCCGGTCTCGACGTACCGGTAGGCCTGGACGATCTGCTCGAGTGGGTAGGTCCTGTCCATGACGGGGGTGAACTTCCCGGCCTCGATCAGATCCCTGAGATACTCCACCATCTCCTGGTCATGTCTCGGGATGGGGAACAACACCTTCTTGCCCCGATGCAGCGGAGCGATCAGCGCGAGAAACGGGTTCTGTGCCAGAGGACCCAGCTCCGAGGAGATGTAGATCCCGCCCGGCTTCAGCAGCGGCCGGCATAGCCCGAAAGACGTCTTGCCGACCGAGTCGAGGACCAGGTCGTACCTCAGCTTGTCCTTGGTGAAGTCCTCGACCGTGTAGTCGATGACCCTGTCTGCGCCCAGGTCCCTGACGATGGCGAGGTTGTTCGTGTCGCAGACCGCGGTCACGTTGGCACCCACTGACTTCAGCAGCTGAACCGCGGCTGAGCCGATGGCTCCGGTGGCGCCATAGACGAGGACGTCCTGCCCGCGGCGAACCTTTGCAGCCCTGATGTTCGCGAGCGCATAGTGCGATCCCTCGGTGCTGGGAGCGGCCTGCTCGAAGGTCAGCTTCGGGGGCATCGTCGCCATCGAAGCGTTCTCGGGCAGCGTCATGTATTCCGCGTGAGCACCGAACGGTCCCTCGTTGTACCCGAATACCCTGTCGCCGACTGCGAAGGCGCTCACCCCATCGCCGATCGCCTCGACGACTCCGGCGAACTCGTTGCCAAGGATCGTGGCTCGCGGTTTGGTGAGCCCGGTGAACAGTCGCATGAAGAAGGGCTTGGCAGCCCGGCAGGCGCAGTCCGTGCGGTTCACCGTCGTCGCATGAACCTTGACGAGGACCTCGTTGTCCTTGGGAGACGGCTTCTCCACCTCGAGGATCCGTACCACTTCGGGCGGCCCGTATCTGGTCTGGACTGCGGCCCTCATAAATGGACTTTAGCGAACCCCTCCTGCTCACATGGCCCGATTCCGCGCTATCAACCTTTGAGGAGCTTCACGTGGGTCAGGGTGGTGGATGCCAGGAGACCACTTCACGGAACCTTCATCAAAATCCCCCAGGAAAACATGGGTGAAGAGCGCAGAGTGATGGGGAAATCTTGGGCCGCGAGACGGCCCGGGCCGCCCGTCATGACACCGCGAAGGTTTGGACCGAGTTCACCATGAGCACGCCCTGCGATCCAAGCAACGAGACCGCCCAGAGCCGAACCCCCGGTGATGCCTCTCGGTGGAACCGGCGGTTCCGGATCATGTCCGCCGGCGGCTCGGTTGCCGTGATCGCCGCCTTCGGGACGGTGATCATCGCCTCGGGCCAGGAGGCCTCCGCCGCTACACGTGTAACGGCTGCCGCCACTCCCTTCGGTTTCGGGTCCGACGACCCGCCTGTCCCGGGGGGAATGCCGGCGGACATGCCGGGGATGGACATGTCGGGAAACCAGCCCGGGCCCACCGACATCGTGAACCAGCCGACGCCCGAGCCCACCATTGAGATGCCGGCCGAGATGCCGGGGATGGACATGTCCCCGCATGAGCACGGCGATGCAGGTGGTGGCGTGGTCAACAGGCCGCTGGCTCCCGTGCTTGGGACGTTCGGTGGGGGTGTTGGGGCGGTGTTGTTGGCGGCCGAGATGATGCGCCGCAAGGATGTCGCCACGGCTATGGCCAAGAGAGCCACCCGCCTGGCGAAGGCCCGGATATGAGCCAGGCCCTCAAGACGCGAACAACGGGCCCATCACAGGGCTCGGTCAAGAGCAAAGCCGGACTGAAGAAGGACTCGCTCAAGGGCACCGCGTCGACCAGAGTGGGCTCCTCGGCCCGCGGCCGCGGGAAGCAGACCAGGCTCGACCCCGACGACGCGCGGTTCCAAGCGCAGCCAGTGGAGACGTTGGGGCGTGACATTCTCAAGAACCGATACGTCATCGCGTTGATGCGTAGCCGTTGGTATCCGGGCGCTTTCCAGATCCCCATCGCTGCTGTGTTCGGGCTGGTCGCCTACGAGCTTCTGGCCGGGCCTGCCAAGGCCCACGACAACGCCGGCACGGCCCTGATGTGGGTCTTGTGGTGGCCGCTGCTGCCGATTCTGTATGTGCTCTTCGGACGGTTCTGGTGTGCCGTCTGCCCGTTCGCGGCTTTGTCCGACCTCGTCCAGAAGCTTGTCGGCGTCAACCGGCCCGTGCCGGCCTTCCTGAAGAAGTACGGCATCTGGGTCATCGACGCCACGTTCCTGGCGATCACTTGGGCCGACCACGTGTTCGGGATCGTGGAGTCCCCATGGGGGTCGGGGATCCTGCTGCTCTTGCTGACCTCCTCGGTCATCGTGTCTGGTGCGTTCTTCCAGCGGCGCACCTTCTGCCGGTACCTGTGCTTCCTCGGGGGCCTGTCCGCGAACTACTCCCGAACCGGGATGCTGGCCCTGCGCGCCAAGCCCGAGGTCTGCGCGACGTGCACCGCGAAGGCCGCCTGCTACAACGGCACCGAAACGGTGCCTGCATGCCCGCTGTTCTCCTTCCCGCGGACCATGGACACCAGCGCGAACTGCAACCTGTGCGCGAACTGCATCAAGTCCTGCCCCAACGATGCGATCACCATCACCATGCGCAAGCCCACCAAGGAGCTGTGGTTCCTGCGCAACCCCAAGATCGAAGAGTCGTTCCTGGCAA
>JBDTYK010000079.1:0-10954 GCA_040005715.1 Actinomycetota bacterium | reverse complement strand
GCAGTACTGACGACCATCGTGATTGCGGGGGCGCTGCTGATCCCGTGGGTGCGACTGCCCGCCTGGTGCCAGGCCGCCATCCCGTTGGGCTTCTTCCCAGTGGTGGGGCTCCTTCGCCAGGCCGCGGGAGGGGCGCAGTCGGGCTACTCCCCTCTGGTGATGCTTCCCATCCTCTGGCTGGCCATCTACGGAACCCGGAACCAGTTCCGACTCGGCATCGCTGCAACGGCTGCCACATTCCTCGCCCCGCAGATCTTGGTCGGGCCGCCGCTGTATCCCAACACCGGATGGCGCGGGGCGATCATCTGGGTCGCCGTCGGGTTGCTCGCCGGCTCCGCCATCCAGAAGCTGGTTGACCAGTCGCGACATCGCACTGCCGACGTCGCAGCCCTGGGCGCCATCACCCGCGCCCTGTCGGCCAATTCCGACCCGCGACCGCAGCTGTGCGTCGCCGCTCAGCTCGTCACCGGCGCAGCGTTTGCCGTTCTCTTCGAGCCACATGACGATGGGACGCTGGAGGCCACCGCGGGCACCGACGGGGTCAACCTTGCCATGCGTATCGACCCACGAGTCGAGGGCTGCGCCACAGCCCAGGCGTGGGATACAGCGAAGCGGATCTACGTGGCGGACACCACGAACGAGCCACATTCTTCGACGCTGACCACGCACGCCAGGGCCCGCGCCCTGCTGTGCCAACCGGTCACCCGGGACCAACGCTCCACGGCCGTGCTCGTCCTCGGCTTCTACGAGTCGCATCAGCACGCGCCGGCGCAGGCGTTGTACCTGGTCGAGCTGCTCGCTGCCGAGATCGGTGCCGCGATCGAGCGGACGGACCTGGTCGCCCTGCTTGCGGCGCAGTCGCGACGGGACCCTCTGACCGGGGCCGCAAATCGCCGCAGCTGGGATGAGGAGATGAACCGTGAGCTGGCGCGAGCCCGCCGCACCGGCGATCCGCTCACCGTCGCCATCATCGATATGGACCACTTCAAGGCGTACAACGACGCCCATGGCCATCTCGCCGGTGACGTACTGCTCAAAGACCTTGTTGTTGCCGTCCGCGCCGAGCTGCGCGCCGGTGACCTCATCGCCCGATGGGGTGGGGAAGAGTTCGCACTGGCCCTGCCTGACTGCGATCTTCAACGAGCCCAAGTGATTGCGGCACGCCTGCTCAGCGTGGTACCCGGCGGTCAGACGGCCAGCATCGGGCTGACCCAGGCCCGGACCCAGGACACCCCTCGGGCCCTGATCGAACGAGCTGACCAGGCCCTATACGCAGCAAAGGATGGCGGACGCAACCAGGTCAGGACCTTCCTGACCCGGCCGCTTGTGTCCCCGGCGCCGGGCCGAGAGCCGAAGCTCGGACAACTGACCTGAGACTGCCCACGTGGCAGGAGATCGTCGAACCCGAGTTTCACGCCCGGGACCGGACCCACCTCGTGTTGGACACGGCCGCGACGTCAGTGCAGGACTGCGTCAACACCATGTCGCAGTTCGATCACGGAAATGATGTTCCCGGCAGGGTCGGTGAACCAGGCAATGAGAGGGCCGTCCTTCCGAAAAAATCCCCTTCTCGTCGGTTTCGCCGAGGGTGCCTTCGTAGCGTTTGAACGTCACTTCACGGCCGGTCAGCTCGTCGACCGCGGGTCAACGATCACACCTCGGCTGTCACGGAGAAGGACCGATCAACGCTGGCGGATTGGCTTCTGCCCGATCGATACGACCCCAATTTCGTAGGAGAAGATCGCCGCACTCGCGGGAGGCTACGTGACTCACCAGCTTCCGCGGTGCACGACCTCGTCGACATGGCGGCGGCGTGCGCCGATCCTGCTGTCCTGGCCGGGGGTGTCGACCGCACGGTGGCCGATGGTGATCGCACCGATGGGTTTGTACTCCGAAGGGATTCCGAACTCGACCTGGAATGGCGAGATGTGCTCGGGCATGATCCCGAAGAAGCACGCCCCGAGGCCTTCATCCACGGCGGTGAGCAGCATCATGAGCGCGGCCATACCTGTGTCGATGTGCCAGTAGGGAGCCGGCCATCGCGATTCAGCGCGGTCTTCCCAACCCTTGTCCGGCTCCGCGTAGCGCTCCAGGTAGGCGTTCTTGTGTGCAAGGGGAACGACGACCAGAGGCGCAAGCTGCATCGTCGGGGTCTGCTCAACCCGGGTCGGAACAAAGGGCCAGAAGCGGGCCCGGTCCTTCGCCTCGGTGAGGGCCAGAAACGCCCAGCCCTGGCTGAAGCCGGCTGAAGGCGCCCGCAGAGCGTTGTGGAGCACCCGCTCGACGACAGCAGGGTCGAGGGGCTCAGCGCTGTAGTGCCTGATCATCCGTCGACGGCGAACAACCTCCTGAAACTCCATTGCTCGACCGTAGTCGCTGTCAGGACTTCGAAAGGACAACCACGGGTGAGATCAGCGGCACCGATGGCCGAGACGGCCGGAGGGTGCCCGGCCTTACTCTGGGTTGATGGCAAACGTGAGGCAGGTGCAGGTGACTTTCGACTGCGCGAATCCCCGAGCTGTTGCGGAGTTCTGGAAGGCCGTGCTCGGGTACGTCGACCCTCCGATCCCGCCGGGGTTTGATTCGTGGGATGCGTTTGACGCCTCGCTTCCCGTTGGGAGCCAGGGCTCGGCCTGGGCTTGCCAGGATCCGGACGGGGTCGGCCCACGGTTGTTCTTCCAGCGGGTGCCTGAGGCCAAGACGGTGAAGAACCGGCTACACCTCGATGTGCGGGTCGGGGTGGGGCTGACTGGCGATGAGCGGGTCTCAGCGCTTGAGGCTGAAGCGGCTCGACTGGAACCGCTCGGCGCTCGGCGCCTGCGTCTGCTCCTTGCCGATGAGGAGAACGAGTCGTGCCTCGTGATGCAGGACGTCGAGGGCAATGAATTCTGCCTCGACTAGCGTCCCTGGTTTTTGAGGCTCGTCGGATCGCGGTCATCGCACGTCCAGCAACTGCAGGACCACATTGGACTCGCTGACCGCTCAGATGGAATGGACCCGGGAAATTTGGCCTCTTGACAACCTGGGAGTGCCTGTCAGACGGTGACGATGTCTAACCTTTTTCACCGGCCAGCAGGCCGTCCGTCCGTCCGCTAGCTCGGGCGCCCGCCGACCGGGTCGGTTTGCTCATGTTGAGGCCTGGTCGATGGCTCACCACCGCTGGGCTGCACCGGACGAAGGGATTTCTCATGTCGGCACACACGATCGATGACTTGCGAGCCCAGGTGGAGGGACGGGTTACTGCTGAGGGGGACGAGGGTTACGAAGATGCCAGAAGGGTCTACAACTTCATGATCGACCGTCGCCCCATGGCGGTCGTGCAGTGCACCAGCCCGGACGACGTGGCTGCAGTGGTTCGGTATGCGGCGCAGAGCGGTGCCGAGCTTGCCGTTCGGGGCGGCCAGCACAGCGTCCCCGGGTTCGGGACCGCGGATGGCGCGCTGGTTGCCGATCTCTCCGCTCTCTCGACAGTTGCCGTCGACCCCGCCAGCCGGACCGCGACGGCCGGTGGAGGGGCGACTTGGGGGACCTTCAACGAGGCCACGGGCGCGCACGGGCTGGCGACCACGGGCGGGATCATCTCCACGACCGGGGTCGGCGGGCTCACCCTTGGAGGCGGCATTGGCTATCTCGCCCGTGGGTATGGGCTGTCTTGTGACAACCTGCTGGCGGCCCAGGTCGTTACTGCGGACGGGCAGACGGTGACCGCCAGTGAGCATGAGCACGCGGACCTTTTCTGGGCTCTTCAAGGCGGTGGCGGGAACTTCGGGGTGGTCACCGAGTTCACGTTCCGGTTGCACCCGGTGGCCGAGATCTACGGTGGCCCGATGTTCTTCGAGCTTTCCGACGGGGCCAACATCCTCGGCTATTTCAACGAGTTCATCCAGACCGCGCCGAGGCAGTATGGCGGGTTCCCCCTCTTCCAGATCGCGCCACCCCTGCCGTTCGTACCCGAAAGCCGGGTCGGCGAGCCGTTCGTCGGGTTGGTGTCCTGCTGGACCGGCTCAGTTCACGACGGCGAGAAGGTGCTGCAAGGCTTCCGGGACGTCGCAAACCCCGTCGCGGAGATGGTCGGCCCCATGCCGTACGCCGCCCTGAACAGTGCCTTCGACGCGCTCGTACCCCGAGGCCTGCAGCACTACTGGAAGGCCGCGTTCCTGGAAGACCTGTCGGCCGAAGCGATCCAGGTGCATCTGCAACATGGCCCAGGTGTCCCGACGGTCAACTCCACGGTGCATCTTTACCCGATCAACGGCGCCTGCCACGACGTGGCCCCAGATGCCACCGCGTTCGGGCACCGAGACGCAGCCTATGCAGCCGTCATCGCAGGCATGTGGCCCGACCCGGCCGACAACCAGGCCAACACCGCGTGGGTCAAGGACTACTACACCGCCATCGCGCCATACTCCCAGGAAGGCGGCTACATCAACTTCGCCTCCGCAGACGACCAGCTGAAGGTGGCGGCGAACTACGGGGTCAACTACCCCCGGCTACGGGAAGTCAAGCGGAGCTACGACCCGGACAACCTGTTCCACCTCAACCAGAACATCAAGCCGTCTCAGTCGCGTCCGGTGACACCGCACCGCCTGGCCTGACCCGGCGCGACCCACCTTGCCGGATCGGCGGACAGGGCCCGCCCTCGTAGTGCAGACTTTCGCGGGCCCTTGATCCAACGAGCTGGAGGCGGTATGTGCGGGATCGCGGCATCAGAGGTGGAGGTGGTGCGGCGTGCGTATGCGGCACTCGCGGCGGGCAGCATGGATGAGCTGGAACGCTGCTTCGCTGTCGATGCCGTCTGGCATGAGCCGGGCAACAACGTCCTTTCAGGAGACCTGGTGGGCTGGCGGGCGATCAGGGATGGCCTCCTGGCGCGCCTGGGGCCGCTGTCAAATGGCGCCTTCCGTGCGGAGCTGGTGGATGTCACGGTCGGCGAGGACTATGTCCTGTCGAAGTATCGATCCTTGGGCGAGCATGATGGACGTACTCTGGACACCTTGAGCTGCCAGCACGGTCGCGTTGTGAACGGTCGTATCCAAGAGGTCTGGGCTACCCACTCCGACCAGTCCGAGGTGGATGCGTTCTGGACCTGACCGCCCTGAACCGCCTCCGGTGACATGACGAGAGCGATGCGCGCCGATGACTGAACCGACGCTTCACCCCATCGTGGCGCGGGCGATGATGGTCAACCACGTCGTGCATCAGGTCCTGCCCTGCGATCCGGACCTGGCCGATACGGCTGCGTTCTGCGCGCACTACGGATTCGCCCTGGAACAGGCCGCGAATACGATCCTGGTGGCCTCCAAGAAGGTTGCCCCACCGAGGTATGCCGCATGTGTCGTGTTGGGTACGACTCGCTTGGACGTCAACAAGAAGGTCAGTGAGCTTCTCGCGGTCAAGCGCCTCTCGTTCGCCGACGCCCAGACCACGGTGGAGCTCACCGGCATGATGATCGGCGGGGTGACCGCCTTTGGTATTGGTGACCTGCCGATTTATGTCGACAGCGCGGTCATGGGGCAGGTTCAGGTGGTGATGGGGGGTGGCAACCGCTCCAGCAAGCTTTTGCTGAACCCAGATGAGCTCACCAAGCTGTCCAACGCTGTCGTCGTCGAGGGTCTGGCCAAGCCCAGGGCAGATCAGACCGCATGACATTCCATGGTTGGACCGATGCGGTCCTTGACTTCTACGAGGGTCTGGAGGCCGACAACTCCAGGGGCTACTGGCATGCGCACAAGAAGATGTATGACGAGCAGGTGCGCCGACCGATGGAGGACCTCCTTGCCGAGCTCTCCGATGAGTTGAGTTGTTGACGACGATCGTGAACGAAGCCAGGGGGAGCGGGTTGACGATCACGTCTGCGAGCACTCTCACGACGGCCCCACGTGGCTACCCACGGGACCACGCACGGATCGAGCTGCTACGGATGAAGGGTCTGGTCACCTGGAAGGCGTGGCCGGTGGGACCTTGGCTTGGGACGGCCGAGCCGAAGGCCAAGGTTGTGGCGGTGTTACGGGCCTCGGGACCCCTGGTCCGCTGGCTGGAGGTCCACGTCGGCGCCTCCGACCTGTCGCGCTCCCCGGGGACTGACCGCGTCAAAGTCACCCAAAGCTCAGGCCAGGATGTGATGCGCAGTCGTCCGGCCCAAGAGCTTGAGAGTGGGGGGGCCGAACGGTTAAGAATCGTCGAGACCGGACGATTCTTTTGCAGTCGTCTGATAACGCAGCGCGGGACAACTAGTCTGCGATGACTCGCATAGCCGGGGTGATTTTTTGATGGCCACGGGGGACACAGAAAGCGGACATCGACCATGACTGAAATCTGCAGACGGGTTAGTCAGACAACGCTGCCATGGCCCAGATCTTGAGTCCGGCCTCAAAGCTCCAGAGGAGCCATCCGGGAGCGACCAGGGGACGAATGGTCGGGCAGGTTCAGCCAGACGCTGCCCCCGGGCGAATGCTCCTGCGTCTGGTGCGCCTCGCCACCGGTTCAGCGAGGCGACTCTTCGTGGTCTATGCCGCCGTCAGCCTGATCCCGATCCTGGTCCTTGGCATGGCCCTGCTGAACGTCTTGAACACGCAAGGAAACGACCGAGGTATTACCCAGGCGCGCAGGGACGCGAACCTGATCGCCCGGGCGAGCATCGCGCCGATGCTCGGTGGTCACGACCTGCGCTCGGGCCTGACCCCGGCCGAGCAGTCCGCCTTGCGGCGCAATGTGGGAATGTCAGTGCGTGACGGGCAGGTGCTTCGGCTCAGGCTGCGAGATCTCGATGGCACCGTCGTCTTCTCCGAAGACGGCTCAAAGGGCGCACCCGACGGCGAGGCACTGGAGGCGGCGCGGGGTGATGTTGTCTCGTCCCTCAAGTGGCTCAACGACGATCGTGGCGATCAGGGGCCTCGCGGACCCCGCGTGGTCGAGGTCTATGAACCGCTGAACGCCGCGCAGACCGGAACCCGCATTGGGGTGCTCGAGCTCTACCTGCCCTACGCTTCAATTGCGGCCGACATAGCCCGCGGGCAGCGCACCATCAGCATTGCGTTGGGCGCCGGGCTGTTCACTCTCTGGCTGGTGCTCCTGTTGGTGTCGGAGGCAGTGGCAGACCTGTTGCGTCACCAGTCCAACGTGAACGCGAGGCTTGCACGCGAGGACGCTCTGACGGGTCTGCCGAATCGGGCACGGTTCACCGAGCAGGTCACTCGCGCAACGGCTTCGGCGACACTCCAGCGACCTACGGCCGTCGGCGTCATCGACCTTGACCGGTTCAAGCAGATCAATGACACGCTCGGACACCACACCGGCGACCGGTTGCTCGTCATGCTGAGCGAACGCCTCACGAGTCACGTGGGCAAGTCAATCGTCGTGGCGAGGCTCGGGGGGGATGAGTTTGGCATCGTCGTGCCCGAGGTACGAGGCGCGATCGAGGCGAGAGAGCTCTTTGTCGAACTGAGGAAGGTCCTGGCTGAGCCCCTGGAGATCGACGGGCTTCCGCTGTCCGTCGAAGCGAGCATCGGGTTCGCTCTCGCGCCGCAGGATGGTACGGATGTCGGTTCACTGATGCAGCACGCCGACGTGGCGATGTACCTCGCCAAGCAGCAGCATCTTGGCGTGCTGGCATACCGGCCGGAACAGGATCAGTACGACTCTTCCGCTCTCCGGCTCCTTGCCGAGCTGGGCGAGGCGATCACCTCCGAGCAGCTGGTGTTGCATTACCAGCCGAAGTTCGACCTGATCAGCGGAAAGGTCACCTCGGTTGAAGCGCTTGTTCGTTGGCAGCATCCGACAAGGGGTCTGTTGTATCCGGATTCCTTTGTCCCCGCAGCGGAGCAGACAGAGCTCATTGAGCCCCTGACCTGGTGGGTGCTGCGCAGAGCCACACTGGCGCTTCAGGTCATTGATCCCGGCGGCACCTTGGGTATCGCGGTGAACATCTCGGCCCACAGTCTGTCCCGGCCCGACTTCGCCGATGAAGTTCTCGCAGTGCTCGCCGAAACCGGTACTGATCCCAAACGCGTGATCATCGAGGTGACCGAGACTTTTCTGCTGGTAGACCCCCCGCGCGCAGCCAGGACGCTCATCAGGCTGCATGAAGCCGGCGTACGCACCTCAATCGATGACTTCGGTGCGGGTCAGACCAGCCTCGGGTACTTGGCAATGCTGCCGATAAGTGAGCTCAAGATCGACAAGTCCTTTGTGACCTCGATGCTCACCGACCGGCGAAACGCTGCCATCGTGCGTTCCGTCATTGACCTCGGCCACAGCCTTGGATTCTCCGTGACGGCTGAAGGTGTTGAGACGACCGGGGTGCTGGATCACTTGAGGGCCCTGCAATGCGACACGGCCCAGGGGTTCCTGATGGCCAAACCCGTTCCAGTGGCCCAGCTGCGCCAATGGCTTTCCGCTCGTTCGATGCCAGCTCTTTCGCCCGCTGTGACCTGACCCCTTCCCCTGGGCGCATTGTGTACTTCACGCGCCAATTCGCTGGTAGCGCATGAGAACCACTCCGTTGCCGATGGTCCGGTGTCCACGAGCTCGAGACTGGTCTGCCTGACTGATGAGGAACAGGGGCCTGCCCCTTCCCAGGACGAGTGGCGGCGTTCCGGTCGGGTGGTTGCGGGGGGTCCGTGAACCAAGGTGAGGCGAGCCTTACTATGCTTGCCAGGCGCTCAGCCCAGGCTGACAAACAGGTTGATGTTGGTCTTTTCGAGCGCGACTCCATGGCGGCGACATCTGGTCGCCGCTCGACAGAAAGTGGACTTTTGATGCAGCGCAAGACTCTTGACGGATTGCTCATCAGCGTCGGACTGGTCCTCGCGGCCGTCCTGCTGGTCGCTGGAGGTTTGCTGACCTGGGCAGGCGCCTTCGTCGGCAATGAGGTGAAGACCCAGCTCAGCGAGCAGAAGATCTTCTTCCCGCCAGCGGGTCCAGCCACCGCTGACCCCAAGATTGGGCCGTTTCTGAACCAGTACGCAGGCCAGCAGCTCACCACGGGAACGCAGGCCAAGGCGTACGCCGACCACTTCATTGCGGTCCACGTGGAGGAGGCAACCGGCGGTAAGTCCTATGCGGAGATCTCGTCGGCGGCGAAGGCGGCTCCCGATGACCCCAAGCTGGTGGCACTGAAGCAGACCGCGTTCCAGGGCGAGACGCTGCGTGGCCTGCTGCTCAACGCCTATGCATTCGGCACCATGGGCCTGATCGCGACGATCGCGGGCATCGTCTCGTTCGTCGGCGCCGCGGTGCTGCTCGTCCTGGCGCTGCTGGGCTTCCGTCACCGGGCCAAGGTCGACGCGTAGGACTTCGCCACGGCGCACTCGTACCCCGACTCTCCCCGCACGGCGTCTTCCCGCCGCGCGGGGGGAGTGGCTCGAGCCCTCAGCCCAGTGGTTCGAAGGTGGCCGTGAAGTGTCGCAAGGCCGGGGGTTCGTCAACGATCCGGTAGCCCGTGAGCTCACTGGCGTTTCGGGCGACGTGCTCGCAGACCTCGATGACGTAGTCAATGTGGCTCTGGGTGTAGGTCCGTCGCGGGATTGCCAGCCGTACCAGGTCGAGGGCCGCTGGCACCTCTGAGCCATCCGGCTGGCGGCCGAACATCACCGTCCCGATCTCGATGCTGCGCACCCCGCCGGCTTCGTAGAGGGCGACGGCGAGCGCCTCGCCGGGGTACTCGAGCGGCGGGATGTGGGGGAGCAGGGCCCGGGCGTCCAGGTACACAGCGTGTCCGCCGATCGGGGTCAGCACCGGCACACCTGCCTTCACCAAAGCCTCGCCGAGATAGCCCGTCGAGCGGATCCGGTAGCGCAGGTAGTCATGGCTGACGACTTCCTTCAGCCCCTGGGCGAGTGCCTCCAGGTCGCGCCCGGCCAGCCCGCCGTAGGTCGGGAACCCTTCGGTGAGGATGAGCACATTGCGGCACTCACGGGCCAGCTCATCGTCATCCATGGCCAGCCATCCGCCGATGTTCCCCATCGGGTCCTTCTTGGCGCTCATCGTCATCCCGTCCGCAAGGGAGGACATCTCACGCACGATGTCGGCTACGTCGCGGTCGCCGTGCCCGGCCTCGCGCTCGTGGATGAACCACGCGTTCTCTGCGAAGCGGCACGCGTCCAGGAACAGCTTCTTGCCATACCGGTCGCACACCTCGCGGACCGCGTGCAGGTTGGCAAGGGATACCGGCTGGCCGCCGCCGCTGTTGTTGGTGATCGTGATGAACACGACCGGCACGTCATCGCCCCGCTCGCGCAGCAACGCTTCCAGGGCCTGGATGTCCATGTTGCCCTTGAACGGGTGGTCGGCCGAAGGGTCGCGTCCTTCGGCGATGACCAGGTCGACGGCGGTTGCTCCCGAGGCCTCGACGTTGGCTCGGGTGGTGTCGAAGTGGGTGTTGTTCGGAACGACCTTTCCGGGTCCTCCGAGGACGCTGAAGATGATCTTCTCCGCGGCTCGGCCCTGGTGGGTCGGGAGCACGTGCTCGAAGGGGAACAGCTCACGCACCGCATCCCGGAACAGGAAGAAGGAGGGGGACCCGGCATACGACTCGTCCCCGTGCTGTATCGCGGCCCACTGGTCGCGGCTCATCGCTCCGGTTCCCGAGTCGGTGAGCAGGTCGATGAGCACGTCCTGGGCGTTCACCTTGAACAGGTTGTAGCCGGCCGCGGCAATGGCTGCCTTTCGCTGCTCAGGGGTGGTCATCCGAAGCGGCTCGACGGAGTGGATCCGGAAGGGCTCGATGATGGTGTTGAAAGTGGGTGCGTCCATGCCCTTGATATTGCCCGCAGACCGCTTCCACGTGAAGGGCTGTCGGCGCCGGGATCGGGGCCTGTACGTTCTGTACGCAAGGTGTTCGCCGCTGAATGCTCATGACAGCAAGGAGAGTTCGTGGATCGGGTCGACTGGCGCATCCTGGCCGAGCTCCAGGGCGACGCCCGGCTGTCGTTCAACGAGCTGTCCCGGCGGGTGA
>JBDTYK010000078.1:0-10966 GCA_040005715.1 Actinomycetota bacterium | reverse complement strand
TCCACTCGTCGGCGCGCCCGGGTCGGTGGAACCACATCGCGTGGTCAAGGCTGGCAGCACGGAGTCGCCGGTCTGACCAGGCGATCCCGTGGCGGCGAAGTACCGGCTCGAGCAGCGAGTAGTCCGAGCAGTAGGCCAGCACCGCTGCGTGGATCAGGGGGTCGTCGGGCATCTTCCCGGTAGCCCGCAGCCACACGCTCTGCTGGGCCGACTGCTCTCCCCAGGGGTGGATGTAGATGGCTCCCTGGACATGGCGCAGGTCGATCGCCTTGGCCTGCGACCAGAAGCTGGCGTCCGGGTTGTCGATCCCGGCGAACTCCTGCGCGATGGTGGCCAGGCTCTCGGGATCTGGAGCGACGGGCATCGTGTCCTGGTGGTTCAGCCCCTCGGCGCCGGTCTGGAACGAGGTGATCATCGACAGGATCGGCTTGCCGAACTGGATCGCGTGGACCCTCCTGGCCGAGAACGAGTGCCCGTCGCGCAGTCGCTCCACAGCAAAGCGGATCCGGTGGTTCGAGTCGCCGGCGCGCAGGAAGTACCCATGCAGCGAGTGGATCCGCCGTGGGTGGTCGCTGGCATCGGGCAGGTCATCAACGGTGCGACCGGCGGCGATGACGGCCTGCGCGAGGACCTGTCCGCCGAACACCCGCCCGTGTGGCATCGGCTGGCTGCGACCGATGAAGACATCGGCGTCGGACCCGCCGAGGTCGCCCCCCTCGTCGGCAACCGGCCCGTCGACCGTGATGTGCGCAGAGCCGACGGGCGTCAGGTCCAGAACATCGAGCAGGTCCTCCAGGGGGTCAAGGGCTGGGCCGTGCTCGGTTGTGGTCACGAAAGAGACGATATCGGGCAGGCTGCGATGATGGCGCCATGAGCGAGCCCCCCTACCGTGTCGATGTCCCGCTTCGATGGTCGGACATGGATGCCTACGGGCACGTCAACAACGTCCAGTTCCTGCGTCTGCTCGAGGATGCCCGCGTGATCGCCTTCGAGCAGTGGTTCGGCCAGGATCGCAGCCTTCTGAAGGAAGGCGTCCTGGTCGCACGACACGAGATCGAGTACCTCGCCCCGCTGGACTTTCGGCACGCGCCAGTCAGTGTGGACCTGTGGGTGACCCAGGTCGGCGGGGCCAGCTTCGACCTCGGGTACGCGGTGCGCGATCCGGACGAGGTGGGCGAGGCGGTGTATGCGCGGGCCGAGACCACGCTGGTCGCCTATGACTTCGAGACGGTGAGCCCCCGCCGGCTGCGTCTTGACGAACGGGTGGTGCTCAAGGCCCTTGCCGGCGCTCCGGTGCCTTTTCGCTGGCGCACTGGGGCGCGATGATGGTCGAGCTTCGCTTTGCCGACCCCGAGGACATCGAGGACCTCAGGACATTCGTCACCCGTGCCCGATCCCTGGACAGTGAGGGCGCCATCCGGCTGTGGTGTGACGGAACGGCGCTGGCGGCGTACGTAGGCGTGCTGCCAGGACACGGGCTGATGACCACGGGGGCGATCATCGGGCTCAGGGTCATGGCCCTGACCGAGCCTGCTGATCTGGACGTCATCGTCTCGCTTGCGAGCGTCGCCGAACGGATCGCCCGGGGTGGGATCTCGACCATGTCGGTCCCGCCGGTGACAGTCCGCGTCGGCTGGGCCGCGATGGCGCCACCGCGTAGCGGGTGGGAACCGGTCGGCGAGGTGAGCGTGGCCGATCTGAAAGCCGCTGCCACGCAAGGCATCGCCGAGATCGCCAAGGGCGCAACAGAAGGTTCGGGAGCGGCGGCTGTCGCAGCTCAGCGCCAGCGGGTGTGGGCGCGTGACACGACCACGACTCCTCCCATCCCGTCGGGGGCGGCGTTCGCGGCATACACACTGGGCTTCCTGACCACGGACCGTGCGCGAGTCTTTGCCCACGGTCGCTGGACCCGGGTCTCCACCGAGACCGGTCACGTCCTGGTTCTCTGACCTCCGAGCATCACGAGTGCGGCAACTGCTGCCAGCGAGACCCAGATGAGCTCGAACACGCCGGTGTCCGAGCCGTTGGGGTTGTGCAACGCCGCAAAGACCGCTCCCGCCGCAGAGATACCCATGACGCTACCGAGGACATCGGAGAGCTGCAGGGATGAGGACACGCTGCCGTGGTCCTTGACGGGCGAGAGAGCAAGGGACAGGACCGACGTCGACGACATCGCAAGACCCATGCCAAGCCCGGATACCGCGGTGGCAAGCCCCACCAGGTAGTAGTGCCAACCGAACCCGGCGATTGCGGCTAGAAGGAGGGTGCCGGTGGTCAGTGAGGCTCCACCGGCGACCACGAGCTCGGATCGGCGGTTGAGCATTGAAGAGTGTCCCTGGAGGAAGGAGCCGAACGACCAGCCGAGCGCGCCCACCGTGAGGGTGATGCCGGCTGTCGTGAGGCTCAGGTGCCGTTCACTGACCAGCATGAGGGGGATGAAGGTGATGGAGCCGTTGAAGGCGGCCGTGAGCAGAAACCGGCTCATCATGACGGCGGGCAGTCCTCGTGACATCCGCAGCGTGCCGGGTGGAACCAGCCGCGGGGCGGTCAGTGCCACCCCCGCAAGCCCCAGCACGGCCAGTGACGCTGGGAGGGCATGCAACGGCGCCAGCTGGCTGGAACCCCACTGCACGGCGCCTGCCGAGAGGGCGACACCTAGGCCGAGCACCGACAGCCGAAGGTGTCCGGACCGCCGCGAGGCCGTTGGACGGTCAGTGGCCCCGCCCTGGTTGATGCGCTCGCGCTGGGTCATGACCACGGCGAAGGTCACCGCGATCGGAGCGAGCACGATGAGGAATACCCAACGCCAGGACCATGTGGAGGCCAGCCAGCCGGCGATCGGCGGGCCGATCAGCGAGGGGAGGACCCACGCTGCGGAGACCCAGCTGAACACCTTGGGACGCAACACATCTGGGTAAGCGCGGCCGATCACGACGTAGAGGGCAACAACGATCAGCCCCGCGCCCAGACCTGCCACCAGGCGTCCGGTCAGCAGGATGACGAACGTGGGGGCCAGCCCCGCCAGCGCCGAGCCGGCGGCCATGAGGATCTGGCCGGCAACGAGCGAGGGGAGCGGACCTCGCCGGTCCGACCAGACGCCGGCCAGGACGATTCCGAGCATCTCGGCGGTGAGCATCACTGAGAAGGCGAGCCCGTACGAGCGCACCGCGTCCAGCTCCTGGGCTACGCGGGGCATCGCGGTGGAGATCGCCATTGCCTCGAAGGCGATGATCGTGACCAGTGCCAGGAGGGCGAGGGTCAGCAGCCGGTAGGCACCGCCCATCGGCCCCTGGGCGCGCTCTCGCCTCTGGTTCGGGCGTATCGCGGTGGTCACTGGGCCAAGGGTAGCCATCGAGCCAACAGGTGGCGGTAGTTGCCTTGGGTCGCCGAGAGAGGGATGGGGGCCGCGCAGCCCGTCGGGGAGCCTGCCAGCAGGGCTTGGCCGTTGGCGGTGGGAGGGATTGGGGCCGCCCTGCCCGTCAAGGGAGCCGCGAGCAGGGCTTGGCCGTTGGTGGTGTGGGAGGGATGGGGCCGCCCTGCCCGTCAAGGGAGCCGCGAGCAGGGCCAGCGGTCCGCATCGCCTACATCGCTCCCACATCCGTCAAACTGAGACGGCCGGAGGGCCGGCCTGGATCCGACGCTGGAGCTCGGCTCGGCCGGCGGCGCTGTCGTCCAGGCCCCAGGCGCCCTCGATCCACCAGGTCGCGCCGGCCTCGGCCCAGGCGGCAAGGTCTCGGTCGCCGGCGTCCGTGCCATAGAACTCGCCCTCAAGACAGATGTCGAAGTGTTCCCTGGGCAGCCCTGAGTCCTCCCGGATCCGCAGGACCTGACCGGTCAGGCTCGCGAGCTCATCCGGCGACCGGGGTCGACCGCGCCAGTCGCCGTCGACGACCTGTGGGAGCCAGCCCTGCCATCGTGCCGCACGCTCGAGCGAAGGCTGACGTGGCGCGCCCACTTTGGCGGCGCCCACGACCCACACCGGTGGGTGAGGTTGCTGGACCGGCGCGGCGGGGAGCATGAAGTCGGTGGGCGTGACCTGGTAGTGCTTGCCTGCGTAGGAGAACGGCTGCCCAGCCATGAGTCCGGCGTAGATGGCCAGCCCTTCATCCATCTTCTCGACGCGGACCCGCCGTCCTTCGTCAGGCTCGAACGCAGTCCACCCCTCGTGCAGGGCTCCGAGGCCGGCACCCACGATCACCCGGCCGTCTGAAAGCCGGTCGAGGCTACTTGCCCGCGAAGCCAGGTCCCAGGGACGTACCCGTGGAACAGGCGTGAGCATGGTGCCAAGACGAATGTGGTCGGTCACCATTGCCGCTGCGGTCAGTGCGATCCAGGCATCATCGCCCCAGACGGCCTCCCAGTCGAAGATGGCGTCCCATCCGCTGGACTCCGCCATCACCGCGTGCTCGGCGATATCGGAAGCAGCCCCGAAGGGCATCACGAACCCGTAGCGCATCATCTGACGCTAGCTCCGATCTCCGACAGATGCGCCTGGTTCGCCGGCGCCAGGGAAGGCGAGGTCAGCGGATCCGGGAAGAGCTCCCAGGCCCGAGGGGCGGGGGAGAGCTACCAGGAGAGCCAGAGCGTCGTGTCGGTCGGGACCGTTCCGCCGTCGCCGAGGGGGCCACTGGACAGGAGGATCTGCGCACCCTCGGGAATGGCCGCCGGCTCGCCGCCGAAGTTCGTGATGACCAGGACCCGTCTGCCGTCGAACGAGGTGTTGACGAAACCCAGCACATCCTCGGGCAGGTCGACCAACCAGCTCAGCGAACCGAGGCCGAGACCACGTTCGCGACGGATGGCGAGCAGCTCGCGGTACAGCTCGAGGGTGGAGCCTTCGACTCCCGCCTGACGGTCGACGGCGAGCGCGGCATAGGACGCCGGCTGAGGTAGCCAGGTCTTCTCCGCGGGCCCGAACCCGTATGACGGAGAGTCCCCCTCCCATGGCATCGGCACCCGGCACCCGTCGCGGCCACGCTCGGTATGACCGCTGCGCGGCCAGGTCGGGTCCTGACGGACGTTGTCTGGCAGGTCGGTGGATTCGGGGAGTCCCAGCTCTTCACCCTGGTAGAGGTAGGCCGAGCCAGGTAGCGCAAGCATGAGGGCTGTGGCCGCCCGCGCCCGGCGCAGGCCGAGATCGGGGTCCGGCTGAGGGTCGCCGGCACCGATCCCGTTGGGGCGTGGGGTGCCCACCGGAAGCCCGAGCCTCGATGCGTGGCGCACGACGTCGTGGTTGGAGAGCACCCAGGTCGTCGGGGCGCCAACCGAGTCCGCGGAAGTGAGCGACGAGGTGATGTCCCTGCGCAGGTCGCCGGCTCGCCACTGCGTCTTGAGGAACTCGAAGTTGAAGGCCTGGTGCATCTCGTCCTTTCGGACGTAGCGGACGATGCGCTCGGGCGAGTCGACCCATGCCTCGCCACACATGATGCGGTCGTTCTCGCCCGAGTACCCGAAGGCGTCGATCGGGTTGTAGGAATCGAGCACTCGCCGCCAGGAACGGTAGATCTCGTGAACCCCGTCCTGGTCCCACATCGGTGCTCGCCGGTCGGTGGGGTGGTTCGGGGCATCGTCGGGGTCACCGAGCAGGTGCACATGTTCGTCCCAGTCGGGAAGCCCCGCTTCCTTGACCAGTGCGTTGGCCACGTCGACCCGGAAACCGTCGACGCCCCGGTCGAGCCAGAACCTCAGCACGTCCTCGAACTCGGCCCGCACCTTCGGGTTGTCCCAGTTGAAGTCCGGCTGCCTGACGTCGAACAGATGGAGGTACCACTGGCCGTCCTCCGATGCGACCCGACACCAGGCCGAGCCGCCGAACACGCACTGCCAGTTGTTCGGAGGAAGGTTGCCCGTCGGACCGCGGCCGTCCCGGAATATGTAGCGCTCGCGCGCGGGGCTGTTCGGCGCAGCGAGCAAAGCGGCCCGGAACCAGGCATGCTCGTCAGAGGAGTGGTTGGGGACGAGGTCCACGATGACCTTGAGACCGAGGTCGTGCGCGGCGGCCAGCACGTCGTCGGCGTCGGACAAGGTGCCGAAGATCGGGTCGACGTCGCGGTAGTCGGCCACGTCGTAGCCGGCATCTGCCTGAGGCGAGGTGTAGAACGGCGAGAGCCAGATGGCATCGACGCCCAGCCGGCGAAGGTAGGGCAGGCGGCCCGTGATGCCGGCAAGGTCGCCGACACCATCACCGTCGCTGTCCGCCCATGAACGTGGGTAGATCTGGTAGATGACGCCAGAACGCCACCAGGGAGAGTCCGGCGGGGAACCAGGGTGGAGCTGATTCAAGAGGAAGGGTGTGGTCATCTCATTCGTCCAGGGAGTTGACCATGGAGTCAGCGGCGCCAACGAGGTACTCGCGCAGGGTCAGGTCGTCGGCCGGGGCAAGCGAGAGGGTGTCGACCGCGGCCATCATGTGAGTGAGCCAGCGGTCGCGCTGAGCGGGCGTGACCTTGAACGGCTGGTGGCGCATGCGTAGTCGCGGGTGGCCTCGCTGCTCGGAGTACGTCGTGGGACCGCCCCAGTACTGCTCGAGAAACATCCGGAACCTCACCTCTGCAGGGCCGAGGTCGTCGTCTGGGTACAGCGCCCTCAGCTGCGGGTCGCCTGCCACGCCTTCGTAGAAGTCATGGACCAGCTTGAGGAAGGTCTCGTGGCCACCAACCTGCTCGTAGAAGCTTGCCTCTGTCACGACCCAATCCTTTCAGGGTCAGGCTCAGGCCTGGGAAGCACCGGGCCCACCTCCATACGGCGGCATCACCACTGGAGCCCGGATGCCCGCCTCATCAAACGCAGCCTTGACCCGCTCCCGGATCTCACGAGAGACCGAGAAGCTCTCTCCCGCCACGCACTTGGCGACGACCCTGACCGTGAGCACACCGCCGGTCATCGACTCGACCCCGGCGACCACAGGCTCCCCGAGCAGCCGCGGTGCCCACTCCTCGGAGCCGTCAAGCTCATGGACAACCGCGCGGATCAGCGGCAGGACTGTGTCGAGACTCTCGCTGTAGGCAATCGGGATGTCCACGTACGCTGTTGACCACCCCTGGGAACGGTTGCCGATCCTGACGATCTCACCGTTGCGGACGTACCAGACGATCCCGCTGAAGTCCCTCAACCGGGTGACCCGCAGGGTGACGTCCTCGACGGTCCCGATCGCCTCGCCCGTGTCAATGACGTCGCCGACCCCGTACTGGTCCTCAAGGATCATGAAGATTCCGGACAGGAAGTCCTTGACCAGGCTCTGTGCACCGAAGCCCAGCGCGACACCCCCGACACCGGCCGAGGCCAGCAGCGGTCCCAGAGGTACGCCCAGGGCCGCCATGATGGTGAGCAGGGCCAGGGTGAAGATGACGAACGTCGAGGTGCTCTTGAGAATGGCCCCCGTGGTCGCCGCCCGCTGCGTCTTGCGCTCCTCGTTCAGGCCTGTTGCCTGGGCGAGGATGAGGGTCGCCCGCCCTGGGGTCTGGCTCTCGTTGCGGGCCGCACGGGCCAACGCCCTGTTGACGACCCGGTCGATCGCGCGGTGCAGGACCCAACGAAGCAACATTGCCCCCACCAGTGTGCTGATGATGGTCACGGAAGGGCCGATCAGCCACTTCCACCTATCGAGGCTGTCGGCGGTCAGGCGGTGCAGCGCGACCCTTGGCACCAAGGCGGGGGATGGGGACGTCATAGCCGCTATCTTTGCCACTGGCTGGGCGCATGAGTGCACCGCCACACGTGAAACACTCGCTGATGTACCCGAACGCCTGCTTCCGAGAGGAATGACGTGCCGACCCCTGCACCCTCGCACGCACTTGCCGAGCTCGCTCGCAACTTCGGGGTGGCCACCGAGTACTGGGACTGGCAGGGCAACCATGTCATCGTCGGCGCCCCCACCATCTCGGCGGTTCTGCAGGCCCTTGGCCTCGATGTCTCCGATGATGCTGCCATCACGAGATCTCTTGGCGTTGTGGCCGACCGGGCATGGCGTCGGGTGTTGCCGGCGATTGTTGTATCCCGGCAGAACTGGCCCGCGTGGTTCCCTCTGCATCTGTCTGACGGTGGCTCCGCCGAGATGTGGGTCGTCCTCGAGGACGGTTCCAGCCGCGAGCTCCGTCAGGTCGACCATTACGTCGAGCCACGGATGATTGACGGTCAGCTGACCGGTGAGGCGACCTTCGAGGTGCCGGGCGACCTGCCGCTGGGCTGGCACACGCTCATGGCGCGGATCGGCGACAGCGACGAGCGCGTCTCCACCCCGCTGGTCGTCTCGCCTGTCGCCCTTGGACTGCCGTCCGTGTTGCAGGAGCGAAGAGCATGGGGCTTGATGAGCCAGATCTACTCCGTCCGCTCCCGTCAGTCGTGGGGTCTTGGGGATCTCGCTGATCTCGCCGACCTGGGGGCCTGGGCGGCGGACGAGCTGGATGCGGACTTTGTTCTGGTCAACCCGCTGCATGCCGCCGAGCCGGTGGCTCCGATGGAGCCTTCGCCATATCTGCCGACCTCAAGGCGGTTCGTCAACCCCATCTACATCCGGGTGGAGGACATACCCGAGATGGGCTACCTCTCTGCCGCCGAGAAGCAGCTGGTCGAGTGGCACGCCGATGATGCGCGCACGATGAACGAGGCGGACACGATCGACCGTGACGCGGTGTGGGCGGCCAAGGTCGCGGCCTTGCGAACGGTCTACCACCAGGCGCGCTCGTCCCGCCGCAACCGTGCCTTCACGGCCTTCTGCGAACGCGAAGGCCAGGCCCTGCTCGACTTTGCCACCTGGTGCGCGCTGGCCGAGAAGCACGGGCTGTCGTGGGGTCAGTGGCCGGTTGAGCTTCAGAACCCGGGCAGTCCGGCCGTCGAGGCCGCGCGCGACGAGGTCGGCGACGAGGTCGAGTTCTATCGATGGCTGCAGTGGATCGTCGACGAGCAGCTCGCAGCGGCACAGAGACAGGTCACCGAGGCAGGGATGGCGATCGGGGTCATTCACGACGTGGCGGTCGGCGTCCATCCCGAGGGCGCCGATGCCTGGGGACTCGGTGACGCCCTGGCGCGCAGGGTCACGGTCGGTGCGCCGCCGGACCAGTACAACCAGCAGGGCCAGGACTGGAGCCAGCCGCCGTGGCGGCCGGACCGGCTCGAGGAGCTGGGCTATGCGCCATACAGGGACATGCTTCGCGGCATCCTGCGGCATGCAGGCGGCATCCGGATCGACCATGTCAGCGGTCTCTTCCGGCTCTGGTGGGTCCCGGAAGGGCAGCCCGCCAGCGAGGGCACCTACGTCCGGTACGACCATGAGGCGCTGATCGGCATCCTGGCGCTCGAGGCACATCGGGCGGGCGCGCTCGTGGTCGGCGAGGACCTCGGTGTCGTCGAGCCCTGGGTGCGTGACTATCTGCGCGAGCGCGGCATCCTCGGCACGTCGATCGTGTGGTTCGAGAAGGATGGTGCCGGCAGTCCCCTTCCGGCAGAGGCCTACCGCCAGCTCTGTCTGGCCACCGTCACGACCCATGACCTGCCGCCGACAGCAGGCTATCTCGCCGGTGCGCACGTCGACCTTCGCCATGACCTCGGCCTGCTCACCCGGCCGGTCGACCGTGAGCGGATGCTGGATGAGGCTGCTCGTCAGAAGGTCCTGGACATGCTGATCGAAAGAGGGCTGCTACGGCCCGGCGCCACCGGTAGTGACGTCGTGGAGGCACTTCATCGCTTCTTGTCCTGGACCCCTGCCAAGCTGCTCGGGGTGGCGGTCTCGGACATGACCCGTGACCACAGGACGATGAACCAACCTGGGACCGACGAGGAGTACCCCAACTGGCGCCTTCCGTTGGCCGGGCCGGACGGCAAGCCCGTGCTGCTGGAGGACCTGATGACCTCGCGCTGGGCCCGTCGGCTGGCCCGCTGCTGCTCGACATCGGGCTAAGGCGAAAGATCGTGGTCGTCTGAACAGCCACGATCTTTCGCCCTGTCGCGCGGGAGTGTGTATGCCGGTCGCCTCAGGCGCGCTGCGCGTCCCGGTTCTGTGCCGCCAGTGCGCGCGCCACGCCGTCGCGGTTCTCCGAGATGACACGACGCAGGGCAGGGGTGGCCTCCGGGTTGGTGTCCAGCCAGTGCTGGGAGGCGTCAAGCAGCTCGCGGTTGGCCAGGGTCACCGGGTAGAAGCCCTGGACCACGGCCACGGCGATGGCATGGGTCCGCGAGCTCCAGAGTGAGGTGAGCATCGCGTGGTACTTCTGGATGTAGGGCGCCAGCAGGGCAGGGTCATGCACGTGGGTGAATCCTGCGGCGATCGCGTCGACCGTCTGGTTGGGCAGGCCCTCGGTCTCGATGACCTCGTGCCACGCACGGGCCTTGGCCTCGGCGGTGGGCAGGCTCGCCAGAGCCAGGGCGGCGCGCTCACGGCCGGTGGCGGTGTTGTCGCGCTCGCCCTCGGCCTCGATCTGGCTCGCCTCGGCGAAGCCGGCTGCCGCCAGGGCGGTGAGCAGCGTCCATCGCATCTCGGTGTCGATGGCCAGGCCGTCGAGCACGGCGTTGCCCTCCAGCAGTCCGCGCACCCACGTGACGTCGTCGGTGCTACGGGCGAATCCGGCAAAGGCGGTCATCAGCTGCAGCTGGGCGTCGCTCCCGGGCACGGAGGACGTGGTCAGCTCGCGCAGCCGCAACGTGATCGACGTCAGGACCTGCTCACGACCCGCCGGAGCGACGAACAGGCGTGCGGCGCTGTTCAGCTGGGCGAGCACGACGCGAAGCAGCGTCGAGTCGCTCTGACCGGGCAGGACCGTCAGCGCGAGGTCGCAGAAGTCGCGCCCCGACATCTCTGCGTCGCGCGTCATGTCCCACGCGGCACCAAGGACCAGTGCCTGGGGGAGGCTGTCGGTGAACTTTCCTGCATGCGCGATCACCGACGCCAGGGAGCGCTCGTCGAGGCGGATCTTGGCATAGGCCAGGTCGTCGTCGTTGACCAGCAGCAGGTCCGGCTGCCGGCGACCCACCA
>JBDTYK010000077.1:0-11199 GCA_040005715.1 Actinomycetota bacterium | reverse complement strand
CGAACTGCGTGTAGAGATAGACCTCGTCGTCCACCGGGTCGACGAAGCGGTGCAGCCCCTCGCCGGTGTTCATGTAGGTCCCGGTCGCGTCAATCGTCAGCTCGTTGCTCCCGGACCTCAATGTGGGGAGGTGGACCCTGACGCCGTCGAAGTGCGTGCTGGGGTCCAGGGACTCACCGTTGAGGGTGATCTGCTCGACAGAGGCAGCGATCAGGTCGACGAAGGTGCCGACGCCATCCTGGGACGCAGAGAAGCTGATCTTCGACCGCGTCCCAAACGTGCTGGGTCCGGTGGTCAGGTCAAGGGCGACCTCGTAGGCGGCGACGGACAACAGGTCAGCGCGCTCGCGGGCTTCGTCGCGAGTCAGGTTCTTGCCAGGCACGGGGTTATCTCCTGTGGGTAGACGCGGGAAACGACATCCTCCCACGATGGCTCTAGACCCTTGTCGGTGAAGGGAGCGGCGGCTGACAAGATACGGCCATGGCTGCCAAGGCTTCTGCTGAGATGTGGTTCGATCCGGTCTGCCCGTGGGCGTGGCTGACCTCCCGGTGGCTGATGGAGGTTGAAGTGAGCCGCGACATCGAGGTGACCTGGTCGGTGATGAGCCTGTCGGTCCTCAACGAGGCACGTGAGCTGCCCGCAGGCTATCGGGACCTGATGGATCGGTCCTGGGCCCCGGTTCGAGTCATCATCGCCGCCGCGCGCGACCACGGCGACAAGGTGATCAAGCCCCTGTATGACGCGATCGGCACCCGCATCCACCTCGACGGCCAGGAGGACTACGTCAAGGTCGTCGCTGCGGCCCTCGACGAGGTCGGCCTGCCCCCGGACCTCCTGAGGTCTGCGGACTCGACCGAGGTGGACTCCGAGCTGCGCGCCAGCCACCAGCGGGCAATGGACCTGGTGGGTGATGACGTCGGCACCCCCGTGATCTGCGTCGACGGTGTCTCCTTCTTCGGGCCGGTCGTCTCTCCCGCGCCCACCGGCGAAGCGGCCGGAAGGCTCTGGGACGGCTGCCTCCTCGTCGCCGGCACCCCCGGCTTCTTCGAGATCAAGCGCACTCGCACGATCGGCCCGGTCTTCTCGACCCAGGATGGTCCGAGCTCCTGACGACCGTTCCCTGCTTCATCGACAGCAAAGGACACCGCGCATGCGCGTACATATCGGCGGCGACCACGCCGCATTCGACCTGAAGTGCACCTTGGTGACCTTCCTCCAGTCAAAGGGTTACGACGTCATCGACCACGGGCCGGAGTACTTCGACGCCCAGGACGACTACCCGGTGGCGGTGCTTCGCGCGGCTGAGGCCGTCTCCGGTGACGTCGGCGCATTCGGCATCGTCCTGGGCGGGTCCGGCAACGGGGAGCAGATGGCCGCGAACAAGGTCAAGGGGATTCGGGCTGCGCTTGGCTATAACGTCCAGCTCGCCGAGCTGGCGCGCGAGCACAACGACGCCCAGGTTCTTTCGATCGGGGCGCGGATGAACTCGGTGGAGGAGGCCAAGGCCATGGTCGAGGCTTTCCTGACCACGAAGTTCAGCGGTGACCAGCGGCATGCGAGACGCCTGGCAATGGTGGAGCGCTACGAGCAGGACGGTGAGCTGCCGCCGGTTCCGGCGGCCGAGGGCTGAGGTCTCAGGTTCGAGCGGGTCCAATGTGGCCAACGACCCCGTGCCGACCACGAAGTTGACTACAGTGTGCACACCGTGACGAAGAAACATGCACAAGCGGTCGCGCGCCGGCGACGCTCCATGGCGCTGCGTCGGGTTGCGGAGCGCGTCGGCGCAATCGTGCAGGTATACCCGATCGTCGCCGCGCTGGCCCTCGTCCTGGTCTCGGCGTTGCTGGCGTTCCTGCTCATCCAATGGCCGAGCGCGATGCCGTGGTCGGCCTTCGTGCCCGTGATGGTCGTCGGCGGGTTGTTCCTGCCGCCGAGATGGCTCGCGGTCGTCCTGCTGGCCATTGGCCTCATGCTCGGGTATGCCGGATGGATGCGGGTGCTGGACCAGACCAGTTTCACCGGCTCCGTGGTCGTCAGCGCAGTCGTGGCGGTCATGATGAGCTGGCTGGCGGTCTCCCGGGCCCGGCTGGGTGTCCAGGGGACGCTGGGGGAGTCGATGCTGGTCGACCTTCGCGATCGGCTGCGCGCCCACGGCGAGCTGCCAACGCTGCCTGAGCCGTGGCACGCGGAGGTTGCCCTGCAGTCTGCCTATGGCGACTCCTTCTCCGGGGACTTCGTGGTGGCCAGTCGCTCGAACACGCGCGACCAGCTCGAGGTGGCCCTCGTGGATGTCTCGGGCAAGGGTATGAACGCCGGGACGAGGGCGCTGCTGCTGTCCGGGGCTATCGGCGGCCTGCTGGGTGCGATGGAGCCGCCGGACTTCCTGAGCGCCACCAACTCCTACCTGATTCGCCAGGGCTGGGGAGAGGGCTTTGCCACGGCGATCTACGTAGCTCTCGACCTCGACACGGGCAGCTTCTTCCTGGCCGGCGCCGGGCATCCACCGGCGGTGAAGTTCTGGGCTGGCTCTGGTCTGTGGCAGGTCCTGGACGACGCGCCGAACGGCCCGCTCCTGGGCGTCATCGACGGCGCCGACTACCCCCATTCGTCCGGGCGGCTGGAGCGTGGCGACGCCTTGCTGCTCTACACCGACGGTGTCATCGAGACCCGCACCCGCGACCTCACGGCTGGCATCGACCGCATGCTAGGGGCTGCCGAACGCCTGGTGTCAAAAGGCTTTGCAGGGGGTGCGCGACGCATCTCGGCCGCTGCCCTGGCCGGGGAGACCGATGATCGCGCAGTCGTGCTGATCTGGCGCAGCTGACGACTGGGCCGGGTCTGACCGCCAAGGCGCGAGAGCCTCGGTCTGCGGTCGAGAGGTCGATCTCTGGCGGAGCGCTCAGGCAGTGGTTGCCGGCCGTTGGCGCAGGCTGAGGTCGGCGCATTCGAGGCAGATCTCCTCCGGCACCACTCCGAGCCTCATCAGCACGCCGAACACCTTGCAGCCCACACAGATCCCCCAGATGGACTCAAGGGCTGGAAAGACGATCATGATCGCGCCGATCGTCGCCACGACAGGGGTTGCGACACCCAGAGCCCACAACACGGCGGCCACGGTGGTCAGGACGGCCCCGATGCCTGCGGCGAAGCGCTTTGGCGGACCGGCAGTCGGGCGTTTGGCAGCTCTGAGGCGAGGACGGACCAGCCGCTGCACCCCCAGCGCCAGCGGGCTGGCCTTTGGGCCGAACGCGACCCGAAGGGTGAAGTCCACGGCCAGGACGGCGTAGATCCACCACTGGTGCAGGCCCAGGGCCACAGTGGCAAGGACCAGCACGACGCCGGCGATCAGCCGAACGGTCACGTCGTCGACGACGCGGGGGAAGCGCTGGCTCGCTGTCATGGAGGACTCAACAACGAGATGGGCCGCCCGTCATCCATGCTGCCGGTTTGTCTCGGCATATGGGCATTATGGGTGAATCGGTCCCGCCGGTTCGAAGGTCGTGCTTGCCGTGAACGCGGCCCTTCGCGCGGTACGGCGCAGTGCCCCGAGCACAGCGCGTCCGGTCAGCAGGATGAGCACCACATTGGTCAGCGCGCGCCCGAGGTCCCACCCAAGGGAGGTCGCTGCGGAGAAGAGCAGGAAGTGGTGGACGTTGTTGAGCAGGCCTGCACCCGGCACGAAGGAGAGGTTGGTCCCTGCGCCGACGGTGAACGGCCAGAAGGTCAGGTTGAGCAGCAGCCCGTAGGCAAGTGCGCTGAGACCGGCGTAGGTCGCGAGCAACCCCAGCTCTGCCCTTCCGCGCGCGGATGGCAGTAAGCCGGCCCCGAGCCCTACCCAGGCTGCTCCAATCATCTGGAACGGCAGCCACGGGCCGACACCGCCTGTCACCAACGCCGAGGCGCCAAGAGTGGTGGCGCCCAGAACGAAGCCGAACCCGGCTCCGAAGACCCGGCCGGCCAGAACCAGGAGGAAGAACACCGTCTCCAGGCCGGCAGTGCCGGCGCCCAGCGGTCGCAGGGCCGCCCCGACTGCTGACAGGACTCCAAGCATGGCCACCGCTTTGACGTCCAGACCACCCTCCGCAACTTCGGCGAGCACAACGGCGATCAGCAGGGGGAGCAACATCGCAAAGAACAGAGGTGCGTCCGTTCCCTGTGCGAGGCTGGCCCCAGGTTCGACCAGCAGCGGCCAGCCGAACGCTGCCACGCCCACGCCCGACATCAGGAGTACGGCTGCCTTGGAGCGCCGGTGCATCGGGATGGCCCGGACCCGGGCGCTCGCAGGCGGGCTCATCGTGCTGCTCCTGGCGCAGCCGGTGCGGCCAGAGCGGCTCGTACGTCCCGCACCGTCAGCCATGGCTGCGGGGACAGGATCTTGGCCACCTGGGGCGCGAAGGCGGGGGAAGACACGATGACGTCTGCCGTCGGGCCGTCGGCGACCAGCTCGCCGTCTGCCATGACCACAACGCGATCGGCCGTGTCGGCGACGAACTCCACGTCATGAGTCGACAGCAGTATGGATCGGCCCCGGTCGGCCAGCTCATGCAGAACGCCACCAAGTCGCCGTTTGGCTCCGTAGTCGAGGCCTCGGGTGGGTTCGTCGAGCAGCAGAACGCATGGGTCGGCACTGAGCTGGACGGCAAGTACGAGCGCCAGCCGCTGACCCTCGGACAGGTCGCGTGGGTGTTGGCTCGTGGCGATGCCGGGCGCGATTCGTTCCAGCAGCTGCGCACAGGTTCCTGCCCCGGCACCGCTCTCGCGATCGGCCGCCTCACACTCACCGGCCACCGTGTCCAGATAGAGCAGGTCTCCTGGCTCCTGCGGCACGAGGCCAACCAACCGGCGTCCGCTGGCTGGGTCGAGTCCTGCCGGGTCGACGCCGGGACGGGAGGCTCCATCCGCACCGTCGTCGCGGCCGACCACGGCCACCCGCCCGCGGTCCCTTGGACCGGAACCCTGCAGGGCCCAGAGCAACGAGGACTT
Source organism: Actinomycetota bacterium (assembly GCA_040005715.1). Lineage (GTDB taxonomy): Bacteria > Actinomycetota > Actinomycetes > Actinomycetales > Dermatophilaceae > UBA4719. The sequence goes on along the minus strand of JBDTYK010000077.1, from coordinate 6,216 downwards.
GCCTGAGCCGTTGCGCCCCATCAGGGCGGTCACCTCGCCTGCCCGCAGCATCAGATCGATGTCGCCGACGGCGACCACGTCGCCGAAACGCACCACGATCCCGGTCGCTTCCAGGGCTGGGACCCGGCTCGGGTGGTCGAGGACCCCGGGACCCGGGGTGGTGGCGCTCAGGCGATGCCTCAGGGGTGCTGCTCGCCGGCGTGCGTCGCGCACGGACAGTGGCAGCGGGACCCACCCGGCAAGGCGGCCGAGCTCGATGACCGGCGGGGCGACCAGCGAGGTGGTCATCAGCACTGCAGGCGGCCCCGACTCGACCGTGCCGTCGGGACTGACATGGACCAGGTGGTCGGCGTACTGCAGAACGCGCTCGATGCGGTGCTCGGCCAGCAGTACCGTGACGCCGAGGTCGTGGACGAGCCGGGTGATGGCCGCGAGAACCTCCTCAGCGGCAGTGGGGTCCAGCGCCGAGGTCGGTTCGTCGAGGACCAGCACCCGGGGGTGGGTCGTGAGCACTGAGCCGATGGCAACGCGCTGCTGCTCACCGCCGGAGAGGTCGTGCAGCGGGCGGTGTCTCAGAGCGGCCAGGCCGAGCAGGTCCAGCGTCTCCTCGACCCGTTTGCGCATGACCTCAGGTGCCAGAGCCAGCTGCTCCATGCCGTAGGCGAGCTCCTCCTCGACGGTGTCCGTGACGAAGCCGGCCAGCGGGTTCTGGCCGACCACGCCCACGATGTCGGCAAGATCCCGTGGCCGGTTCTGGCTGGTGTCCCGGCCCAGCAGGCGAACCGATCCCTGAAGGGTTCCGCCGGTGAAATGTGGCACCAGCCCGTTGACCGCACCCAGCAGTGTCGACTTGCCAGAACCGGTGGGCCCGACCACGAGGCACAGCTCTCCCTCATCGACCACGAGGTCTACTGCCTTCAGGGCCGGGCGCGTGGCGCCCGGGTACGTGATCGTCACCCGCTCGAAGACGACTGCTGCGCTCATCGGCGGGGCTCCTCATGGGCGGGTTCGTTGGCCGTCGGTGACACTCGCACCGGAGGCGGGAAGGTGGCCGTCTGCGGCACCGGGGAGACGATGGCCGCAAGCCCGGCAGCGAGGATGCCCGCGGTCGCCGCGAGCGGTAGAGCCGGAACGCCCAGTGGCTGCAGGGGTGCGGTCAGGGTGCTGGGGTCGTTGTGGCCCGCCAGCAGCATCCCGACGACCGCCGCGAGGCCGCATGCTGCGGTCGCCCACTCGGGCATTCGCCAGGGGTCCGGTCGATAGGTGCTGCGTCGTACCTGTTGCCCGCCCACCCATGTCCCGGCCGCGGCGAGCACGAGGCCGACGAGCAGTGTTGGAGCACCGAGCATGGTGGCTGACTGTGCGTCCAGCAACCCGAATATGCCGATACACGTGGCGATCAGGCCGGTGAGTACGAGGACTCCACTGGTTCGGCGGGTTCGCGGCAGGGCATGTACGGCCCGTCCGTAGCCGCGCGAGTCCATGGCGGCAGCCAGCAGGATCGATCGGTCGAGCGCATCCTGAAGCACCGGCATGGCGGTGCGGCCGAGCGCCCGGATGCCCCGGGCAGCGTCGCCGCGCAGTCGGCGGGCGCGGCGTACCCGGTGGACGCTGTCGGCCAGCTGGGGCGCCACGGTGAGCGATACGACGAAGGCGACCCCGATCTCGTGCAGTGCACCAGGGAGCGCTCGGAGCAGACGCTTTGGGTTGGCAAGGGCGTTTGCAGCGCCGATGCAGGCGATCAGGGTGGCCAGCCTCAGTCCCTCGAAGATCGCACCGAGCAGACCTTCGAGGTAGACGGTGCCGCCGACCTGGATGCCCGCGGCCCAGACGGGAAGCGGCACCTCAGGCAGGCGCAGCAGCACGTGGTCGCCGTACTTGAAGCCCACTGCCACGTGCAGGAGCACCCGCAGCGCAATGATCACCGCCCCGAGCAGAAGGTACAGCCGGTATGCACGGGCCCAGGGCGCGTTGCCACGGCGGGCCACCACGACAACCGATGTGACGGCAAGTATCAGTGCCAGCAGGATCGGGTTCGTCGTCCGGCTTGCCGCCACCGCAAGGCTGATCGCCCACAGCCACCAGGCGCCCGGATGAAGGCCGCGCGGCAGCCGGCGGGTGCGCTGGCGGACCGATGGTCGCGTCGAGGACCCCTGTCTGCTGGTTCCCCACCTGGTCGTTGTCGATGTCATCGCTGTTGGCTTCCCGGTCGCCGGCTCAGTTGCCGAGGTGTGATCGGCGCCGGGCAACGTACCCAGCAGCAGCGCCGAGCAGGACGACGAGCGTGATGCCGGCGACGAGACCACCGACACTGCCGCCACCGTCCGTCGGGAGGGTGCGGGTGGTCGACCTGGGTGTCTGGTCGCCCAATGCCGTTGCGGCTCCTGCCGTTGCGGTGCCCGCGGCCGAGGCCTTCGAGCTTGCGATGCCGGACGCCGTCGATATGGGTGGACGCGACCTCGGCGGTGTGCCGCTCCCGAAGGACCAGCCGTCGATGGTGCCGACCGCAGGGTGGTACGCAGCGGCGCCCGCCGTTCCGTAGCTCCAAGAACCGCCCGGCTGCGCGTGCCAGTACGACCAGTAGGCGTTGGCCGGGGCGTTGTTGCAAGGGTCCGGCCTGGCGTCGATGGAGCAGACGAAACCGGGCTGGCGCGGCACGAAGGTGAAGCGATGGCCCGAGCCCTCAAGGGCCTGGAGCCCCGTTGCTGGGTCGCCGCCGGCGCAACCGATCGTGGCGGCGGCGGGGTCGCCATACTCCACGACGACCGTCACACCGGTGGCTGATGTGCAGGGCTCTGCAGATGCTCCCGGCGCAAGCAGGATCGCCCCTGCACTGGTCGCCGCGATCACGGCGACCAGTGCAGTCCATCGAGCCCTGTGAGGTCTCATGTGCCCGTTGTGGCCTGAGCACAAACCAGCGCCGCCGCCTTGATCGGCGACGGCCCCGCTGTCAGGAAGGATGAGCCGGCAAAGGCATCCAGAGCCTGCGCCGAGGCGTAGACGTTGCTCGCCTTGTCGCTGCTGCCGGGACTGACGGCCAGGCCGCCATCGAGGTTCTGGACCGATGACAGGTAGCTCACGATCTTCGACGTGCTCTGGCCACCCGCGACCAGTCCGAGGGCGGCGTATGCGGTGCTGTTGACGTTGGCGGGTTTGTCCCCGCTGACAGCGGCGGCCGGCTTGGACGGGTCAACAGCGCTGCTGACAAAGGAGCCGTCCGGCTGCTGGTTGGCCATCAGCCAGGTACGGGCCTGAACGGCTGGACAACCTGCCCCGACTGCGACCAGCGCCTGCAGTGCGAGCCCGGTCGCGTCCGGGCTGGAGTCACACTTCGCCCCGGCCTTGGGGAAGGTTTCTGCGAAGCCCCCGTCCTTGCACTGGGCCGTGAGGAGGTAGTCGATGGCGACCTGCGGAGCGCCATCCGCCGTGCCGCGCTGCAGCGCGAGGATGTCGAAGGCCTGCCCCAGCGGGTTGGAGAAGTCACCGAACTTGCTGTCGTCGCGGAACCGGCCCTTGCTGTCCATCAGGGCGCGCACCTCGGCCGTGAGGTCGAGGCCGGCGAAGGAGGCCGGGTTCTTGCCGGCAATCTGCGCCATCAGCGCCAGCTTTCCGGTCGGTCCCGCATAGTGGGCGCCGACCTTCTCACCGGTACTGGGGTCCCCGTGCACGTATCCGGCGCCATGACCCTCCAGATAGGCCAGGACCTTGGTCAGTGCGGCAGGCTGGCCACCGGTGGCTGCAAGGCCCAGGGCGACGTCCGAGGTCTGCCCGAGATCGGCACCGAACTTGCCCTCGACGTGGTCGCCGTCCTTGAGATGGCCGACCACGTAGGCGGCGGCATGTGCGGCCGTGGGGCTGATCGTTGAGGTGGTCGGCTTCGGCGTTGACGAGCTCGGGGGGGCGGCGGGTGTCGCCGTACAGCCGGCTGAGACCAGCGCGATGGCCAGGGCCAGCGCAGCAACTGCGCCGATCCGGGCTGGTGGGGATGGGCGGAGGGTCATGGATGCCTCTCGGGAGTGCGGTCCGCGACGGACCCGGCGCCCCCTGGCACAAGAACGCCCTCGCTGCGCGACTGCGCGAACGAGGGCGTGCTCGGACCGTGGTGATCCGGGCTCCGCCCCGTAGACCTCGACGGTACGAAGGAGCCGCTCGCAATCACCAGGTTTTCCGGCTTGCCGCCTGTGAAGACGGCCTACGGTTGCGGGTCAGCGCCGGATTCAGACCGGCTTTCCCTGGGTCTCACGTGTGGGTGGTTCGCGACCCACACTAGCGGATCCCGTGCGCTTCTCAGGCGGTGTGGCGCCGCGCCTTGAAGGGGAGGACGGAGTCACTTTGGGCTCCAGCGCCCGACAAGGCCTCGAGGTGCGGGCCGAGCCATGCGCCGAACTTGTCTGCGCTCGTCGGGCGCAGGTACAGGAAGCCCTGGACCGCGTCGGTGCCGATGGACTCCAGGAAGGCGCGCTGCTCGAGCCGTTCGACTCCCTCGGCGATGGTCTGCATCCCCATCTGTGATGCCATGTTCACCACCGCCTCGATCACGGCGCGGTCCTGGGTGTTGTCGGTGCTGCCGGCCACGAACGACTTGTCGATCTTCACGATGCTCGCCGGCAGGGAGCGCAGGGTGGTGAGGGCTGAGTAGCCGGTGCCGAAGTCGTCGATGGCGATCGTGACGCCGTGGGAGGCCAGGGTGTTGAGCCGGTCGATAGCCAGTCGCGAGGAGATCACCACCGTCTCGGTGATCTCCAGCACCAGCTGGTCGGGGGTCAGGTCGAACTCGCGCAGGCATCCGGTCACGATGTCGATGAAGCCATCGTCATCCAGCTGGAGTGCCGAGATGTTCACATGAACGGCGATGGGGGCGCTCGGGTGGTCCTCGCGCCATCCGGCGGCGTCGGCACAGGCCTGTCGCAGGACATGGGTGCCGATCTTGCCGATGGCGCCGATCCTCTCGGCGATCTCGATGAAGGAGTCGGGGTAGAGCAGCCCCTGCTCGGGGTGCTGCCAGCGGACCAGGGCCTCGACAGCGGTGCAGCGCCCGTCCGGCAATGACAGCACGGGTTGGTAGTGCACCACGAGCTCGTTGTTGTCGGCGGCCGCGATCAGCGCCCGTTCGAAGGCCATCTGTGCGGAGTCGCCCTCGAGCAGAACAGGTTCGAATACCTGGATGCGGGACTTGCCCTTGGCCTTGGCCGCGTACATCGCGACGTCGGCAAAGTGGATGAGGGTCTCGAGGTCTGTCTCACTTGTTGCCGTGGCCACTCCGACACTGGCGCCGATGTGGGCAACCCGGCCGCGGATGTGCATGGAGGCTGAGATCTCGTGCACGATCCGAACGGCGATGCTTTCGGCAGTGGTGGCTGACTCGCCGCCGGTACCGCGCAGCATGATGGCGAACTCGTCTCCGCCCAGGCGTGCGCAAAGGTCGCCGGGGCGCGTGGTCTGCAGGAGTCGTGCCCCCACCTCGCGGAGCAGGTCATCACCGGCCGCGTGGCCGAATACGTCGTTGACGCCCTTGAAGTCGTCCAGGTCGACGAACAGGACGGTGGTGTGGGGTGAGGACTCATCCGCGAGGGCGGCCTCGAGCGCCGTGTTGAACGTTGACCGGTTGGCCAGCCCGGTGAGGCTGTCGATCGCGGCCAGCTTGGTCACGATGGCCAACGCGGTCTGGCGACGTCGTACGTGCCACACCATCAGCATCGCGAGCAGGAACATCAAGGGGATCTCGGTGGTCTCGTCCCAGCCGATCAGGCCAAGCCGCCAGCTTTGTCCGATCGCGGCTCCTGAGGCGAGCGTGTACCAGGTCAGGGCGCTGACCAGCTGCCATCTGCCCCAGGCGCCCAGGCCGAAGGCGAGCGCGAAGGCCGCCCAGCCCAGGTGATAGGGGACGGTCAGCTCGTCAGGCTTCCAGAACATGTAGACGACGCAGCACAGCGCCCACGCTGTCCAGGCAACCAGGAGGCGACAGGAGTATGGGTTGGTCTCGGTGCAGCCCTCCGACGGCGCCTCATGGCTTGGCTTGAGAGCCCTTGCAGCCCACCGCACATGTCTCACAACCGACCCCCGTCTGTCACGGGCAGTCTGTAGAGGACCGCCATGCGAGAACGTACTGGTAAGGGCAGGCTAAGATAAGTACCCGGCAGACTTCTGGCGCGTTCGGGGAACAAGTCCGCACGAGCAGGCGAGTTCGTGTGGGCCAGACAGACGATGGACGTTCTG
>JBDTYK010000076.1:0-11255 GCA_040005715.1 Actinomycetota bacterium | reverse complement strand
CGCGTTTACACCGCGGCTGTCGTCGGTTCGAGCCCGGCCGGGCCCACGTGAGCACGATTTCGCGTCAAACCGGTCCGAGTGTCCTGCCCCTGCGGGAGGTTGTGGCCGCCCTCGAGCGGTTGTACCCACTCGACACGGCCATGTCGTGGGACCGGGTGGGGCTGGTGACGGGCGACCTGGATCAGCCGATCTCGATGGTCTACTTCGCCGTTGACCCCACGCTGGCAGTCATCGAGGAGGCCCGATCGGCCGGCGCACAGCTTCTGGTCACGCACCATCCGCTGCTGTTGCGCGGTGTTCACAGCGTCGCGACGACTACTGCCAAGGGCGCGTCGGTCACCGCGCTGATCGTCAATGACATCGCCCTCTTCGTCGCCCACACCAATGCGGACGTGGCGTCACCGGGCGTCTGCGATGCCCTGGCCGAAGCGTGCGGTCTGGTCGACATCGGACCCCTTGAGGTAGTTGAGGGCGCGGGTATCGGAAGGGTCGGCTCGCTGGTGGGTCCCCACACGCTGCGCCAGTTCGTGCAGAAGCTTGCTGCGGCGCTCCCGAGGGCAGCGAGCGGTATCCGGGTGGCCGGTCCTGCCGACGCCCTTGTGAGCCGGGTGGCGGTGGTCGGAGGATCCGGCGACGACAGGTTCGATGCCGTCAGGGCCAGTGGAGCGGACGTCTACGTCACGGCGGACCTGCGGCATCATCCGGCGCTGGAGGCGAGGGAAGAGGCACGCGGGGGAACGCCCTACCTGGTTGACGCCGGTCACTGGGCCACGGAGTGGATGTGGCTCGAGAGCGCACGTTCTGAGTTGTTGCGCGAGCTTGGGGCGCCAGGCAGTAGTTTGGACTCTCACATCTGCACACTGCGCACCGACCCGTGGGACTTCGTTATCGGAGCCAGCGCGAGAGACATCACCGGAGGTACGTCCTGAAAGCCGACACGAGCCGTCAGTGGCGCTTGCTTGATCTGCAGGCTCTGGACACGCGTCTGGACCAGATCGCCCACCGCAAGGCGCACCTGCCCGAGCTTGTCGAGCTGCGCGCTCTTGAGGCCCAGACTTCGGCCCTGGACGGCGACCTGGTCCGAGCCCGGACGGCCCTGGACGACGTCCAGCGCGAGATCGCCAAGGCCGAGTCCGACGTACTGCTGGTTCGGGAACGAAGTGCCCGCAACCAGGCGCGCATGGATTCGGGTCAGGGAACCGCCAAGGACATGCAGGCCCTGCACCACGAGGTCGAGTCCCTGGCCCACCGGCAGTCCGACCTCGAGGACATCGAGCTCGAGGTGATGGAACGAGCCGAGGGCCTGGCTGCAGACGTGAGCAGGCTGGAGACGGCACGCGCGGATCTGGCTGAACGGGTCGACGAGCTAGAGACGTTGCGTGACAAGGCCTTTGTGGAGATGGACGCCGAGGTCGAGCAGATCACTCACTCACGAAATGACGTCGTTGCCGGTGTCGGCCAGGATCTGGTGGACCTCTATTCGAAGATCCGAGCATCCAGCGGCGGCATCGGGGCGGCTGTTCTGCGCCAACGCCGTTGTGAGGGATGCAACCTGGAGCTCAACCAGGTGGACATGAACCGGTTCACCTCTGCCGAGCAGGATGAGGTGCTCCGGTGCGAGGAGTGCCGCCGTATCCTGATCCGCACCTCCGAGTCAGGGATCTGAGCCGCGGCAAGCTTGCGCCTCGGCCACGCCAAACCGGATAAGCCGCTCTCGCTGCGGCCGGGTTGTGGAATCGTTGCCCCATGAATGAGCCACTAGGCATGAAGGTGAACGAATGAGCTACGCCGGGAACGTTGACCCGTCGGAGGCCTATGCCGCGCTGGAGGCCGACCCGGATGCCGTCCTGGTCGACGTGCGGACCAGCGCGGAGTGGAGCTACGTGGGAATTCCAGATCTCTCGCAGATCGGCAAGCGTGTCATTGCCCTTGAGTGGCAACGCTTTCCGGACGGCGCGCTGAACGTCAGCTTCGTCCAAGAGCTGCGCGAGAAGGGCGTTGGTGAGGGTGCGCCGATCTACTTCCTGTGTCGCTCAGGGGTGCGTTCTGCCGCCGCGGCGGAGCTGGCGACGGCTGCGGGACTCGGACCGGCATTCAACGTCTCCCACGGCTTCGAGGGTCCTCTGGACCATGACGGTCACCGAACGATCGCTGGATGGAAGGTCGAAGGACTGCCCTGGAGGCAGGGATGAGGGAACTGCGCCCGGACACTCTGGCGGTCCGTGGGGGCCTCGCGCGGAGCAACTTCGACGAGACCTCTGAAGGACTGTTCCTGACGTCGGGCTATGTCTACGCCTCTGCGCAGGAGGCCGAGGCGGCGTTCAAGGAGGACATCGACCGCTTCGTCTACTCGCGTTACGGCAACCCCACCATCCGCATGTTCGAGGAGCGGATGCGTCTGCTCGAGGGCACCGAGGCCTGCTTTGCCACCGCCACCGGCATGGCCGCCGTCTTTGTCGCCCTGGGTGCACTCCTGGCCAAAGGCGACCGGGTCGTGAGCGCGCGGGGGCTCTTCGGTTCCTGTTTCGTGATCCTGGACGAGATCCTCCCGCGCTGGGGTGTCGAGAGCGTCTTCGTCGACGGGACCGACCTGGACCAGTGGCGCGAGGCATTGTCGGAACCGGCGGCCGTGGTGTTCTTCGAGTCGCCGAGCAACCCGATGCAGGAGCTTGTTGACATCGAAGCCGTGTGCGAGCTTGCCCACGCCGCGGGGGCCAAGGTCGTCGTCGACAACGTGTTCGGCACGCCGGTCTTCTCCAAACCGCTCGAGCAGGGCGCGGACGTCATCGTGTACTCGGCGACCAAGCACATCGACGGGCAGGGCCGGACGCTGGGTGGGGCGATCCTGGGCACGTCAGAGTTCATCAACGGCCCGGTGAAGAACCTGATGCGTCACACGGGTCCTTCGATGTCGCCGTTCAACGCCTGGGTGCTGCTCAAGGGCCTGGAGACGCTGTCGCTGCGCGTCGGGCGGATGGCGACCTCGGCTCTGGAGCTCGCCGGGGCGTTGGAGGGACATCCGAAGATCTCGCGGGTGATCTATCCGTGGCTCGAGTCACACCCGCAGTACGACCTGGCCAAGCAGCAGATGTATGGCGGGGGAACCGTGGTGACCTTCGAGCTGGTCGGCGGCAAGGTTGAGGCATTCGAGGTCATGAATGCCCTTGAGATAGTTGATATCTCGAACAACCTGGGGGACTCCAAGTCACTGATCACCCACCCAGCCACGACCACTCACCGCCGACTTGGGCCGGAGGGCCGGCGTGCCGTCGGCATCACAGACGGAGTTCTGAGGGTCTCGGTCGGCCTTGAGGACATCCGCGACCTGGTCGAGGACTTCGAACGCGCCCTGGGCTGACCCCGACCCCTCGTCTCCTTGCGGCGAAACCACCGAATCGGCGCCTCGCGGGCGCCGATTCGGTGGTTTTGGGGCAACAAGCGGGCTTCTGGGTCGGGCTGCGCCTGGCCGTCAGCGAATACTCGTGTCCAGGATCCACGGGTGGCCGGGGCGGGTGGGCGCTGTCAGCGTCGTGTCAAAACGTTGGCTGACCACCTGCTCAAGGGCTTGGGCGCTCCTGGCATCGACGCCGGTCTGACACAGGTAACGGGCCACCAGGCCGCGCGTGTGCTTGGCCATATGAGTTGCTCCGGGTACCCGGATCTGCACCCAACGGTTGGCCAGGACGGCCTTGGGAACCCATGCGGCGCCATACGTGCTCGAGCGGGCGTCGACGATCATCCCGCGGCCTGCGGCCAGGGGCAGAACGCTCGAGAGCGGCGCGCGCCATACTGCGGCCAGCGGGCCGAGCTCGCCGAGATTCACGCCCATGGACAGGCGGTACGGGGGGATCTTGTCGGCAGGGCGCAGTGCGCCGAACAAGGCTGAGACCACCACCAGCCAGCGGTTGGCGCGGCGCCGGGTGACTGGATCCATCGAGGCCAGGTCGAGGGCGTCATAGAGGACGCCGGTGTACAGGTCGGCGACCCGAACCGCGGGCGCGGACCCCAGACGCAGGTTGTGGGCGATGTCGGCGCGAAGGGTGGCGCTGACTCCCAGCAGCGCCGGGGCATCTGGATGCGCGCTGATCTGAGCCAGGGCGGCTGCCACCTTGGCGCGAGTGGACGCGAGCTCAGGGAAGGAGACGCGCTGGAGATCGGCAGGCTTGCCCATGGCTCGTCCGGTCTTGGACTCCGAGGGCGGAAGCAGGATCAACACGTCCCAGATCGTAGGCGGACAGGTGGCAGCTATGTGCCAAGGGTTCTGGTTAGGCTGATTCCATGTCGACGCGGTGGCTCAGTCTGGTCAACGACAGGCAGGCCCGCGGCCAGCACGGAGTCGAACCTGACCAGCTGCTTCAGGCCTTCGAGGTGGTGCGCGAGGAGCTCAAGGTCGCCGGTGACTTCGCACCTGAGGTTCTTGCTGAGGCGCTGGCCGCGACCGGCGAGGCGCAGCTGCCCCAGCGCGACGAGACGGCGTTGCCCTTCCTGACCATTGACCCCTCAGGGTCCATGGATCTCGACCAGGCACTACACATCCAGCGGGTCGGCAAGGGCTACCGCGTGCGTTACGCAGTCGCGGACGTACCCGCTTTCGTGAGGCAGTCAGGTGCCGTCGACCTCGAGGCACGCCGGCGTGGTCAGACGATCTACGCCCCTGACCATCGGACCCCGCTGCACCCTGAGCGCCTGAGTGAGGATGTTGCCAGTCTGCTCCCTGACCAGGTACGGCCAGCCTTCGTATGGGACATGCACCTCGACCCAGATGGCCAGCGCACCTCGGTCGACGTCTATCGCGCCATGGTCAGGAGCAAGGACCGCCTCGACTACGCGCAGGTCCAGGCATCGGTGGACCGTGGGACCGGCGATGAGCGCCTCAGCCTTCTCAAGGAGGTCGGCGAGCGACGGATTGCGCTCGAGCGGGCCCGTGGCGGGGCGAGCCTTCCCATGCCCGAGCAGGAGGTCAGCCTGGATGAGGGGGGCCACTACGTCCTGTCCTTTCGTCCTCCGGTTGCCGCCGAGGACTGGAACGCCCAGATCTCGCTGATGACCGGGATCGCGGCCGCCGAGATGATGTTGCGGGCGGGGGTCGGCATCCTGCGGACCATGCCCGAGCCTGACCACGGCGCGCTCAGCCGTTTTCGGCGCCAGGCCCGTGCCTTGGGCGTTGTCTGGCCCCAGACCGTCAGGTATGGCGACCTGTTGCGTTCACTGGACCGCGCCAACCCCAGGCATCTGGCTCTGATTCACGAGGCGACGGCGTTGTTCCGTGGGGCCGGTTACACCCCGTTCGACGGCGTCGTGCCCGAGCTGACCCAGCATGCTGCGGTGGCTGCTCCCTACGCGCACGTGACGGCCCCTCTTCGCCGGCTCGTCGACCGCTTCGGCCTGGTCGTTTGCGAGTCGATCTGCAGCAACACGCCGGTCCCGCAATGGGTGCGCCGCGCGTTGCCCACCCTGCCGGAGATCATGAGGGCTTCGGACCAGCAGGCGGCCGCGGTGGAGCGGGCGTGCACGAACGCCGTCGAAGCGGCAACGTTGCAGCACCGCATCGGCGAGCGGTTCCACGGCACGGTTGTCGATATCGGCAAGAACGGCGGTCTCGTGCAGATCAGCGATCCGGCGATCCTGGCCCCTCTGGCCGGGTCATCCCTGGCAGGTGCCGAGGTCCTGGTTGAGCTCGTGGAAGCAGATGTCGTCAGGCGAAGCGTGCGCTTCAAGGTGGTCAACCCAGGCTAGCGGCGGTGAAGGTGTCGCACTGGTTCAGGTCACCTGTCTGGTAGCCGGTGCTGAACCACTTCTGGCGTTCGGCGCTGGACCCGTGCGTCCACGACTCGGGCGTGACCCGGCCCTGTAGCTTCTTCTGGATCCGGTCGTCGCCGACCGCCGAGGCCGCTGAGAGCGCCGACTGGATGTCCGTCTGGGTCAGGGGCTTGAGAAGCGGCTGGCCGTTGGAGGCCGTGGTCTGGCTGGCGTGCTTCGCCCAGACGCCGCCAAGACAGTCAGCCATCAGCTCGATCCGGACGGCGCCACTGCTCTGACCCTGTGGGTCCTGCCGGGCCCGGTCGAGGATGCCCAGCTGGTCCTGGATGGCGTGCCCGTACTCGTGCGCGACGACGTACTCCTGCGCCAATGCACCGCTGTCCGCCCCGAATCGGCTGGTCAGCTCGGCGAAGAAGCTGGCGTCGATGTAGACCTTCTTGTCCAGCGGGCAGTAGAACGGGCCCACCTGGTTGGAGGCGGTTCCGCAAGCGGAGGCAGTGGCTCCGGAATACAGCACGGTGTTGACCTTGCGGTACTTCGTGCCATACCGCGGGAGCTCCTGGGCCCAGTAGCCCTGCACGCTGTTGACCGTGCCGATCACGCGGCACTGCACGTCCCTGTTGGCATCCGCCCCGGTCCGGCACTGGGCGAAGTCGTTGACCTGTGCCCCGCCGGGCTGAACCTGACCGGGGTTGAGCTGGGTGTCCTGACCGGGGTTGAAGGTGCCATCGGTGCCTCCTCCAGTGACGTTTCCGCCAAGGAGCAGGGTGAGGATCAGCACGATGATCCCGCCGACCCCACCACCGATGGCCAGCCCACCTCGACCGCCCCCGCCCCCGCCGGTCTCCACCTGAGAGGTGTCGAGGTTGGCGTTGTCGTTGAAGCTCATCGTTCCTCCAGCGAGTCAAGACGTCATCACAGCCCGTCATTCCCGTTTAGACTAGGGGCGAAACCCCCGCGAGGCGTCCGCCATACCGGCGTCTGCCCGTATGCCGTTTTGCCCTGACCGCCCCCCACACCCTGAACGGAGATCCGCTGTGCTCGAGGCCACAGGTATCGAGATCCGCGGTGGTTCGCGACTCCTGTTGGAGGGCGCGTCGTTTCGGATCGCGCCTGGCGACCGGATCGGGCTGGTCGGGCGCAACGGAGCTGGCAAGACAACTCTCGCCAAGGTCTTAGCGGGCGTCGGCACGCCCACCGCGGGTCACGTGACCTCTTCGGGCGACGTCGGCTACCTGCCGCAGGACGCGCGCACCGGCGACCTTGAGATGCTCGCCCGCGCTCGCATCTTGTCCGCCCGGAGCCTTGACTCGATCATTCGTGACATGCATGACGCCGAGGGGGCGATGGCCAGCGCCGACAATGAGACTCGCGACAAGGCGCTTCGGCGCTACACACGCCTGGAGGAGGCCTTCACCGCCCAGGGCGGCTACGCAGCCGAGTCGGAGGCAGCGGCAATCGCCTCAGCGCTCGGACTGGACGACCGCGTTCTTGGCCAGACCCTCGCGACCCTCAGTGGAGGACAGCGCCGACGGGTGGAGCTTTCCCGGATCCTGTTCTCGGGCGCTTCGACCCTCCTGCTGGACGAGCCGACGAACCACCTGGACGCCGACTCGGTGGCCTGGCTACGGGACTGGCTGCGGGCTTACAAGGGTGGACTGATCATCATCAGCCACGACGTCGAGATGCTCGACACAGTCGTCAACCGGGTCTTCCACCTCGACGCCAACCGGGCGGAGATGGACATGTACAACATCGGCTGGAGGCCCTACCTGCTGCAGCGCGAGACCGACGAGCGTCGCAGAAAGCGTGAGCGGCTCAACGCAGAGAAGAAGGCCGGCACGCTGATGGCCCAGGCCGACAAGATGCGCGCGAAGGCGACCAAGGCCGTTGCGGCACAGAACATGGCCAAACGGGCCCAGCGCCTCCTTGAAGGGCTCGAGGCCGAGCGTGGTGGCGACAAGGTGGCCAAGCTGCGGTTCCCCGACCCGGCATCCTGTGGCAAGACGCCGCTGACCGCGTCTGGGCTCTCGCGGTCATACGGCTCGCTGGAGATCTTCACCGACATCGACCTTGCCATCGACCGCGGCTCGAGGGTCGTGGTGCTGGGTCTGAACGGTGCCGGCAAGACCACCCTCCTTCGGATCCTGGCGGGCGTTGACCGGCCGGACACCGGCGAGGTCGAGCCGGGACACGGCCTGAAGATCGGCTACTACGCACAGGAGCACGAGAACCTTGACGTGTCGCGGACCGTTCTGGAGAACATGAAGTCGGCTGCACCCGATATGGGTGATGTCAACACTCGCAAGACGCTGGGCTCCTTCCTGTTCAGCGGCGACGACGTACACAAGCCGGCGAGCGTGCTCTCAGGTGGGGAGAAGACCCGGCTGTCCTTGGCCATGCTGGTCGTGTCCGCGGCCAACGTCCTGCTGCTTGATGAGCCGACGAACAACCTCGACCCGGCGTCCCGAGAGGAGATCCTGGGTGCGCTGCGCACCTACAAGGGTGCTGTCGTTCTTGTCAGCCATGACGAGGGCGCGGTCGCCGCTCTCGAGCCCGAGCGGGTCCTGCTGCTACCTGATGGTGTTGAGGATCACTGGGGTCCCGACTATCTGGACCTCGTGGCGCTCGCGTAATGCTGAACGATCGCTAGAGTCGCGGGCGTGTCGAGCGACGAGCAGTCCCAGCCCCATCCCATGTTGCGCGTAGAGCGAACCGGGCCGATCGTGACCATCTCCCTGGATCGCCCCGAACGCCGCAACTCGCAGGTGCCGAGCCTGTGGTCCGCGCTGGCCGGGATCGCTGCCGGTCTGGACAGCTCGACGAGGGTGGTTGTCTTTCGGGCCGAGGGACCGTCGTTCTCCGCGGGCCTTGATCGGGCCATGTTGACCCCGCAGGGGCTGCCGGGGGAGCCATCGCTACTCGGCCTGGCTACGGGGGCTGGAGGCGCGCTGGAGGAAGCCATCGAGCACTTCCAGCGCGGGTTTGCGATCTGGGCGGAGATGCCGGCGATCACCATCGCCGCGGTGCAGGGGCATGCGATCGGCGCCGGGTTCCAGCTCGCCCTGGCGTGTGACTTGCGCGTTGTCGCCGACGATGTCGCGTTCGCCATGCGTGAGACCAGCCTTGGGCTGGTGCCCGACCTCGCGGGTACATCCCCACTGGTGCGTTCCATCGGGTATGCGCGGGCACTTGAGATCTGCGCCACCGGCAGGTTCGTGGGTGCGCAGGAGGCGGTGGCGATTGGTCTGGCGTCCGTGGCTGTGCCCCGCGAGGACCTGGACGCCACCGCCCTCGACCTCGCGGACGCGATACTGCAGGCGCCGAGTGAAGCCCTGAGGGAGCTGAAGCCGTTGCTACGAAACGCGATGGATGCCTCTCCCTCCCAGCAGCACCGGGCCGAGCGCGAGGCGCAGGCGCGGCTGCTCACGGCCATGGTGCAGGCTTCGGGGAAGTAAGCACGGCACGGTGGCGTTGTCAGACCCGACGACGACGATGATGAGAGTTGCGCCCGCTGGCTAGTTCGCCGCGAGGACGGGCGCAGAACGGAGACAGCATGTCCATGCACGCAGGTTGGGGCATGATGCGCTCCCTGACTCGTGACTCCTCGGTCACGCAGCGCAAGCTTGCCCCGGGGACAGCCAGGCGGGTGATCGGCTATGGGGGGCCGTACAAGTCCCACATCGCCATTTTCCTCGTCCTGGTGATCATCGACTCGGCTCTGGTGGTAGCCACACCGTTGCTGCTGGGCCTGATCATCGACAACGGCGTCTTGCAGAAGGACGCGGCTGTTGTCGTGCAGCTCTCCCTGATCATCGCCGTGATCGCGGTCATGGACGCAGCCCTGACCCTTGTCCAACGTTGGTACTCCTCGCGGATCGGAGAGGGGCTCATCTTCGACCTGCGGACCCAGGTGTTCACCCATGTCCTCAAGCAGCCGATCGCCTTCTTCACGAGGGCTCAGACCGGGGCCCTTGTCAGCCGTCTGAACAACGACGTGATCGGAGCCCAGCAGGCCTTCACCTCAACGCTCTCGGGTGTGGTCAGCAACGTCATCTCGGTGGTCTTCATCGTCGCGGCCATGGCATCGAAGTCCTGGTCGCTGACACTGGGCGCACTGGCTCTCCTCCCGTTCTTCCTGATACCCGCCAGGGTGATGGGCCAGCGGCTGGCCGGGCTCAGTCACGAGGCTATGGGCCTGAACGCGGAGCTTGGCACCCGGATGACGGAGCGCTTCAACGTCGCGGGGGCGCTGCTCGTCAAGCTCTTCGGGCAACCCCGGAGCGAGGACATCCAGTACGCCGAGCGGGCCGGGCGGGTTCGCGACGTCGGGGTCAAGATCGCGCTTAGCCGGACGGTCTTCCTCGTCTCGCTGACCCTGGTCGCCTCGTTGGCGACCGCACTCATTTACGGCGCCGGCGGCATCATGGTGGTCAACAGCGCACTCCAGCTGGGTGAGCTGGTGGCGCTGGCCGCGCTGCTGGGACGGCTCTACGGACCGCTGACCGCACTTTCCAACGTGCGGGTCGACGTCATGACGGCGCTGGTGTCGTTCGAGCGCGTCTTCGAGGTGCTGGATCTCGAACCGCTGGTCAAGGAGGCGGCTCATCCGGTTGTTCTCCCACAGCATCCGGTCTCGGTGGAGTTCGAGGGGGTCGGGTTCCGCTATCCGTCGGCGGACGAAGTCTCGTTGGCCTCGCTGGAGACCGTGGCGTCAGGTGACCGTAGCGCCGGGGCGTCGGTTCTGCACGACGTGACCTTCACGATCCAGCCCGGCGAGCTGGTTGCCCTGGTGGGCCCAAGCGGCGCGGGCAAGACCACGATCACCAGCCTGGTGGCCAGACTCTATGACCCAACGGTTGGCCAGGTCCGCCTCGGCGGGATCGATCTGCGAGAGGCCTCGCTCGCCTCGGTTCACGGGGTGGTCGGCGTGGTAACCCAGGAGGCCCACCTCTTCCATGACACCATCCGCGCCAACCTGGCCTACGCCAAGGAGGGTGCGACTGAGGAGGAGATGGTCTCGGTCCTGAAGTCCGCTCAGGTGTGGGATCTGGTCACAGGCCTTCCCGAGGGGTTGGACACCGTTGTGGGCGATCGTGGGCACCGCCTCTCGGGTGGCGAGAAGCAACGGCTGGCCATCGCCAGGCTTCTGCTCAAGGGTCCCGGGCTGGTGGTCCTTGACGAGGCCACCGCACACCTGGACAGCGAGTCCGAGCTGGCCGTCCAGCGCGCGCTCGACACTGCGCTCTCAGGTCGAACCGCCCTGGTGATCGCTCACCGGCTCTCCACCGTACGCGGAGCGGATCAGATCCTCGTCGTGGCTGATGGCCGCATCGTTGAGCGAGGCAAGCACCACGAGCTGCTGGCGCAGGGTGGCTTGTATGCGGATCTGTACAACACCCAGTTCTCCACCCAGTCTCGGGATAAGTCCGAGGATGTGAGCCTGACTCCGTTGTGATGACCCGGGCGCCCTTGTGAGGCCCGGGCTCGCCCGG
>JBDTYK010000075.1:0-11474 GCA_040005715.1 Actinomycetota bacterium | reverse complement strand
CCTGTATGCCGGCCAGCAGCGCGGCCGGCGTGCCCGGCATACCGCCTGGCACTCCGGTGACGAAGTCGACGTGAACCTTGCCTCCGAAGGGGAGACCGAACGTGTCGATCAGGCGCCGCAGCGCAGCCACGTGCCCGAGGTCGAAGAGCTCGAACTCGGGGACGATCTCGCGCTCCTGGGCCAGCTGGTAGAGCTGGGCCATGAACGGGTAGGGGTTGAGGAAGACGTCGTCGCCGAAGTTGGTCGTGCCACAGGTCAGGCTGCACGAGTCGGGCTCTGCGTCCAGGACGGTGAGACGCAGTTCGAGCGGGTCGTGCACGCTGCCGCCGGTGGACAGCTGGACGACCAGTGAGGTCTGCTCGCGCACCGCGGCCACGGTCTCGCGCAGCCGGACTGGGTCAAGGCTCGGGCGGTGGTCGGAATCGCGGATGTGGATGTGGATCAGCGAGGCACCTGCGGCCTCACACGCGACGGCGGTCGCGACCAGCTCGTCGATCGTCGTGGGCAGCTGAGGGCAGTCGGCCTTGGCTGTCTCAGCTCCGGTGGGCGCGACCGTGATAAGTGTCCCCGCACTGGGAACCACCGGGCGCACGGACATGGAGGGCTCGTTGCTCATGGCCGACATCCTGTCAGCCATCCTGCGTGACAGCAGACACACTGCCACCCGGACCTGGTTCTCAGGGGCCTGGTTCTCAGCGGCCCGGTGCTCCGCGGCCCAGTGTTATGCGACCCCCGGTGCTATGAGTCGGTGCTCAGCGGCCTGGTTCTCAGCGGCCCAGTGCTATGCGGCCCCGGTGCTATGAGTCGGTGTAGGCGCTCATCGCGGCGTTGAGGTTCTTGCCGGTCCGGGTGGTTCTGGTCAGCTCCAGCCCCAGCGCCTTGCGCAGCTCGGTTCCCTCGTCTGAGCGAGCGCGGATCGCGGTCATGATGCGGTCTGCCACCTCGTGCACGTGGGGGGAGAGCTCGGAATGCAGGCCGTCATAGGACGTGGTGGCCTTCAGCATGACGTCGGCAAGGATCTCTACCGGGTCCGGCGGGATGTTCATCATTTGATATCTCCTGCGTCGAAGTGGGATAGCCACGGGCTCGCATCGACCGCACGTCTCCTCAGGCTCGGAGCTTGAGCAGCTCAAGCCCACAGGCGAAGTGAGGCGTTAGTCCGGTTATCACCCTACTTTGCGGCCCCCGGCGGCAAGGACCTACCCGGTCAAGGGGTGCACTGCGACCCGGACCCACCCGGTCAGGACCACCCCGGTCGTAAGGGGTCACCGGCGCCTGAGGCGGCACCATCCATCGGGCCCAGCGTTGGCCAGTCAGGTCAGTGTGCGGAGACCAGCCGGGACGTCAGCAGCAATCCTCGCCTCGCCAGGCCTGGACGCCCTCATAGATCGCCCACCCCGCCAGGAGCAGGCCAATGGCCGGGTCGAGCCAGGACCAACCCAGGGTCGCGCTGACGGCGAGTCCGACCAGGACGGCCGCGGCCTGGGCGGCGCACATCAGGTTCTGCATTCCTTCGCCCGCCGTGGCTCCCGAACCGAGGCGGGCGCCCAGGATCTGCTTGGCCCGCCCGAGCAACGGCATGACAACCAGGCTTGACGCCGTGACGACCAGGCCCAGAACGCTCGTGGTCACCTCGTGGCCGCCGAGCAGGTCGCGCACGGACTCCACCACCAGATAGGGCGCCAGCAGGAAGAACGAGACCGCTACTGCCCGCGCCGCGCGCTGCTCGGCGACTTCGGAGAGGGTTCTGCTGCCGGTGAACCGCCAGATCACAACGATCGCCGCCAAGCCCTCGATGACCGAGCCAAGCGCCCAGCCGATCAGGGAGATCGAGTTGGCGGCCACGCCGGCGACCAGGCCCACGATGCCCTCAGCGCTCATCCAAGCCAGTGAGAACCACGAGAGCCTTCTCGCCTGCCGGGCTGCGCGCAGCCACCGCGCATCGTGCTTCCTCGGCTCCGCCCTCTCACTGCAGGCCACTGGATCTGGGAGGTATGCCGCTGGGTCGGGGACGACCGGACGGTCATCGGGCACCTGACCGGTTGAGGGGACGCGGTCGTCGGCCAGAGAGTCCTGAAACGGTGGTCTGGGCATCGGAGGTGCGAAATCTCCTACGTGTGGACGATCGGCGACGGTCTGGGCTGAGCAGTTTATCCGTTGCGCCTCGTCCGAACGGCCATGTTTGCGAGCGAACGGACAAACCTGCCGCCAACCCCACAACGGGCAGGTTACTGATGACATCCTTCGTACCGATGATGACACGAACGATCGCGGTGATGACATGAATGATCCCGGCCCAGCACTTCAGCGTCTTGGCGCGGCCCTCGCTTCGGGGAACCGCGATGCAGTCATGGCGTGCTTCTCCCCCAATGCCACCGTCGACCTGGTCGCGAGCGAGAAGCGAATGGCCTTCGCCGGCAAGGGTCTGGGCGAGGCTTTCGACACACTTTTGGCGGGGTTCGACGACCTCACCCTGACGCCAAGCACCAGGCAGGTGCTCGGATCGCAGGTCATCGAGGAGTCCGTGCTCTCGGGAACCCACACCGGAAGCTTCGCCGGCTCCGAGCCCACCCAGGGCAGAGTTCATCTGAACTTGAGGCTGTCCGCGACGGCGGGGGATGACTCAAAGCTGAAGGCCCTGCGTGTCCACACCGACACCCGGGCCCTTTTCGCCCAGATCGCCGACAGCGGCGACATCATCGGGGTGGGCGCGAATATGATCGCCGGTGTACGGGAACGCCATACCGGTGTCCGCGTCATCGACGCCCCCCGACCACCTGCCGCACTGGACACCATCTCGAGTCCCCCGGCCTCCGATGCCAGGCCCAGCGGCGCCGGGTCGCCGAGCCGATGGGCCGGCCTCAGCGTTGGCCCCAAACCAGGAGCTCCGGTCGCCGGCAAGGGCGCCAAACCGAATACCAAGGGCTCACGGCGCAAGTGGGCCGCCCTGGCCGCGGTTCCGGTGCTGCTGCTGATCATCTTCCTGGCCTGGCCAGACGGTTCCAGCCCACGTTCTGTGGCTGTCGGCGCTGATCAGCCCACCGTGTCACCGACGGCCACGAGTAGTCCGTCCGCGACCAGCAAACCAACAACATCCAAGGCGCTGCCGGTCATCGCCACCGAGGCACCCAAGTCGGTACCGCACGTCCAGGCGGGACAGCAGCTCGTCCTGCGGTCCGATGTCCTGTTCGGCCTGAACTCGGCGGCTCTGACGCCCGCGGCCCGCGCTTCGGTCACCCAGCTCGCGACCCAGATCCGAAGTGCCAACGTGACTGGCACCATCCAGATCAACGGGTACACCGACAACCTGGGGACCGTGGCCCGGAACCTGGCCCTGTCCAAGGCCCGTGCCCTGGCTGTGGCCCAGGTCCTCCAGTCGGGCCTGGCCGGACAGGCAGTGACGCTGACACCGCAGGGCTTCGGACAGGCGAACCCGGTCGCGGCGAACACCACCGACCCCAACCGCGCACGCAACCGGCGCGTCACGATCGTCCTGCCAACCCGCTGACCCTGCGAGCTGGGCAAACCCCTACGCGCGTCCGAACAGATGCACGTAGCGTCTGAGCATGAGCGACCTCGTCAGCTTCAAGCCAACGAGCCGGTTCGACCGGGTCTTTGAGGTCGGCATCCTGCTGAAAGGTCTGGACGGGCTGCTCGAGATCGCCGGCGGCATCCTGTTGTTCTTCATCAAGCCCAGTCAGGTCAACCAGCTCGCGGCGACGCTGACCCAGCATGAGCTTGCCGAGGACCCGCGCGACTTCATCGCGACCTACGTCCTGCACAGCGCTGAAAATCTGAGCGCCGGGTCGTTCACCTTTGCGGCCATCTACCTGCTCTCGCACGGCATCGTGAAGATCGTGCTCGTCTGGGAGATCCTGCACAACCGCCTCTGGGCCTACGCGGGCCTGATCTATCTGACGATCGGATTCATGGTCTATCAGGTCTACCGGTTCAGCTACTCCCACTCGATCGGCCTGGCCCTGCTCACGGTCTTCGATGCCGTGATCGTCTATCTCACCGTCGTGGAGTACCGCAAACGCCGGCACTCAGCCCACGTCTGAGCAGGACTCAGGACTCGCGCTGGACGACTTCCTCCTGGCTGGCGCTGAGCCCTCCGACCAGACACACGGCATCCAGCGCGGTGTTGCGCTTGATGACAGCCAGGGCGATCGGGCCGAGCTCGTAGTGAAGCGCCGCCGACGTGAGGCGGCCGACGACCCGACCGTCGACCTCGACCTCGGCATCGCGCTCTGGCAGAAGATGACCCGACCCGTCCAGGTGCAGAAACACCAGCCGGCGAGGTGGCCGCCCAAGGTTATGAACCCGGGCCACCGTCTCCTGTCCGCGGTAACAGCCCTTGTGCAGGTGTACGGCGGTTCGCAACCAGTCGAGCTCGTGGGGGATGGTGCGTTGGTCGGTCTCAAAACCCAGGCGCGGCCGCCAGGCAGCGACGCGCAGAGCCTCAGCCGCCCACATACCCGCCAGCGGCCGGTCCCCAACCCGTGCGTCCAGCTGCTCGCGCGGGACGATCAGCTCGCGCCAGGGGCGATCACTTCCCGGGTGGCTGCCGGATTCGACCACCGCGCTGTATGCCGCAGTGTCACCAACCATCAGCGGCCATGGGTCGCTCCAGGCAAGAGGCTCCTCCGCTGTGGTCTCCGAGCGCACCGGCTCACCGATCACCGCGTAGTCGGCGCTGACGTCGGCGATCTCGACTCGCAACATGAAGCGCATCGAGTTCAGCCAGGACGCGAGCGCGTCAGTCGTGCCGGGTTCGACGGTGACCCAGGTGGTCTGGCCGTCATCCACGAGGTGGAGATCGTGCTCGATGTGGCCCTTCGGGCTGAGGACCAGCGTCTCAGCGGACGTATGCGGGGCAAGGCCGGTGAGCATCTGGGTGGTGATTGAGTGCAGCCACGAGAGGCGGTCCGGGCCCGAGATGGTCAGGACCCCGCGATTGGAAAGGTCGACCACCGCCAGACCCTCGACCAGGAGCCGCTGTTCGCGCAGGGGGTCCCCGTAGTGCGCGGCCACACCGGCGTCACTGCCCTCACCGGCCACGGCCCCCCGCCGGGTCAGCAACGGGCTCGGCGGTGCGACGACCGTTGTCATAGGGACTCCATGTTGGTTCCCACGTTGGTTCCCTTGTGGGTTCCCAGCGTTCCCTCACGGGTTCCCAGCGTTCCCTCGTGGGGTCCCAGCGTTCCCTCGTGGGGTCCCAGCGTTCCCGTGTGGGTTCCCAGCGTTCCCTCACGGGCTCCCAGCGCCGAACAGCCTGCGCACCATCCATGGATCGCCATATGTTTCACGTCAGCCACAAAGCCGTGACGGGACAAAAGATTCCCGACGTAAGGATCGGCCGTGGCGACATCGCTCTCGATGACTGCTCCGCAGGACAGGCACACGAGGTGGACATGGTGGGCGTGGTCGGCCAGATGATAGGTGGGCGATCGATGGTCGAGGTGGGTGTGAGAGACCACGCCCACCTGCTCGAGCGCTTCGAGGTTGCGATAGATGGTGGACAGCGACAGCGCCGGCCCTCCGTCCTGATCGACCGCAGCCGCCAGCCCGTCCGGTGTGGCGTGTCCCAGGGCGCTGACCGCCTCGATGATCCGCTGACGTTGCGGAGTCAGCCGCATGCCTCTGGCCCGCAGGGATTCGCCAAGGTCCCTCATGCCTGCGAGCCTACCCGTCGCCTCGGCCGTGAGCCTGCCCTCAGGTCAGCCGGCAAGGGCGCGAACGACAGCAGGCATCGAAGCGACCACTTGTTGGGCCATGGCGGCGAACACCGCGTCGGGTCGCCCGAAGGGGTCGACGATGTCGGCCTGTGCGGGGTCGAGCGGAGGTTTGAGTCCCCGTTTCGCGGCGGCTTCCTCTGTCACGTGAGCGACCCAGCCCTGCGGATCGGTGTTGGGGACTGGGGCGTCCAGTCCGTCGACCTCACCAACAAGGACGGCAAAGTCAGCGAAGGTGAATACCCGGCGGAGGGCCTTGGGATACATCGCCGACACGCTGCCACGGTGCGTTCGGGTGGCGGTGAGAACCAGATCGGACTCGGCAATGAGGTCAGGAGTCAGGGCGCGCGCGCTGAACCCGGCAGGGTCCCCGCCATACGCGACGAGCTGTTCGGCTGCCGCTTCGTCCATGGCCCACCCGGCGAGGGCACTCGTGCCCGCGCTTCTGACCTCGATCGCCCGCTCTGGTCCTGCCCGGCGCTCGTCCAGCCGGCGCTGCAGGAGTCGCTCGATGAACGGTGACCGACAGATGTTGCCGGTGCAGACGATCAGGATCTTCGCCTCCTGACCCATCACCGACCTGTCTCCTTGCTCCGAAACCACCGTTTGCGGGGGCTCGGGGTGCTGATTCGGTGGTTTAGGCGCAACAAGCTCAGCCCACGCGCTGCAGCTTGGCCGACAGATGGCTCTGCAGACTCTGGCCGACTGCGGCCATGTCCATCGCGTAGAGCAGCTGGGACTCCACCAGCCCGTACATCCGCGTCCCGGCGTTGTACTCCTTGGCTGCCGGGCTGCGCAGAACCCCGTCGGTGCGCAGGTGGATCGAGGGTCGGTCAGCGTCACGACGGCCGACATACATCTCGATGATGCCCGTGGGATGGGTCAGCAGCAGCTCAATCTCGCCGTCCTCCAGGACCCGCCAGAACCCGAGCTCGGTGGCCAACGGGCGCACTCGCTCACCGGCGTCATCAAGCAGCCAGGTCCGGCTGTGCCATTCAAGGAAGGGACGACCATCGTGGGAGCAGACGATCTCCTGGGTGAAGTTGGCCGACTCGATGGTTGGGTAGCCGACTACGCCGAGGCCTTCCCATCGCCCGACCAGCCAGGCGAGGGGTGCCAGGGCGGGTGGCAGGTTCACGTCAAGTTCGAAGACCATAAGGCGACCAATCGTAGCCTTTACCCATGCCGACGAACTCGCGCCAACTGATCATCAAGCTCACGACGGGGATCGAGTCCCCCGAGCGGCTTTCCCAGGCGTTCACCGTTGCCGCCACGGCAGTGGCCAGCGGCGCACAGGTCAGCGTGTGGCTCACTGGGGAGTCCACATGGCTGGCTGTCCGAGGGCGAGCCGAGCAGTTCGCGCTACCTCATTCTGCCAACCTGGCCGAACTACGCGATGCCGTGATCTCAGGCGGCACCCTCACGGTGTGCAGCCAGTGTGCCGCTCGCCGAGAGCTCACCGAGGCCGATCTGCTGACGGGAACGCTGATCCGGGGCGCTGCCGCCTTCGTCGAGGAGATCCTCTCGAGCGAGGCGCAGGCGCTGGTGTACTGACGCCCGCTCCTTTCGCCTTAGTCCGGAATCTTCTCGGGCGCAGGCGCTGGTGTACTGACGCCCGCTCCTTTCGCCTTAGTCCGGAGTCTTCCCGGGCGCAGGCGCTGGTGTACTGACGCCCGCTCCTTTCGCCTTAGTCCGGAATCTTCCCGGGCGCAGGCGCTGGTCTATTGAGGCGACACTCCCCAGTCGACCGAACACCGCGGAAGGCGCGTTTGCCCGGGCTTCCGGGCCAAAACGGTGCGCGCGCGGTGTTCGGTTAAGTCTGAGTCGGGCTGGTCAGGAGACGAACAGCCGGCCCACGACGTAGACCACGACGCCCGCGGTAAGTACCGACGCCCCGGCACTGACCAGCTGGGAGCGCGACGAGCTGATCGCCGGCAACATGGCCAGCACCCGACGGATGGCATGGCTGACCGCGGCAGCGAGAAGCCCCAGAAGGGCAGCCGGCCCCCAGCCCACGTCGCCGGAGACAAGGGCGATGACGATGGCGATGGCGCCACCGGCCAGCATCGCCAGCGGCATCAGCCAGACGTGCAGGCGAGGCATGTCTCCGACCAGGTCGGTCAGTGCTGACACGGCGATGCCGGCGGCAGCGATGGCGATAACCCAGGCGCCATGCGAGGTGCGGGGAAGAACCACGAAACAAGCACCGGACACAACGATCGCGATCGCGGTGACGTTAGAGGCGATGGACTCGACGAGCCGCGGACGTCCGTCCCTGCGTGCCAGCTGGTGAAGAAAGGCGACGATGACCGCGCCGGCCAGGGCGGCCGGCATCCAGACCAGAAAGGGGTCCTGACGCGTCGCCAGCGCCGTACCGATCGCCGCCACCGACCCCACGCTCAACACGAACGCGGTGCCACGCGGACTGGGCAGACCCAGGAGTCCGGACCAACCCCACGCCATCACGCCCGCAGCAAGGGCCAGCGCCACCGCAACGAACAACGGCCCGGCGAAAGCGCAGATGGTCAACAGGGCGGCGAGCGCCCCCACAGAGATCGTGACGAGGGGTTGCTTGTGCATCTCCGGAACCGGGACGATAACCGGACCGGAGGCCGCTTCGGCAGCGCGCATCTGCGCACGCGTAAGAGCCGGCCGATCCGGCATAGCGTCAGTCACGTGCGGCATTGTCCCATCACCCGCCGGCAAAGGGCCAAGTCGCCACGAAGGTTCCAGCCGCGGCCGGCGCCCGAGTGCCTGCACCAAAGGAGCCGGTCCAGGCCGTTGGTGCTGCGGCGCTCATTGAACGTGTACGCGGTCTCATGAGCCGGATTAGCGCCCCGATCGGTGGTGGACTGACCTATTCTGCCAACGTGGCCCACCTGTTGTTGCTCACCAACGCGCTGGCGCCCAGCACCGACGTGCTGCCGGCCCTGGCGCTGCTCAGCCACCACGTGCGCATCATTCCCGCCGAGCCCGCAGCCCTGATCGACCAACCCGCCGCCGACGCGATCCTGGTAGACGCCCGGCTTGAGCTCGCCAGCGCCAAGTCCCTGTGCCGGATGTTGCGCGCCACAGGGGTCTCGGTCCCGCTGCTGGCCATCCTGACCGAGGGCGGCCTGGCCGGGCTGACCGCAGAGTGGGGGATCGACGACGTCCTGCTCGAGACCGCCGGGCCGGCCGAGGTCGAGGCCCGCATCCGCCTCTCCATCGGTTCCCTTGCCCTGTCAGCCGGCGAGGACCCGGCAGGCACGCAGATCACCTCCGGCAACCTGGTCATCGACGAGAACACCTACTCGGCCCGGATCGACGGTCGGGTCCTCGACCTGACCTACAAGGAGTTCGAGCTGATCAAGCACCTCGCCCAGCATCCGGGCCGGGTCTTCACCAGAGCCCAGCTACTGCAGGAGGTCTGGGGTTATGACTACTTCGGAGGGACCCGCACCGTGGACGTCCACATCCGACGACTGCGTGCCAAGCTCGGCCTGGAGTACGAGGTGCTGATCGGAACCGTGCGCAACGTCGGCTACCGCTTCGTACCCGAGACATCCCCGAGCGAGAGCCAGTCGCTGACCGACGCCTGATCAGGGGCCGAGGGGTGCCGGTTGGGTCAGGAACCGGGCTGGGTATTTGCAAGGACCTCCGGCAACTGATCACGCCGTGATGGAATGCCCAGATGCACCTGGTCAACGTGGGACAGCTCGATGCCGGACAGGTGTCCGCGCTGATGACCCTGATCAGGCGAGCCGAGGCCGTCGATCACGTGGCGCCTCTGTCCGAGCAGGCGCTGCTGACCGCCCGGGACAGCGCCGGTGACGACTCCGGTGCCAGTGCCGGCTCCGATACCGCTACGGGCACGAACACTGACGCCGCCAGCAGCCTCGCCCACTTCCTCGCGTATGACGGCACCCACCTCGCGGGCTATGCGCACCTCGATCGAGGCCCGGTCGAAGACGCGACAGCAGATGCTGCTGTCGATGCCGATCGCGCTGGGACGGGGGCACCGGCCAGCGCCCAGACCGGGGTGACGGCCGCCGAGGAGACCGGGGATGCCACCACTGCGCAGACCCAGGTGGCAGTCGCCTCGGAGACGGAGGAGGCGAGCACCGCGCAGACTGGGGTGGCGGCGGCCGAGGGGATCGGGGTTGCAGCCACTCCGCAGACTGGGGCGGCGGCAACCGTCGAGCTTGTCGTCGATCCTGCCGACCGGCGACAGGGCGTTGCGACAGCACTCGTCCATGCCATCCGGGACGCCCTGGGACCAGAGGCCAGCAAGCTGCAGATCTGGTCGCACGGTCATCTCGACGGCGCCCGCGCACTGGCCGCGCGGGGCGGTTACACGATCGTGCGTGAGCTCTGGTCCATGCACCGGCCGCTGCTCCCGGACGCAGGTTCGCTGCCCGAGGTGACAATCCCGGAAGGCTTCACGGCCCGTCAGTTCGTCGTCGGCCAGGACGAGGATGCCTGGCTAGGGGTGAACGCAAGAGCCTTCGCAGACCACGCCGAGCAGGGCCGTCTGACCCGTCACGATCTCGACCTGCGGATTGCTGAACCCTGGTTTGACACAGAGGGATTCATCCTCGTGGAGGACACCAGAGGCGCGGCCCCGGTGCTTGCTGCGTCGCACTGGACCAAGATCGTCCCCTCCCCCAGACCACGGGTCAGACAGACCAGAGGTGAGGTCTATGTGGTCGGCGTCGACCCGGCATACCAGGGCCTCGGGCTTGGCCGGGCAGTGACCCTTCTGGGGCTCGAGCACCTGCGGGGCCGGGGGGTGACCGAGGCCGTCCTCTTTGTGGATGCTGACAACACGGCCGCCGTCGCGACATACTCCCGGCTGGGCTTCACGCGCTTCGCCGTGGATGTCATGTATTCCCCCGCGGTCCACCCTCTGGTGACACGATAGGCACATGAGCGCGCCAACAGCCAGGGCCTCCAACGGCCGTTTCATGCGACTCGTGCCGGCACCGGACGCACCTGTCGACCCGGACGCGCTGCCCGACGATCGCTTCCTCGACCGTGAGATCTCCTGGCTCCAGTTCAACGAGCGGGTCCTGGAGCTGGCCGCTGACGTCACGGTGCCGTTGCTCGAGCGCGCCCGCTATCTGGCCATCTTCGCCAGCAACCTCGACGAGTTCTTCATGGTTCGCGTGGCAGGCCTCAAGCGCCGTATCGCGACCGGCTTGGCCGTGCGCTCCGCCTCCGGTCTGGAGCCGCGTGAGGTCCTCGAGCAGATCTCGGTCTTCGCCCACGAGCTGATGGCGATGCACGCTCATGTCTTCCACGACCAGGTACGCCCGGCCCTGGTCGAAGAGGGCATCACCATCGTGCGCTGGGACGAGCTCAACACACAGGAGCAGGAAGGCCTGCACGGAATGTTCCGGGACCAGATCTTCCCGGTGCTCACGCCTCTGGCCGTCGACCCGGCACACCCGTTCCCCTACATCTCGGGGCTCTCCCTCAACCTTGCCGTCCTGCTGGTCAACCCCAAGACCGAGGTCGAGCACTTCGCGCGCGTCAAGGTGCCGCTGCTGCTGCCGCGCTTCGTGCAGGTCGACCCGCGCAACCAGGCCCTGGCGCATCTTCACAACGCACGCTTCCTCCCCCTCGAGGACATCATGTCCGCGCACCTCGACCAGCTGTTTCCGGGCATGGAGGTCAGCGAGCACTTCACCTTCCGGGTCACCCGCAACGAGGACCTCGAGGTCGAGGAGGACGACGCCGAGAACCTGCTCACGGCCC
>JBDTYK010000074.1:0-11510 GCA_040005715.1 Actinomycetota bacterium | reverse complement strand
GCCGAGGTGATGACCCAGGACGAGGCGCGCGCATCCGGGGCGATGGCCCTGTTCGGGGAGAAGTACGGCAAGGCGGTGCGGGTGGTGTCGGTCGGCGACTGGGCCCGCGAGCTCTGTGGTGGCACCCACGCGCAACGCTCGGGGCAGCTGGGGCTGGTCAAGCTGCTCGGCGAGGCGTCCATCGGCTCGGGTATTCGACGGGTGGAAGCGCTCGTGGGAACCGACGCCTACGAGTTCCTGGCCCGTGAGCACGCCATCGTCGGAGCATTGACCGAAGCCTTGAAGGTCCGTCCCGAAGAGCTCCCCGAGCGGGTCGCGAGCATCCTGGCCAAGCTCAAGGAGGCTGATCACGAGATCAGCACGATGCGCATGCAGCAGGTCCTGGCCGCGTCATCCTCACTGGCCGATGGTGGAAGGGACGTGTTCGGAGTCAGCTTCGTCGCCCACGATGCCGGCGAGGGTGTCGGCGCAGAGGATCTCCGTGTCCTCGCCCTGGACATCAGGTCCAGGCTCGGCAACGACCGCCCGGCGGTGGTGGCTGTCGCCGGCGTTGCCAAGGAACGCCCGGTGGTCGTCGTCGCGACGAACGACGCGGCCAGAGCCTGGGGCCTGAGGGCCGGCCAGCTGGTCAAGGTCGCAGCACAGGTTCTTGGCGGCGGTGGCGGCGGCAAGGACGATGTGGCTCAGGGCGGTGGTGTCGACGCCACCAAGGTCGGCGAGGCGTTGGCCAGGGTCGAGCATGCCGTCGGCGAACGTGTCACGGCAGGGCGCTGAGGGCGATGCGCACCGGGACTCGGTTGGGCGTTGATGTGGGCTCGGTCCGCATCGGGCTTGCGGCCAGCGATCCCGAAGGCCTGCTCGCCACCCCGGTCGAGACGATCGGACGCGACGACGCGTCCGGCTCCGACATCGCCACGATCGCCCAGGCGGTGCGTGAACGTCACGCGCTGGAGGTGATCGTCGGGTTGCCGAGATCACTGTCCGGGGATGAAGGCGCGGCGGCTCGGGCCGCTCGTAGCTACGCGAGCGCGCTGGCGGCAAGGATCTCACCTATCCCGGTACGGTTGATAGACGAGCGCCTCACGACCATCGACGCGCACCGAGGGCTGCGCGAGAGCGGGGTGCCCGGCAGGGCCCAGCGTGCCATGGTGGACCAGGCGGCCGCAGTGCTGATCCTGCAGACGGCGCTGGACGCCGAGAAGTCCTCAGGGCTGGCACCGGGCGAGCTCGTGGGCGGACGTAAGGC
The DNA here is from genome assembly GCA_040005715.1 of Actinomycetota bacterium. Lineage (GTDB taxonomy): Bacteria > Actinomycetota > Actinomycetes > Actinomycetales > Dermatophilaceae > UBA4719. Next base: position 10,264 of record JBDTYK010000074.1, on the reverse strand, counting down.
GCGTACCGCCCGGACCAAGGCGAAGGGGTCGAGGCCATGAAGAAGCGCCATCTCGACACGGCGATCTTCGGCGACCCGGCCCCCGATCCCACACCGGGACAGGAACAGACAGGCGCGCCAGAGGTGGCACCGGGCCAGCATCGCGGCGCAAGTCGGCGGTCTCAGCGCCGACGAGTCCAGGGCAGGCGCCGGATGGTGGTGCTGCTGCTGACCCTCGGCCTGGTCGCCGGTGGGGGTTTCGCGGCCTACAGCGCGCTCGCTCCGCTTGTCTCCAGCCTGACCGCGAGCAACGACTACACCGGGAACGGCTCGGGCACGGTGTCCGTCACGGTGCACAGCGGCGATACCGGCCGGTCCATCGGTGCCACTCTGGAGAAGGCTGGTGTGGTCAAGACCGCCAAGGCCTTCGCAAGCGCTGCTGCTGCCGACCCCAGAGGCGGCTCCATCCAGCCCGGTGACTACTCACTGCGCAAGGTGATGAGCGGGGTGTCGGCACTGGCCATGCTGCTGGACCCGGCCAACCGCACCGTGCCGCGGGTCACCATCCCCGAGGGCAAGTGGACCTCTGAGACCATCAGGCTGCTCTCAGCTGCCACCGGCCAGCCCCTCGCCGACTACCAGGCGGCGTTGAAAGACCCCGCGGCACTTGGGCTTCCGGCCGCGGCCAACGGAGACACAGAGGGATACCTGTTCCCGGCAACGTACGAGTTCGGCAAGAACACCACTGCCTCTGACCAGCTTCACGCCATGGTGGCAAAGTCACTCGAAGAGCTGGGCAGCATCGGAGTGGACCCGGCACAGATGCGGCGGGTCCTGACCATCGCCAGCCTCGTCCAGGCCGAGGCCAAAGCCATCGCAGACTTCCCGAAGGTGGCGCGCGTGGTTGACAACCGCCTTGCGAGGCCGATGCCCTTGCAGCTGGACTCGACCGTCAGCTTCATCGCCGGGCGGCGCGCGGTGACCACGACCGATGCCGAGAGAGCCAGCCGGAGCGCCTACAACACCTACCTGCATCCGGGCCTGCCGCCTGGTCCGATCGACAGTCCTGGGCTGTCGGCCATGAAGGCCGCGCTGAACCCGACACCCGGGCCCTGGCTCTACTTCGTTGCCGTGAACCCCGAGACCGGTGAGACCAGGTTCGCGCTCGACGCGGCCGGACACGCAGCCAATGTCGCGCTCTTCCAGAAATGGTGCTCGGCCCACCCGGGCAAATGCTGACGACCCAGACCCGGCGAGTCGCCGTCCTTGGATCGCCGATCGGCCACTCACTCTCGCCGACGCTGCATCGTGCGGCCTATCGCGCCCTGGGGCTGAGCACCTGGGTCTACGAGGCGCACGAGGTGCAGGAGAGCGCACTTCCCGGGTTTGTGGCCCGTCTGGGCGACGAGTGGGCGGGGCTGTCCCTGACCCGGCCGCTGAAGGAGGCTGCTTTCAGGGTCGCCGCCGAAGTCTCTGACCTGGCCCGCGATGTTGGTGCTGTCAACACGCTGGTGCGCAGGGGGGACTCGGGCTGGAGTGGCCACAACACCGATGTGTATGGCGTGTCGCAGGCCTTGCGGGAGGCCGGTTGCCTGCACATGCCCAGCGCTCTGGTGCTCGGCTCGGGGGCTACGGCGCGGTCGGTCGTGGCGGCGCTGGCAGTGATGGGTTGTCGCAAGGTGACCTTTGGGGTGCGCGCGGGCGCGCGGCCGGAGACCCTGGCCCAGGCGCGTCGTGCCGGGCTCGAGGTTGACGTCGTGGGGCTGGGCGAGGTCGCCGCGCGGGCCGGCGACGCGCCGTTGGTTGTCAGCACGCTGCCGGCCGGTGCATTCGATGCCGACACGCCGACCGGACTGCTGCTCCCCGGGGGTTCGCGGCGCGAAGATCGGGTTGTGCTGGACGTGGTCTACGCCGGCTGGCCGACGCCACTGGCGAGGGCGTTCGAGGAGGCGGGGGCACACGTGATCTCGGGGTTCGAGATGTTGGTCCACCAGGCCGCCGAGCAGGTGCGCCTGATGACCGGACTGCCCCCCCCTGTGGAGCAGATGCGGTCGGCTGGGCGCGCGGCCCTGGGGTCGACATGAGCTTTGTGCTTCCGCCGGGCGCTGCACCCTGGTGGGCGATCATGGTGCTGGCGGTCCTTGGCGCCGGGGTGGGGGCCTGGCTGACCAGGGTTCTGGCTTCGGCCAGCTATCGCCGTCCCGAGGAACGCGATCGGCCTCTGCCCGCTCACTCCTGGTGGCTGGTCATAGCCGTGGCAGTGGCGTGGGCCAGCCTGACCTTCCGCTTCGGTGGCCACGCGCAGTGGTCACTGCTTCCGGCATACCTCTATCTGGGTGCTGTCGGCGCCGTGCTCACCCTCATCGATATCGACGTCCACCGCCTGCCTGACCTGATCGTGCTGCCGTCCTATCCGATCGCCTTCGTGCTCCTGTTCGTCCCCACCGTGGTGACCGGGCAGTGGGGCTCGCTGCTGAGAGGTGTGCTGGCCGGGCTCGCGCTCTTCGTGGGTTACCTCGTACTCGCCCTGGTCTCGCCCGGGGGTGGGGGACTGGGACTGGGCGACGTGAAGCTCGCTGGTGTCCTGGGTCTCCTGCTGGGATGGGTGGGATGGGGTCCGGCGATCGTCTCGGTCTTCGCGGCCTTCGTCATCGGTGGGGCCATCGCCGTGATCCTGCTCATTGCCCGGCGGGCGAGTCGCTCGTCGTCCATCGCCTTCGGCCCCTCGATGATTCTGGGCGCATGGGTGGCCTTGATCTTCCCGGTCCATGTTCTGACCGGATGACGGGGTCTTCGCGGGCTCGTGGCTAGGATTTCGCCCATGCTGCGTTGGTTGACTGCCGGTGAGTCCCATGGCCCCGCCCTGACTGCCACGATCGAGGGCCTGCCGGCGGGCATCGAGGTCACCACCTCGGCGGTCGCCGCGGCGCTCGCCCGCCGCCGGCTCGGGTTCGGCCGCGGTGCCCGGATGAAGTTCGAGCAGGACGCCGTGGAGTTCCTTGGCGGGGTCCGTCACGGCCAGACCATGGGGTCGCCCGTGGCGATCCGCATCGCCAACTCCGAGTGGGCCAGGTGGGAGACGGTGATGAGCCCGGACCCGGTGGCCGCTGACGCCCTGGCCGCTGCTGACGACATCGGCTCACCCCAGGAGATCGCCCGGAACAAGGCGCTGACCCGGCCCCGGCCCGGTCACGCCGACCTGGTCGGCATGCAGAAGTACGGGTTCGCCGACGCCCGCCCGGTGCTTGAGCGTGCCTCGGCACGCGAGACGGCGGCCAGAGTGGCGCTGGGCGCCGTGGCGTCGGCCCTCCTGGAGCAGGCCTATGGCATCACCTTGGTCTCACACACGGTGGCCATCGGAACCGCTGTCCGATCCGCCGATGCCCGGCTGCCGCGACCAGACCAGGTTGGTGTGCTCGATGCCGACCCGGTGCGCACGCTGGACCCTGCAGACTCCGCGGCAATGGTGGCCGAGGTGGAGGCCGCGAAGAAGGACGGCGACACCCTGGGGGGCGTCGTTGAGGTCCTGGCCTATGGGCTGCCACCTGGTCTGGGGTCCTATGTGCACTGGGACCGCCGTCTGGACTCGCAGCTGGCCGGGGCCCTGATGGGCATCCAGGCGATCAAGGGGGTCGAGATCGGCGACGGCTTCCTGACTGCGGCCCGCCGGGGATCTGCGGCGCATGACGAGCTCGACCGCGGCCAGGACGGTGTGATCCGCCGGCGCACCGGCCGGGCCGGTGGCACCGAGGGGGGCATGTCGACCGGTGAGGTCCTGCGTGTTCGAGCTGCCATGAAGCCGATCAGCACGGTGCCCAAGGCGCTGGCCACGGTCGACCTGACCACGGGGGAGGCCGCGACCGCCATCCATCAGCGCTCGGACGTCTGCGCGGTGCCCGCTGCAGGGGTCGTCGCCGAGGCCATGGTCGCCCTGGTCCTGGCCCAGGCCTGTCTCGAGAAGTTCGGCGGTGACAGCCTCGCCGAGACTTCGAGAAACCACCGCAGCTACCTTGACGCGATTCCCGAGATGCTGCGTTCGTGGTGAGCGATCCCGCGCCAGTGCCGGGTCAGCACGGTCTGCCTGACTCCTGCGTGGTGCTCGTTGGTCCGCCCGGATCGGGCAAGACCACCGTTGGACGGGCGCTCGCTGCCCTGATGGGTGTCGAGCTGCTCGACAGCGACCAGGCCATCGAAGCCAGGGAGGGGAAGTCGATCTCCGACATCTTCATGGACGACGGGGAGCCCCGGTTCCGCCAGCTCGAGCGCGCCGAGGTCGCGCAGGCACTGGCTTCCCACTCCGGTGTGCTCTCCCTGGGTGGAGGCGCGGTGATGGACCCGCTGAGCGCTGCCGCCCTCGGAGGTCGCACCGTCGTGTTTCTCGACGTCGGTATCGCCGATGCCGCCAAGCGCGTCGGGTTCGACCGCAGCCGCCCGCTTCTGGCCGTCAACCCCAGGGCGCAGTGGATCCAGATGATGGAGTCGCGCCGGCCCACCTATGAGCGGCTCGCGACGTTCACGGTCCAGACGGCTGGGCGCGAACCGCGGGACATCGCCGCCGAGATCGTTCAGAAGCTGGGGGTGTCGGGATGAGCTCGACAAGCCGGATTCGGGTGGGCAACGGTGACGACCCGGGATACGACGTCGTGATCGGAACCGACCTTCTGGGGGAGCTGCCCGGACTGTTCGCCCCCGGCGTGCAGCGGGTGCTCATCGTCCACGCCCGGGCCTTGCACGCGCTCGCGGCGTCCGCGCGCAGTGAGCTTTCCTCACGGGGCTTCTCGGTGTTCATCGTCGAGGTACCCGACGCAGAGGAGGCCAAGTCCGCGCAGGTCGCCTCGAACCTGTGGGGTCTGCTGGGTCGTTCCGGTTTCACCCGCTCGGACGCGATCGTGGGTATCGGCGGCGGGACGGTGACCGACCTTGCGGGCTTCGTCGCGGCGACCTGGCTTCGAGGTATCGCGGTCGTCCACGTCCCGACGACGGTGCTCGCCATGGCAGACGCCGCTGTGGGAGGCAAGACCGGTATCAACACCGCCGAGGGCAAGAACCTGGTCGGCGCGTTCCATCCGCCGGTCGGCGTCCTGTGCGATCTCGCGACCCTGGAGACGTTGCCCCGTCGTGACTTCGTGTCCGGGATGGCCGAGGTGATCAAGTGCGGGTTCATCGCGGACCCGGCGATCCTCGAGCTCGTGGAGCAGGACCCGGAAGGGACCATGCACAGCGATCGGCTGGCAATTCGCCTGCTGATCGAGCGCTCGATCAAGGTCAAGGCGGACGTCGTGACCAAGGACCTCAGGGAGTCCTCTCTGCGGGAGATCCTGAACTACGGGCACACCTTTGCCCACGCGATCGAGCAGGTGGAGGGCTACTCCTGGCGCCACGGGGCAGCGGTCAGTGTGGGCATGGTCTACGCGGCCGAGCTGGCGCGCGCGGCGGGCCTGCTGGACGACGCGGTCGTGGACCGTCACCGGTCGGTCCTTTCCGGCGTCGGGCTGCCCACGAGCTACCGCGGGGACCGTTGGCCGGAGCTCTACGCGGCCATGATGCGCGACAAGAAGGTGCGAGGCTCACAGCTTCGTTTCGTGGTGCTTGAGCAGATCGCCAGGCCCACCCGCCTCGAGGGCCCCGACCCCTCCCTGATGCTTGCGGCCTATGCCCGGGTCAGCTCGGAGCCGGAGCGCTCAGATGAACGGTCCAGCTAGAGGCAGACCTTCCTGAGAGCCGCGTTCAGAAAGTCCGCGTAACGTGACTAACCCGTCCGGATCAGGCCGAACGGTCTACCTGGCGTGGGAAGGAACAGATGCGGTGGTGCTGGAGGGCGCTCAGCGCCGCCTCCGTAGCCTGCGTCTTTCTGCTCGCCCTCGCGCTGCTGCTGTTCACCCCGGGTCCGGCGATCGCGGTCTCTTCGAGTCTTGCGGGCTGGCATCCGGACTCCGGCGACCGTAGCGCGCTGACCCGCACCTATGACGGGAACCGCGCCGCGATGCAGGCCGCCGGGGTGCCCTACGCAAAGTGGGCTGGGCGGGGCCGCCAGTTCCTGACTTTCGACCCGCGTGGCACTGGCCGAGTCGTCGAGGTCTTCGGTGATCTGGTGGCGGCAGATCGAATTGCCGTGCTGGTGCCGGGGGTTGCCAACCGGGCAGACAACTTCAGCACCGGCCTGGGTGGTGTCCGCGACCGCGCTCCAGCAGTGCAGGCGCAGGCCCTGTTCGACGCTGCCACCGCGGCGGCGCCGGGCCAGCACGTGGCAGTGGTCGCCTGGCTGGGGTACGACGCGCCGCAAGGCATCGGGCGGGATGCTGCGCGCGAGGAGCTCGCACGAGCCGGGGCAACTGCCCTGGACTCCTTTGCCAGGGATCTGGCATCACTGCGTCCGGGCGCTCAGGTGACGGTGATCGGCCACAGCTACGGCTCTGTGGTTGCCGGACTGGCTGCCGCCGATCTGCCCCCGCAGGTGAAGGACATCGTCGTGGTGGGCAGTCCGGGGATGGGCGTCTCGGCGGCGGAGGATCTGCACACTGCAGCGCACATCTGGGCCGGCCAGTCCGCACTGGACTGGATCGACTGGCTGCCGACGTTTCAGGTGTGGGGAGCAGGGCACGGGACGATGCCGGCAACAGCGGGCTTCGGGGACTCGGTGTTCGGCACCCGTGGGGTCACGGACCACGATGGCTATCTGGCGCCCGGCACGCAGTCCCTGGACAACATCGTCAAGATCGTCCTGGGGCGCGGCTCGCTGGTCACCCGGCCGGACTCCCCGGCCGGAAGTCGTACGCGCCTTCGCGGGGGTGCCTAGACTCTCGCCATGACCGCGTCGCTGGTATATGTGCTCAATGGCCCGAACCTGGATCGGCTGGGTGGCCGGGAGCCGGAGATCTATGGGTCGCAGACTCTCAAGGACATATCGGAGCTGGTGTCTGTTGAAGCGGCCGCTCTGGACCTGATGGTCGACTTTCGCCAGACCAACGACGAGGCCGAGCTGATCGGCTGGATCCACCAGGCAGTCGACCTTGGCGCCGACGTCGTGCTCAATCCGGCGGCCTTCACCCATTACTCGTATGCCGTTCGCGATGCCTGCGCGATGGTGACCTCGGGCGGGGCGAGGCTGATCGAGGTTCACCTGTCCAACCCGGCGACCCGTGAGGAGTTCCGGCACACTTCGGTGGTTGCCGGCGTGGCCACCGGCACGATTGCCGGGTTCGGTTCGGGTTCCTACGTGCTGGCACTGCGTGCACTCACGCTCTGATCGAGCCGGAATGGCCCGTTCGGATGAGCGTGGGCGTCCGTTCGGACGATAGCGGGCGGTAGGCACGGGGGACACGCTTTGAGACGACCCCCGTGCCAGAGGAGGAAGCCGTTGAAGTTCGCCCCCCGCGCGGTTGTCTCCATGCTGATGCTCTCGGGCGTCGTAGCGCTGGCTGCCGTGTCCGTCCTTGCAGTCTCGATGGTCCTGCTCCTGGCAGCGAGCATGCGGGGCGTATGGGCAGTCCTTGCTGCTATTGCCGTTGCCGGAATTGTCATCGCCGTCGGCATGAGAGTGCCCGCCGCACGGCGACGACAGAACAAGCCGGTCGAGGGCGTGCTGATCACCGGGGACGAGCAGCCGCTGCTCTGGGTTGAGATCTGCATCGTCGCCGAGGGTCTGCACATGTGGCCGCCGTCCGAGCTGGTGCTGGCCCCCAACGCGACCCTCATCGCCTCCGAGAACAGAACCCGGCTGGGGCTGCGCCCGGGAGTACGCCGCCTGCAGCTTGGGGAAGTGCTGCTGGCGGGACTGACCGAACGGCAGCTTCGCGCCGCGATCGCCCACGAGCTCTGCCGATTCTGGGGGCCAAGCTCTCTGGCTCGGCGAATTCACCGCGGCAGGAAGATCATCGGGCGTGTTGTCGAGCTGGTGGGTGAGGACACGAGGGTGGGCAGGGTCGTCGGCCGGTATGGGCGCATGTACATCGCGGTCGCCGACCCAGTCATCCGCCGTCAGCAGCTGGAGGCGGATACGCGAAGTGCCAACCTGGTTGGCAACGGGTCGACCTTGGCCGCGCTGCGTGAGGTCGCAGTGCTGCGCAGCGGGTGGGATGCGTTCTCAGACGGGTATCTCGCCCCTGCCGCCGCCGTGCAGCGGCGCCCGGCGGACGTCTTCGCAAGCTTCACCGAGTTCATCGACCACCCCACCCGGCGGGCCCATCTGGCAGAGACCGTGCTTGCGCCCTCGCTGGTGCCTGCGTCGCTGTACGACTCCCATCCTTCGCTGGCAGAGCGGCTCTCTGTTGTCGCATCGCTGCCGGAGGACAACACCCATGACCGGTCGGGGCGTGCGATTGACATGCTCCGCGAGCCCGAGCGCGTGATCGACCGCGTGCACGAGTGGATGTTCCAGGACCGCGAGCTGCTCACCGGAACGTGGGATGAGATCGCCCCCGAGGCAGATCGCGGCGCCGCCCGCGAGGGTGCGCGCAAGCTGGTGCGGCTGGGGCAGGAGGGCGGGATGGGCCCGCTGCTGTGCGTCATGGACCTGCTGGACATCATCCGCTATGGGCTGTCCGAGGAGATGGTGCGTCCGCTGTTCGGCGACGGCGCACCGCACGAGGTCGAACGACAGGCGGCCCGCCGGCTGATCACAGCCTTCCTCACCACCGCCGCAATCGAGGCCGGCACCGTGAACTACGTCTTCAGCTGGGCTGCCCCCGCGCAGCTGGTCGACAGCCAGGGCGAGGTCCAGGATCTGTCAGCGCTGGTCAACGCCGCGCTCGCGGACGAAGGAGCGCTCGGTGCGCTGGAGCTTTGGCTGAGTGCGCACAAGGTGGGCAGGGACGTGAAGCTGGGGGATGACCCGGGGCCGCAGACGACAAAGGAAGATGTGCAGGCAGGCTCACCCATCCCGGGCGTGAGCCTGACCAAGGACCCTGCCGCGGACCTGGTCGAGTCCCACCAGCCAGTCTTGGTGTCGTAGAGCGTTGTAGACCCGGGGCTCCCGACTCCCGACCTGCGCACCTGCGTTAGCCCCGTCCCTCGCGTCGGATCGTGCTCGCCGCTGCCGGTAGGATGGCGTGCAATCCTTTGAAGGCCTCCTACGGGCAGCAGCACGGACTTGCGCTCATCAGCCTGCGCAACCAGGCAGCCCGTCATACGAAAGTGAATCTCGCGTGGCTTCGACCAACGACCTCAAGAACGGCATGGTCCTCAACATCGGCAACCAGCTCTGGTCCGTCGTCGAGTTCCAGCATGTCAAGCCAGGTAAGGGCCCTGCCTTCGTGCGGACCAAGCTCAAGGCGGTGCTGTCCGGCAAGGTCGTCGACAAGACCTTCAACGCCGGGACCAAGGTCGACACGGCCAACGTCGACAAGCGGACGATGCAGTACCTCTACAAGGACGGTGACAGTTTCGTCTTCATGGACGGCGACACCTTTGAGCAGATCCAGATCTCCGAGAGCGTGGTTGGCGACGCCGCCAACTACATGCTCGAGAACCAGGACGCAACGGTCGCGACGCACGACGGCGCCCCGCTCTACATCGAGCTGCCTGCCTCGGTGACCCTCGAGATCACCTACACCGAGCCGGGAATGCAGGGTGACCGCTCCACCGGTGGCACCAAGCCGGCGACCCTGGAGACCGGCGCCGAGATCGCGGTCCCGCTGTTCATCGAGCAGGGGACCAAGGTCAAGGTCGACACCCGTGACGGCTCCTACCTCGGCCGAGTCAACTGAGGTGTCGGCGCGATCGAAGGCGCGCAAACGCGCGCTCGACATCCTGTTCGAGGCCGAGCAGCGCGGCATCAACGCCGAGACGCTGCTCGAGCAACGGATCGAGAAACCGGCAACCGAGCACGCCCTGAACCAGTACAGCGTGGAGATCGTGCGCGGCGTGGTGGCCAGGTGGATACCGATCAACGAGCTGCTGGCGTCCTACAGCCAGGGCTGGACGATCGAGCGGATGCCTGCGGTCGACCGGGCCATCCTGAGAATCGGCGCCTGGGAGGTCGTCTACAGCGACGCGGTTCCCGACGGGGTCGCTATCTCCGAGGCCGTCGCGCTGGCCACCTCACTGTCGACCGATGACTCGCCCACCTTCGTCAACGGGCTGCTCGCCCGGCTCGCCGAGGTCAAGCCAACACTCGTCTGACCCCCATCTGAGCAGCTGCCTGGGAGGCCCTCCGGGCAAGCCGACGCTGGGCCGGGCGAGTCTGCCGTGCCCCTGTCACCGGGAGGCCGTGGCGCAGGGTAGGGTCGGGCTCGATCGACAATCCTTTAACGACCCGTCCGGTGAGGCGGGGAAGGAGGTTCGGCGC
>JBDTYK010000073.1:0-11537 GCA_040005715.1 Actinomycetota bacterium | reverse complement strand
GAGCGGCTCGGGACCATCCTGCACGTGATCGCCCAGGCGGTCAGCGACTGCACGACCATGCTCAGCCCCTTCCTGCCGCACAGCTCCAACCTGGTCCATGCGGCCATGGGTGGCACGGGCCAGATCGCGCCGATGCCACGGCTCGAGGAGGTCGACGACCTGGATGGCGGAGACGGCTACCCGATCATCACCGGCGACTACTCGGCCACGCCGCGTTGGGAGTCGCGCCCGATCAAGGTCGGCGCCCCGATCGGCAAGCCGTCCCCGATCTTCACCAAGCTCGACCCGTCAGTGGTCGACGACGAGCTCCGGCGGCTCGATCCGGCGGCCGGTAGCGAATGACCCCACCCCTTGCTCACCTCAGGCCGGTTTGCTCACTTCAGGCCGGTTTCTGGGCCGGAAATGGGCCCCGGCAGCGGCCTGAACTGAGCAAGGGTCCGTTGGCATGAGCGGTCATGTCGGCTATCCGCCGGCACCGGAGGCCCTGCCGCTCCCGGTCGTGGACAACCACGCGCACCTTGACATGTCCCGTGACGGAATGGACCTTCCCGACCTGGAGGCCGTGATCGAGGCTGCGACGGCGGTCGGGGTCCCACGCATGATCCAGATCGGTTGTGACCTCCCGGGCGCCCGTTTCACACTCGACGTCATCGACCGGTATGCCGCGCTGCTGGGTGGCATCGCCATCCACCCCAACGAGGCGCCCAGGCTTCACGACCTCGGCGAGCTCGAGTCGGCCAAGGCCGAGATCGAGCTGCTCGCCTCCCACCCCAGGGTCCGGGTCATCGGTGAGACGGGTCTGGACTACTTCCGCACGGGACCGGAAGGTATCGCGGCCCAGCAAGAGTCGTTCCGCTGGCACATCGACCTGGCGAAGCGCATGGGCAAGGTGCTCCAGATCCACGACCGCGAGGCCCATGACGACGTGCTCCGGATCCTGGCGGAGGAGGGTGCGCCGGACCGCACGGTGCTGCACTGTTTCTCCGGGGACGTGGTCATGGCCCGTGAGTGCATTGAGCGGGGCTACCTGCTCTCCTTCGCCGGGACCGTGACGTTCAAGAACGCCAAAGAGCTGCGGAACTCGCTCGCGGTGACGCCCCTGGACCAGGTTCTGGTCGAGACCGACGCCCCTTTCCTGACTCCTCAGCCGCATCGAGGGGCGATGAACGCGCCATACCTCGTGCCGTTGACGGTTCGCGTGATGGCGGGCGTTCTCAACGTGGACGTGCCGTCGCTGTGCTCCGCGATCGGGGCCAACTCAGAGCGTGTCTACGGTCCCTGGTAGCCGCCCGCGACCTGTGCGGAGGATGCCTCCGGTAGGGACCACCGTTACCAAAATTTGACCTTTTGCCGGTTCATCAGCCATCGTGGATGACTGTTGGCCGGGGTCGTTGAGTCCTCGGACGGCGCGCATTGGGATGCACGACCTCGGTCGGGCACCCCAAATTTCGTTTCAGTGCGCAGCCTTCCGTCGAACGTGCCCGGAAAGTACTAGCTCTGGAGCCTCGTGATCTTTCGCCCGGTTCGACGTATCGCCCAAGCCGCAGTTGTCTCGTCCCTTGTTGCCGGTGCCTTCGGTTTCTCCTACTTCGACAAGTCGGTAAACCTCTCCGTTGACGGCAAGACCTCGGCGGTTCACATGTTCGGCAGCACACTGGTCGGGGATGTCCTGGCCAGCCAGAACATCAAGGTAGGTCCGCACGACGTCGTGGCTCCGGCCGTGACCACGCAGGTCAGCGATGGCGGCAAGGTCGTCGTTCGCTACGGCCGCCTCCTCACGGTCACTGTCGACGGGCAGACCACCCAGTACTGGACCACCTCGACCACCGTGGCCAGCGCCCTCTCCGAGCTCGGCATCCGCGCCGACTCGGCCAAGCTGTCAGTCTCGCGTTCACAGCCGCTGGGCCGCACCGGTCTGGTCATGTCGGTCACCACCCCCAAGACCGTGACGGTCGTGGTCGATGGCAAGACGCTGAGCACGCGCACCACCGGCGCCCACGTCGCCGACGTGCTTTCCGAGCTCCACGTCTCGGTCGGCGCAAAGGACCGCGTCTCGCCTTCGATGGCGACACCTGTGACCGCGGGTGGCCTGAAGGTGGCCGTCGTCCGAGTGACCCAGAAGAGTGTCACCGGCACGGTGAGCATCGGCTACGGCACGACGCGCAAGAACGATGCCACGCTCTACTCAGGCAGCACCAAGACGCTGAAAGCCGGCAAGCCTGGTTCGAGCGTGGTCACCTACCTCGAGACCTTGTTCGACGGCAAGCTCGAGAGCCGCAAGGTGACCAGCTCGCGGATCACGACTGCGCCGATCACCCGCGTCCTTGCTGTCGGCACCAAGGCGAAGCCGGTCGCCGCACCTTCGGCCTCATCATCGGTTGTCGGCTCCACGGCCAACGCTGCCATGTGGGACCGCATCGCCCAGTGTGAGTCTGGCGGGAACTGGGCGATCAACACCGGCAACGGCTACTACGGCGGCCTGCAGTTCGACAGCGGCACCTGGCTGTCCAACGGCGGCGGCAAGTATGCGGCGCGGGCCGACCTGGCCACCCGTCTGCAGCAGATTTCGGTAGCCAATGCGGTCTACGCCTCCCGTGGCCTCTCGCCGTGGGGCTGTGCATCCGCGGCCTGACCCGTTCTCGACCGAACACCGCGGCGGCACCTTTTTGACCCTCCTGGGGCCACGAACGGTGCCGCCGCCGTGTTCGGATCCCGGGGTCGGCTTTGGAGAGCCCCTCATTCCCCTAGGCTGCTCTGCATGAATGACGACGTCCCCGATGCGCTGCTCGGGGCCGGCCAGATCCGTGAGATGGCAGGTCGCCTGGGTGTGCGCCCGACCAAGCACTGGGGCCAGAACTTCGTCATCGACGCCAATACCGTCCGGCGGATCGTGCGCCTGGCCGAGGTGGGTCCCCAGGATGTGGTGGTCGAGATCGGGCCAGGCCTGGGCTCTTTGACTCTTGCCCTGCTCCGAAAGGTCGGACGGGTCGTGGCGATCGAGATCGACCCGATCCTCGCGGCGGCGCTGCCCACCACGGTGGCTGCGCTTGCGCCGGAATACAGCGACCGCCTTGAGGTGGTGCTCGCGGACGCGCTGACGCTGAGCAGCCTGCCAGACCCACAGCCGACGGCGCTGATCGCGAACCTGCCCTACAACATCTCCGTGCCTGTTGTGCTCAGCTTCCTGGAGGCGTTCCCGTCCCTTAGCAAGGTACTGGTGATGGTGCAGCTCGAGGTCGCCGAGCGGCTCGCGGCACCGCCGGGCAACAAGACCTACGGCATCCCCAGCGTCAAGGCTGCCTGGTATGCCGACGTGCGGCTGGCCGGAACAGTGAGCCGCAAGGTGTTCTGGCCCGCTCCCAACGTGGACTCCGGCCTGGTGGCAATGGACCGGCGTGAGCCGCCGCAGACACCGGCTCTTCGGGCCGAGGTATTCGCCTGCATCGACGCAGCTTTCGCGCAGCGGCGCAAGACCCTGCGCGCAGCCCTGGCTGGGTGGGCGGGTTCAGCGGCCAACGCCGAGGCGGCCCTGCGCGCCGCAGGCGTGGACCCGAAGACCCGTGGCGAACAGCTGGACGTCGATGCGTTCGCGGCCATCGCCGCGTCCCGTTCGGCAATGGTGCGCCTGTGAGCTCGGCAGCGACCTCTGGGCACGTCGTCACAGTTCGGGTCCCGGCAAAGGTCAACCTGGAGCTGATGGTCGGTCCGCGCCGTGCCGATGGCTACCACCACCTGGCAACGGTCTTCCAGGCAGTCGGGGTCCATGACGACATCCGGGTCGAGGCCTCCGACGACTGGGGGATCACGGTGAACGGCCCCTTCACCGACCTGGTTCCCGCCGACGGGACCAATCTGGCGATGCGGGCGGCCCGCTTGCTGGCCCGTGAGGCTGGCGTTGAGGAACGTGTTCACATCACCATCGACAAGGACATCCCGGTCGCCGGTGGCATGGCCGGAGGGTCGGCCGACGCGGCCGGTGCGCTGTTGGCCTGCGACGCGCTCTGGGGCATCGGTTCCACGAAGGCTGAGCTGCAGGATCTTGGCGCTGAGCTCGGGAGCGACGTGCCGTTCGCGCTCAAAGGTGGGACAGCAATCGGGTCAGGTCGAGGCGACCATCTCGTGCCTGTGCTCGCGCGTGGCGGCTATCACTGGGTGTTCGCGCTGAGCGATGTTGGGCTCTCGACCGCCAAGGTGTACGCCGAGTGCGACCGCCTGCGGGGCGGCCGGCGGGTTCCCGAGCCCGTGCCTTCTTCCGCCATGATGACCGCGTTGCGGGCCGGAGATGCCGTATCCCTCGGGCAAGCGTTGACCAATGACCTTCAACCGGCGGCTCTTTCGCTGCAGCCACGGCTCGCCGAGGTGCTGGAGACCGGTATGGAGTTCGGTGCCCTGGGTGGGATCGTCTCGGGGTCGGGGCCGACGATTGCCTTCCTGGTCGCGGACACCGAACGCGGGCTGGACCTGGCCGTGGCACTGACCGCGTCAGGGGCGGCGCCAGCTGTCACCCGCGCCGTCGGTCCGGTCCACGGTGCCCACCTCATGACCGGACCGGCCGGACCCAGGGGAAGCTGAGCGACCATGGCCAATCTCGTGTCGGTCGAGCGCGCCTCGTTGTCGCTCGGCACCACCCACATCCTCGACGGCGTGTCCCTGGGGGTCAGCAGCGACACCCGGGTGGGCGTCGTCGGGCGCAACGGAGGGGGCAAGTCGACGCTGCTGAGAGTTCTTGCCGGGCTTCAGCGGGTGGATGAAGGGCGCATCACCAGGGTGGGGTCGCTGACCGTCGGCATGCTCTCCCAGGTCGACACCCTTGATCCCGAGGCCACCGTCCGCGCGGCGGTGCTGGGTGACCTGCCAGAGCACGTCTGGGCCGGCGACCCGCGCATCCGCGAGGTCATGGAGGGGCTCCTCGGTGGTATCGAAGCCCCCGATCTGGGCGGCCTTGCCGCGATCGTGGGCCCACTTTCCGGTGGCGAGCGTCGCCGCCTGGCGCTCGCGGCGCTGCTGGTCGCCGACCCCGACCTGCTGCTCCTGGACGAGCCGACCAACCATCTCGATGTTGAGGGCGTGGCATGGCTTGCCCAGCACCTGGCGACGCGGCGTACTCGCCCTGGCACTGCTGTCGTCACGGTCACCCACGATCGCTGGTTCCTTGACGCCGTGGCCACCACGACGTGGGAGGTCGTCGACGGGCAGGTGAACTCCTACGACGGTGGCTACGCGGCTTACGTGCTCGCCAAGGCCGAGCGGGACCGGGTGGCGGTCGTCACCGATGAACGCCGAAGCAACTTGCTGCGCAAGGAGCTGGCCTGGCTGCGCCGTGGTCCGCCGGCACGGTCGACCAAGCCGAAGTTCCGGATCGATGCCGCCAACGAGCTGATCGCCGACGAGCCGGCGGCCCGTGACGACGTCTCGCTGGTGCGCTTCGCCACCACCCGGCTGGGCAAGGACGTCGTCGACCTCGTTGACGCCAGCGTGACCCTTGGCGGGCGGCTGCTGCTCGACCATGTGACCTGGCGACTTGCACCCGGTGAGCGCGTGGGCATTGTCGGGGTCAACGGCTCCGGCAAGTCCACCCTGATGCGGGCGTTCTTCGGAACCGTGGCTCTGGACGCCGGCAAGCGCAAGGTCGGCAAGACGGTGTCGATGGCCTACCTGACCCAGGAGGTCCGTGAGCTCGCCAAGTTCACCGACTCGCGGGTGATCGAGGCCATCGAGGACGTCAAGGCGTACACCCGCCTGGGTGACAAGGAGGTGAGCGCCAGCCAGCTGGCGAAGCGACTGGGATTCAGCGGCGGGCGCCAGCAGACCCGGGTGGGCGATCTTTCGGGCGGCGAGCGCCGGCGCCTGCAGTTCCTCCGGTTGCTCATGGCAGAGCCGAATGTGCTGATCCTGGACGAGCCGACCAACGACCTTGACATCGAGACGCTGACGTCCATGGAGGATGTGCTCGACGGCTGGGCCGGGACCCTGCTTGTCGTCTCCCACGACCGTTATCTGCTTGAGCGGATGTGTGACCGGCAGATTGCCCTGCTGGGGAACGGGGCGATCCGCGACCTGCCGGGCGGGGTCGACCAGTACCTCGAACTGCGTCACGCCGCCCGCGCGTCCGCGGCTGCCGCAACATCCGGGAATACCAGCTCAGGTGGCGGTGGGGGTGTATCGCAGCCGGCGGACGGGCGAACCGGGCCGTCGGCTGGGGAGCTGCGCGAGGCCAAGAAGGACCTGGTACGCATTGAGCGGCAGCTGTCGAAGCTGTCCGCCCAGGAGGAAAGGATTCACCTGCAGATGGCAGCCAAGGCCGCCGATCACAAGGCGGTGATCGGACTGAACGACAAGCTGCGGGTCATCGTCGACGAACGCGAGACCCTTGAGCAGGAATGGCTGTCGGTCGCTGAGGACGTCCTCTGACCGGTCAGACCTCAAAGGGGGACAGGAGCCTGCGCAGGAAGTCAGTGAGGTGGTCCTGTTCCGACCGGGGCAGCCGGTCGAGCAGCTGGCGCTCGCGGACGAGCAGGTCGGCCATGGCGGAGTCGACGACCTTGCGGCCCTGCGCGGTCAGCGTGACCTTCACCCCTCGCCGGTCGCTCGGGTCCGGACTTCGGGCGACGAGACCGCGGGCTGCGAGCCGGTCGACCCGGTTGGTCATGGTGCCGCTGGTGACCAGGGTCTGGGTCACCAGCTGCCCGGGGGAGAGCTCGTATGGCGCGCCGGCTCGCCGCAGGGCCGACAGGACGTCAAACTCCCAGCCCTCAAGACCGTGCTGGGCAAAGGCTGATCCGCGGTCCCGGTCGAAGTGCCGGGCAAGGCGGGAAACCCGCGAGAGGATGTGCAGCGGAGCGACATCGAGGTCGGGCCGCTCTCGATGCCAGGCGTCGACGATGCGGTCAACGTCATCTGCGGGGGTGGCGGACATGCATGAAGTCTATCCTCAAGTATCTTGATATCGAGATACATTTGTCTGGTTCCGGCCGTTGGGATGCAGGGAACCCGGGAATACGAGACCCCAGCGACTACCGTTCCGGTCAAAGACGTCACACCCCGCCACCGAACCCTCTCTCTCATTGCGTAGGTGGCGCAGACTTGGAGGGTGTTCCGGGACCGTGCCGAGGCAGGGAGCCTGTTGGCCGCGCTGGTCACCATGCGGCTGGGGGATCCCTCCCGCCCGGTGCCGGCCACCGGTGCCCTGGTGCTGGCCCTACCACTCGGTGGCGTCCCAGTCGCAAAGGCGGTGGCGCGAGCCCTGGGCGCCCAACTGGACGTCTTGGTCGTTCGCAAGATCGGTGCGCCGGGGCAGCCCGAGCTGGCACTTGGTGCGGTGGGCGAAAGCAGTGTGGTTGTTCTCAACGCCGATGTTGTCGCGGCTGCCGGGCTGGGGCCCGACCAGGTGGATTGGTTGATCCGCGACGGTTCCCGTCGCGTCGAACAGATTGTCGCCGAGCTTCGACCAACAACGGGCCCCCCTGATCCAAGGGCCAGAACCGTCATCGTCGTCGATGACGGTGTGGCAACGGGAGCGACAGCTCGGGCCGCTGCGAAGATCGTGAGGAGACGTGGGGCCAGCCAAGTCATCCTTGCGATCCCGGTTGGTGCACCCAGTACCTGCTCGAGGCTTGGTGCTTGCTTTGACGAGGTCATCTGCCTCCAGATGCCGTGGCCCTTCGGCAGCGTTGGTCGCCACTACAAGCATTTCGACCAGGTCAGGGTCGATGAGGTCCGTCGACTCTTGGGGAATCAGCCGTCCTGAAGGGACTACTTGGTCGTGCGCAGGATCGGCTTGGGTTGCATCCCGGCCAGCCCGTTCCATGCCAGGTTGACCAGGTGGGCCGCAACGTCGGCCTTCTTGAACTTGCGCGAGTCCACCCACCACTGGCCGGTCAGCGCCACCATGCCAACCAGCATCTGGGCGTAGATCGGCGCGGTCTTGGGGTCCAGCTTCTGGCGCTTGAACTCCGCGGCGAGAATGTGCTCGACCTGGCTGGCCACGTCGCTGAGCAGGCTGGCGAACGACCCGGTCGACTGTCCTGCGGGGGAGTCGCGGACGAGGATGCGGAAGCCGTCGGTCGAGTTCTCGATGTAGTCCAGCAGGGCCAGTGCAGCCTGTTCGAGAAGCATCCTCGCATGACCGTTGGAAGTGAGGGCCCCGCTGATCCCGTCCAGCAGCGAACGGATCTCGCGGTCGACGACGACGGCATACAGGCCCTCCTTGCCCCCGAAGTGTTCGTAGACAACTGGCTTTGAGACACCTGCCTTGGCGGCGATCTCCTCGACCGTAGTGGCCTCGTACCCCTTGTCGGCAAACAGCTTTCGCCCAACCTCGAGCAGTTGTTCCCGTCGTTGCTTTCCGGTCATTCGGGAGCGGGATGTCGTCGTCGCGGTGGTCTCGAGTGCTGGGGTCACCATGCCATCATGCCCAACTTCGACCACTTTGCACGGTTTCGCTCGCTACCGTGTGTCCCTGTGGGACAACATCGTTCGTATGCCGCTCGCTGTCTGGTCGGCGCCATCGCCCTCTTGTTGACGGTGGCCGCCTGCGGCGGTGCTGATGCGAGCGCGCCTTTGAGCACCCCGACATCGGACTCCTCGACCACCCCGACGTCCGACCCGGCACCCTCGGCACCTGACGTGCCAAGCTCTTCGACGCCCAGGGCTTCCATCACCTCAACCACGAGGTCCCCCATCCCCCCGCGATCCAGCACGGTAGCGCCGCGTCCCCGGAGTACTCCGTCGCTGCACCTGGTCCCGATGTTCATCGACTTCCCCCAGAAGCGCAAAGACGAGATGGCGGCGTACGCCCTCCGTCACTATGGCGTGAGCACATGGCGTCTCAACCCCTCGATGATCGTCCTGCACTTCACCGAGACCGATACCGCTTCGAGCGCCCGAAACACCTTTGCCAACGACTCGCCGAACCTGGGGGAGCTTCCCGGCACCTGTGCGCACTTCATCGTGCCTCAGAACGGGGATGTGTGGCAGGTGGTTCCTGCCACCGTGATGTGCCGTCACACGATTGGCTTGAACGACAAGGCGATCGGCATCGAGATCGTCCAGCGCAGCAGCGGCAACGGTTCGCACTGGGCCGATCAGCAGATCCTGGGACGGCCGGCCCAGATCGGTGCGGTCCTGGCTCTTTTGAGATCGCTGCAGCGGGCCTACGGGATCAGCTCGAGCAACATCGTCGGTCACGCCACCGCCAACCAAGCGCCTCAGTTCCGGGACCTGGAAGGTTGGCGCAACGACCACACGGACTGGCAGGCCCAGGATGTCCTCGAGGTGCGTCGCCGGTTGGCGGCAGGTTACTGACCCGCGCGTGCCCTTGGGTGCCTGCATGACGTCAGAGCGGAACTCTTCTGGCGCTGAGGCGCTCCTGGCGTGGCCACCTCACATCGGAGGCCCAGCCGAGCCTTTCGAAGACCCAGATGACGCGGGCGCTCGAGTCGAGCTGGCCCTTGTCGACGCCGTGACGCGCGCAGGTCGGGTCGGCGTGGTGCAGGTTGTGCCAAGACTCACCCATGGACAGGATTGCCAGCCACCAGACGTTGGCAGACCGGTCACGGCTGTTGAAGGGTCGGTCGCCGATGGCGTGGCAGATCGAGTTGATCGACCAAGTGACGTGGTGCAGCAGGCCGATGCGGACCAGGGAACCCCAGAAGAAGGCTGTGGCCGCACCATGCCACGACATGGACCACAAGCCACCGATGATCGCCGGCGCAAGGATTGAAACGGCCACAAGCGCGGGGAACGCGGCTTCGATACGACGAAGGTCCTTGTCGGCCATCAGATCCGGGGCGTACTTGTCACGTGGGGTCAGCTCAACGTCGAAGAGCCAGCCGGTGTGGGCCCACCACAAGCCCCTGATCAGCGCCGGCACGGTCTCGCCGTAACGCCATGGGGAGTGTGGGTCGCCCTCGCGGTCCGAGAAGGCATGATGGCGGCGGTGGTCGGCGACCCAGCGGATGACTGGTCCCTCGATGGCCAGCGAACCGGCGAGGGCCAATGCGATCCGAAGGCCGCGTGCTGCCTTGAACGAACCGTGTGTGAAGTGGCGGTGGAAGCCGACGGTCACGCCGTGGCCGGCGACGGCGTAGAAGATGACGGCGATAAGAACGTCGTGCCAGCCAAGACCCCAGCCCCACGCGAACGGGATAGCTGCCAGCAGGGCAAGAAAGGGGATGGTGATGAAGGCGAACAGCGCGACCTGCTCAACCCTGCCCTTGCGCTCGACCTCGGGCTGCGTCCCGTGTCCCTCGACCGATGTCGAGTCGGGCAGGCGCGGGGCGTCGACCTCGTAGGGGTCGGGATCGGCTGTGCGGGTGTCGGTAGCGGCGGAATTCATGTAGGGGGCCTTTCGGGTGCGGATAACTTACGCAACCGTAACCTACGGAACCGTAGGTTCGCCACCCCGTTGCGGCTCCGCCATCAACCTGCTCCCGGTCCACTACCCTTGCCGGAGCCCCGCTCAGGCGGAGCGTTCCCCGGTTGGTCTGCTGGCAGGGCCCGCCTGACTTTGAATCAGGATAAGCGACGAAGGTTCGATTCCTTCCCGGGGAGCCGCGTACAGGGCCCGACTGAACCTTTTGGAATCAGGAGTGGCGACGAAGGTTCGATTCCTTCCCGGGGAGCCGCGTACAGGGCCCGACTGAACCTTTTGGAATCAGGAGTGGCGACGAAGGTTCGATTCCTTCCCGGGGAGCCGCGTACAGGGCCCGACTGGGCCTCCGCGCTCCCCGGACAACAGGGCAAGTGACCCAGCACCCCGCCGTTTCAGATAAAGAGCGCGTCTCCGCTGCACCAGGGGGTATGCGACGAAGACGCGCCTGATCAATGGTAGGCAGGCATCGAACCGAACTATCCGTACTCTCGACAGACTTCACTCGCCTGTCATGTGCAGGAGGACTCCACTACCCACCGATCACCTATGTCTAAGGGCGCGGAGTCCTGCGTCTCCAGGGTGAGCGCCTCGATCGGGGGTCTGGGCGGCCCAATTCGCAATTGTCCTGGCTGCTGGCCTGCCGCCGACGTTTCCTGCATGATTGTTGTTCATATCGTGTCGCCTTCCGTCGAGGCGGCGCGGTCCAGGCCCCGGCTGGCCGTGACATACAGCCGGGGCCGCTTGGCCCTCCGGCTCCGGATCAGTGCGAGGTCAGCTGCTGCACGCTGCTCGCGAGGCCCTCGATGATGAGGCTGACCTTCACGGTGACGACAACGATGACCCCGACTGCGATGACGAGCGCGACAAGGGCCATCAGGCGCCCTCCGCGCATTGCCGCTGCGGCGCCGTCCAGCCATTTGAGCTGCCCGCGTCGAGGCTTGAGGAGTCGGGAGTCCATGACACTTCCCTTCGGGGGCAGGATTCGAGCTCGCGCAGACGAGCTGATCCCTCCAGATTGAGGTCGAACCGGCTCCCCGAAACGATGCGTTCGTACGAGCGTCACCGAACCGTTCGGCCATTCCGCTCTAGTACAGATGCAGGTTGCTGACGGAGCCCCTGGTCCAGCCCCTCGGTGTGGCGGGCCGAGATCACGCCGGACGGGGTG
>JBDTYK010000072.1:0-11554 GCA_040005715.1 Actinomycetota bacterium | reverse complement strand
ATGGGCGGCCAGTTCCTCGATGTCCTCGAGTCCGTCCGCGGCTGGGACGAGCTGAGCACCGACGATCGGATTGCCAGCGCCCGCAGGGTGATTCGCTACAAGAGCGCCAAGTACACCATTGAGCACCCTCTGCTCATCGGGGCCGCCGCCGCAGATGTCAGCGTGCCGGACCTCGCTGCACTGTCGACGTATGGGCTCGATCTCGGCGAGGCGTTCCAGCTGCGGGACGACGTGCTGGGCGTCTTCGGAGACCCAGCGCAGACCGGCAAGCCCGCTGGCGACGACCTGCGCGAGGGCAAGCGCACCGTCCTGGTCGCCTTGACGCTGGACCAGGCAGACCCGGCGGTGGTTGCCCTGTTCGACAAGCTGCTTGGCCTCGAAGATCTCGACGAGGCCGGTGTGGACGAGCTTCGCGCCGCCATCAGCGCAAGTGGTGCCGTGGGGCGCGTCGAGGCGATGATCCATGAGCTCACCGCGTCAGCTCGCGCGGCCCTTGAGTCGACCACAGGACTGACCCAGCCAGGGCGCACAGCGCTGGCGGCCCTCATCGACGTCTCGACAACACGCTCAGCGTGAGTCGCCTGGCGACCGGACGGTCGCATGCCACCTCGCATGACAAGGTGGTGGTGGTTGGCGCTGGTCTCGCGGGCCTGTCAGCCGCCATGCACCTGGCCGGCGCCGGACGCCACGTGACCGTTCTGGAGGCCGAGTCCACTCCTGGTGGCAGCGCTGCCCGGCTGTCGTTGCCGGCGCCGGATGGAGGCATCTATCACCTGGACACCGGCCCCACCGTGCTGACCATGCCAGACCTGTTAGCAGACTGCTTTGCGGCTCTGGGAGAGTCGCTCTCCGACTGGGTCACGCTGCGACCGCTCGACCCGGCCTATCGGGCCCAGTTCGCTGACGGCACAGCCCTGTCGATCACGAGCGATGTTGACCGGATGGCCCATCGCATTGGCGACTTCTCAGGGGCTGCCGACGCCGACGGCTACCGACGCTACGTAGAGTTCGTCACTCGTCTCTATCGCCTGCAGATGCGTGACTTCATCGACCGCAACTTCGACTCCCCCGTCGACCTGGCAGGGTCTTCGTTGGCCAAGCTCGTTGCGCTGCGGGGCTTTTCACGGCTCGCACCAACGGTCGCGCGCTACTTCCGCGACGAGCGCCTGCAGCGGATCTTCAGCTTCCAGGCGATGTATGCCGGTGTCTCACCTGCCCGGGCACTGGCCATCTACGCGGTCATCTCGTACATGGACCTCGTCGAGGGTGTGTCCTACCCGGTGGGCGGAATGAACGCCCTGCCCACCGCCATGGAGGCAGCAGCGCGCAAGGCTGGCGTCGAGTTCGTCTACGACACACGAGTCACCGGAGCGACGTGGAGCGGCGATCGGGTCACCGAGCTGAGATCGGCTGATGGCGGGGCGTGGTCCCCGGGCGCACTGGTGATGACTCTTGACCGGCCAGCAGCACTCGAGGTGCTCGGCCGGGATCAGGAAGGCTGGCGAACCCGGCGGCGCAGCACGATCCGTTACTCCCCTTCCTGTGTGGTGCTTGCCGCCGGTGTGCGCGAAGAGTGGCCTGACCGGGCCCACCACACGATGCATTTCGGTCGTGCGTGGTCGCGGGTCTTCGACGACCTCGACGCCGGGCGGCTGATGCGTGACCCGTCCTTCCTGGTCTCGATGCCGTCGGTGACTGATCCAGGGATGGCCCCTGGCGGCCGAAGCTCGGCATACGTGCTCTTTCCCGCTCCGAACCTCAACCATGACCAACCTCTGGACTGGGCGCGGCTGAGAGACCCATACCGGGAACACATGCTCGAGAGCGTCGAGAACGCCGGCTATCGGGGCTTCACAGATGCCATCGAGGCCGAGCTGCTGATCACCCCCCAGGACTGGTCGGATCGCGGTCTCGGCGCCGGTACTCCCTTCGCTGCCGCGCACACCTTCCCCCAGACTGGCCCCTTCCGCTCCCACAACACCGTTGGGCGCAACGTCGCTTTTGCCGGGGCGAGCACCACCCCAGGTGTGGGAGTGCCGATGGTGCTGATCAGCGGCCGCCTGGCTGCAGAGCGCCTCTTAGGACGCGACCCGACCTATCACTCGCTGGCCTGGCGGTGAGGGGCGCGGCCGGGGTGAACCAGCCGGTGCCACCGGGACTGGTGCCCGCGTACGAGCAGTGCCGGAGGATTCAGGCCGCCCATGGCCGGACCTACTATCTCGCCACCCGGCTGCTCCCTCGCGACCGACGTCCTGACGTGTGGGCCCTCTATTCTTTCGCCCGAGTAGCCGACGAGCTCGTGGACCGACCCGGAACCCAAACGGCGGACCCTGCAATTTTGCTTGCATGGCGCGAACGGGCAATGGCAGCAATGCGATCCACCTCCGCGCCGGACCCGACCGAGCAGCCGGTCCTGGCGGCCACCTGGAATACGATGCGCAGCTTCGGGCTGGATCCCGGCCTGCTCCAGGAGTTCCTCGACTCGATGGCGATGGACCTGACAGTCTCCCGATACGCGACATGGGGGGAGCTCCGTGGCTACATGCGTGGAAGTGCGGCCGTGATCGGCGAGCTGATGGCACCTCTTCTGGGTGCCTCCGGACCTGAGGCCCTGGTCAGGGCGGCGACACTCGGTGAGGCCTTCCAGCTGACGAACTTCATCCGCGACATCAGCGAGGACCACCGCCGCAATCGGGTTTATCTCCCCCAGGCCGACATGGCCCGCTTCGATGTCAGCGAGGACCAGCTGGCTGACGCGGTGCGCACAGCAATGCCGACCAGACAGGTGCGCGCCCTGGTCGCGTTCGAGGTGCGTCGCGCGATCGGCCTCTACGCGATCGCCCGGCCGGGGCTGGACATGGTCGACGCCCGTAGTCAACCGTGTCTGGAGGCGGCTTTCACTCTCTACCGGAGGATTCTGCATCGCGTCATCGCCAATGACTTCAACGTGTTCGAGCGCCGGCTGGTTGTACCCACCTGGCAACGACTGGGCACGGTGGGACACGTCGCAACCCGTGCAGCCGCCTCAAGAGTCAGGAGCTCGGGTGCCTCTTGGCGCCGGTCCAGACCCAGACGGCGCAGCTCATGAGGACGAGCGCGAAACCGAACGCCAGGTCCTCGACGGGCGCGAAGGCAATCCGGCCGTCGCCGAAGAGGACCACGCGCCCCGAACCCACGATGGCGGCGCCGCTGTACTGCACGATTCCGCGTCCGGTCAGCCAGCCATTGGTGAGCAGCTGGAAGAACACCACGATCCCATAGGCCATCCACCAGGTCCTTGTGGCAATGACGGCAGTGTGAAGGACGAGCAGGTCGGCGGTGACAGCGAGCAGCACTGCGATTGCTGCCGCAGCCGTGTAGGCGCTCATCGGTGGCAGGACGTCATGGCGTGTGACGGCGGAACCGTGCGGCCGCCACGGCCTCGAAGGTCAGTATCGCGGCGAAAGGGATCACGACGAAGAACGCGTACTCCTCCAGCGGCAGCCCCCACAACCGGGCAGGAAAGGTCTGGGCAGGGTCGAAACGCCACTGCCCGGTGGCAGCTGCCGCGATGTCCCAGGTCGCGAAGAGGGCAGCGACAGGGACGATCGCCTTGAGAAGGCGCACCGGCTGGCGAAGGGTGCGTAAGCGGTAGAAGTGGTGCAACGGCAGGACCGCAAGGAGAACCAGGGCCAGCATCAGGGCATAGGACGCGTGCCGCCAGGAGTCGGACATGATCAGCTAGTCCGCACTCGTCAGCCCGCGGCGATCACAGGGCTGCTTCCATGGCGCGGCGCCGGACCTCGGTCTTGAACCCCGCAAGGAGGGCATCGATGGGCGCGCCCTCAACCGGGAGCGTGTCGTCAGGGGTGAACAGCCATCGCAGGATCTCGGCGTCGTTCATCCGGCCATCGCCCAGCACGGTGAAGGTTCCCGGTAGCTCCGGCAGAGGACCGGCATCGTTGACGAACTTGGCCGGGATCGACATCACGTTGCGTGGGCCGATCCGGAAACCGACGAGCTGACGGTCCACGAGCAGCTGACGCACGTCGCTGAGCCGCATCCCCAGGAGCTCGCTCAGATCTGGCACCGTGAGCCACTCACCCACCAGCTTCTCGAGATCGTCGTCGGGGGTTGCATCGGGAAGGGTCTGGTCAGCCACGGCCCAAGACTCTCACTCTCGCGGCGGAGAACAAATTGCCTGGACGTAAGTTTCAGGAACTTCCACACAACTCCAGGTGCTCAAACGGCAGTTCGGGTACCGTTTACCTGAGTCACACAAGACGCTGCGTGCCTCACGCGGCCAGCTGCACCTCTTGTGTCCCACCTGACCCGGAGGAAGTACGTGAGCCCCTTCGTCGCGCTCCCCCCCGCCATCACGCCCATGCCATCCCACGTCAAACCTGCGGTGGTCGTGCATCGTGCCCGGCTCGCCCCCTACGGCTGGCAGATCCTGACCGTGCGCAGCGGAGACACCCTCAGCGACATCGCCATTGCCCACCGCACCACGGTCGGAGCGCTGATCGCCCGCAACCGCATCACAGATGGTGGAGACTTCCTCGCGGTCGGACGCCATCTGTGGGTGCCGCGCACCACGCCTGCCGCAGTTCGGGCGACAGGCGCGCCCCGGACCGCGACCCATGTCGTCCGTTCGGGTGACACCCTCGGCGGAATCGCAGCGCACTACAAGGTGAGTCTCACGACGCTGTCAGAGATCAACGAGATCAGCCAGACGGCGTACATCCAGCCTGGGCAACGGATCAAGGTGCCGTCACCCGCGGCGCGGGCGACGGCCAAGACGGCTGCCAGCGTCACCCTCAGCAGAACGACGCTCACGGTTCGCCCAGGTGACACCATCGGCGCCCTCGCGGCGCGCCACGGAGTGTCGCAAGCCTCATTGTTGAAGGCCAACGGCCTGACAACGCGCTCGATGCTGCAGATTGGCCAGAGGCTTTCGGTCGTGACCACCGCAGCGAGAAGCAGCCAGAGCACCAGTGCCTTCGCCGGACGGACATACTCCGACAAGATCCTCGGTGCCGCCGCGGCCAACCGGGCCTACCTGGCTCGCCAGCCCGTGCCGAGCCGCACGCAGACCAAGGCGATGATCGAGTCCACGGCGCGCCGTCACGGGCTCGACCCCAGGCTGGTTCTGGCGATCTCCTGGCAGGAGTCCGGGTGGGACCAGCGCCAGGTCTCGGTGGCCAACGCCATCGGCACGATGCAGGTCATCCCGAGCTCAGGCGCCTGGGCATCCGAGATCCTGGGCCGAAAGCTCAACCTGCTCAACACTGAAGACAACATCAGTGCAGGTGCCGTGATCCTCCGCACGCTGACCCGGAGCGCACGCTCAGAGCAGGAGGCGATCGCGGGCTACTACCAGGGTCTGTACTCCGTGCAGCACGATGGCATGTACCCGGACACCAAGCAGTATGTGAAGTCCGTTCTGGCGCTCAAGGGGCAGATGTAGACGATGCCCGGCGAGGGCCGGTAGGGCCCCTTGAGGACCAATGAGTCAAAGGGGACCTCATCATCGGGCTTGCCTGCGCGGTGTTGCCGACTTCGTTACATAGACTCTGCCCGTGACTTCTGCTAGTCCTACCTCCCTCATCGAGCATGTGCTCGATGGGCGCTACCGAGTGCTGTCGCACCTGGCCGATGGCGGGATGGCGACTGTCTACGTGGCCCTGGACCTGCGCCTGGACCGAAAGGTCGCGCTCAAGGTCATGCGCCCCGACCTTGCCAAGGATGAGACCTTCGTCAGCAGGTTCCGCCGTGAGGCCCGCTCCGCCGCAAAGCTGAGCCACCCCAATGTCGTGGCGGTCTACGACCAGGGCGAGGACGACGGCAACGTCTTCCTGACCATGGAGCTGGTCAACGGCCTGACCCTTCGACAGGTGATGCAGGCCGAGGGGCCACTGACCCCCCGCGCTGCGCTGGACATCATCGATCCGGTCCTGCAGGCTCTTGGTGCTGCGCACAGCGCTGGCCTGGTCCACCGCGATGTCAAGCCCGAGAACGTCATCCTTCGCGATGACGGCATGGTCAAGGTGGCTGACTTCGGCCTCGCGCGGGCGATCGCCACGGGCACCTCGACCGCACAGACCGGAGTCCTCCTCGGCACTGTCGCCTACCTCTCGCCCGAGCAGGTCGAGCGCGGGGTGGCCGATGCCCGCAGCGATGTCTATGCCACCGGGCTGCTGCTCTTCGAGATGCTGGCCGGATCCAAGGCCTTCCTGGGTGACTCGCCGATCCACGTCGCCTACCAGCACGTTCACAGCGAGGTTCCCGCGCCCTCGACCAGGGTCAACACGGTGCCCCCCTCACTCGACCGGCTGGTGGCACGGGCCAGCGCGCGCAACCCGGACGACCGTCCTCGCGACGCGAACGAGCTGCTGACCGAGCTGCGCGCCGCCCGTCAGCTGCTGTCACCTGCCGAGCTCGACCTGCGACCGGCAGCTGCTTCGGGCGCCGCGGCCGTGAACATGACGCTCGCCCTCCCCCGAACCCAGATCGTCCCGACCCAGGGTCCGCCCTCGGGCGCGGAGGTCACCCGAACGGGTCGACGCGCGGCACTGCTGCAGAGCGCCTCCTGGCGAGGACGCAACTGGCCCGTGGTGGCTTTCGCGATCGTCCTGCTTCTGGCTGCCGCGGCACTGTGGTTCGTCGTCGGGCCCGGGGCCAGCACCAAGGTCCCCAGGCTCACCGGTTCCACCACGCAGGTTGCCCAGCTCGCGCTGACCAATGCCCACCTCAGCTCAAAGGTGGTCAGGTCATTCGACGAGACGGCCCGGGCTGGAGTCGTCATCGCCGCCGACCCACCGGCAGGGCGGGAGGTGTCCCGTGGATCCACGGTCACCCTGACCGTGTCACGCGGGCAGGAGCGGTATGCCGTGCCCGGCCTGGTCGGGCGCACCCAGGTCGACGCAGAGCAGCGGGTGACCGACGCCAAGCTCACGGTCGGCAAGGTCACCAAGGCGTTCAGCGAGACGGTTCCCCAAGGTCAGGTCGTCTCGACCGCGCCGGCCGCGGACACCTCGGTCAAGCGGGCGACCCCCGTCGCCCTGGTGATCAGCGAGGGACGCCAGCCCGTCGAGATCACCGACTGGACCGGCAAGCCGTCGGACCAGGCGGTCACGGCCTTGACTGATGCCAAGCTGAAAGTCGATGCCACCAAAGCGAACTGGAGCGACACCGTGCCCAAGGGTTCGGTAATCAGCCAGGTGCCGGCGACAGGCACGCTCTTCCAGGGAGACCTGGTCACCATTGTCGTCTCCAAGGGCCCCCAGATGGTGGACGTCCCGGCCGTGATCGGCAAGCAGGAGGGTGAGGCGACCTCGATACTCGTGGGACTGGGCTTCAAGGTGAAGATCGAACGCGCGTTTGGTGGCTTCTTCGGCACGGTCAGGCTCCAGTCGGCCGACCCGGGGACCAAGGCCCCCATGGGCTCGACGATCACGCTCACCGTCGTCTGAAGACTCGTTCCAGGTGACAACACCGCGTTCCCGCCTTCTTGCGACGCTGCTGCTGGTGGTCGTCACCATGATCTGGGGTTCGACGTTCTTCCTGATCCGTGACGTCGTTGCCCAGCTGCCCCCCACAGACTTCCTCGCCGTCCGGTTCACGATTGCTGCGACCGCGATGGTGGCCGTGTTCTGGCGTCCGATGCTGGCACTCAGCCGGCGTGAGCTGGCAGTCGGGCTCGGCCTCGGAGGGCTGTATGCCGTGGCCCAGATCCTGCAGACCGTCGGCCTGGCACACACCGAGGCGTCCCGCTCCGGCTTCATCACCGGTACCTACGTCGTTCTGACCCCGATCTTCGGCGCCATCCTGCTCCGGGACCACATACCCCGATCGACCTGGCTTGCCGTGCTCATG
This sequence comes from Actinomycetota bacterium, assembly GCA_040005715.1. Lineage (GTDB taxonomy): Bacteria > Actinomycetota > Actinomycetes > Actinomycetales > Dermatophilaceae > UBA4719. Next base: position 3,700 of record JBDTYK010000072.1, on the reverse strand, counting down.
GCCACGGCAGGACTGGCGACGCTGTCACTGGGCGGTTTCGGCGGGGGGTTCGGCTTCGGAGAAGTGGTCACCCTGATCGCGGCCGCCGTCTACGCCCTGCACATCGTCGGCTTGGGGCGCTACTCCTCACCCGGGGCTGCGGCCGGTCTGTCGGCGATCCAGATGGTCGCGATCGCCGCCGTCTGCCTGATCGCGGCGCTGCCCGGGGGCATCAAGCTCCCAACGGGGCGAGCCGAATGGACCTCCGTGCTCTACATGGCCCTGGCAGCGGGCGCGCTGGCCATCTGGGCGCAGACTTGGGCGCAGTCCCATCTGAGCGCCGCTCGTGCCGCGATCGTGATGACACTCGAACCGGTATTTGCCGCCGGGTTCGCAGTCGCACTGGGCGGCGAGTCGCTGACCCTGCGGATGCTGCTCGGCGGAGCCATGGTCCTGGCGGCGATGTACATGGTTGAGCTGATCGGCCGCAGGACCGACGCGAGCGCCCAGCAGAGCCCCCCGACGGAACTGCTCCACCACGAGGTCTGAGGGTGCACTCTCGGCGATTACTGCCGCGTTCGCGAAGTTGAGCTCTTTTGGGCCACAACCCATTCGGCGCAGGCTCCGCATATGCTGGAACTACACGTGCCATCAACGAAAGGCCTCAGCAGTGAGCAGCGGTGGGGACAGATCGGCTGGCATCATCACCGATGTGCGGAGCCGTCCGCTGCGGGACCTGCGAATCTCGGTCACCGACCGGTGCAACTTCCGCTGCGTCTACTGCATGCCCAAACACATCTTCGGCAGGGACTTCGCGTTCATGGAGCGAGACGAGCTGTTGACCTTCGAGGAGATAACCCGGCTCGCGAGGATCGCCGTCGCCCACGGCGTCCAGAAGATCCGCCTCACCGGAGGCGAGCCGCTCCTGCGCAAGGGCCTCGAGGAGCTGGTGGGCATGCTCGCAGCCCTGAAGACCCCTGACGGACGCGATATCGACATCGCGCTGACCACCAACGGGTCCGCGCTTGCAGTCAAGGCAAGTTCTCTGAAAGAAGCGGGCCTCAAGCGGGTGACCGTCTCGCTCGACTCGCTGGACGAGAGCACGTTCAGGGCCGTCAATGACGTGGACTTCCCGATTGCGAAGGTCCTGGACGGCATAGAGGCGGCCCATGCCGTGGGCCTTGGCCCGGTCAAGGTCAACATGGTGGTCAAGCGCGGTCAGAATGACCAGGACGTTGTGCCGATGGCACGTCACTTCAAGGGTTCGCCATACATCCTGCGGTTCATCGAGTTCATGGATGTGGGCAGCAGCAATGGCTGGAAGATGGAAGAGGTGGTGCCCTCCACCGAGGTCATCAGCCGGATCAACGCCGAGCTGCCCCTGGAGCAGGTCGCGCCGAACTACCCCGGGGAGACCTCCGGCAGATGGCGCTATCGGGATGGGACCGGCGAGATCGGGGTGATCTCTAGTGTCACTCAGGCCTTCTGCCATTCCTGTTCGAGGGCCCGAGTGTCGACGGAGGGCAAGCTGTTCACGTGTCTTTTTGCGACAGGTGGTCACGACCTACGGGCACTCATGCGCGGAGGTTGCTCCGATGACCAGCTCTCGACCGCCTTGGCCAGCATCTGGCGAGAGCGAACGGACGCCTATTCGGAGCTGCGAAGCGCAAAGACCCGCGAGCTTCAAGCCACCGGCCAGAAGAAGATCGAGATGTCCTACATCGGGGGATGATCCTCGCGGGTCCAATGATCGGCCCGGGCAGTCAGGCGTCTCGAGTGGAGTGCCCTATCCTTGCCCGGTGACCGCTGAAGACCAGGTGACAGTGAGGTTCTTCGCCGGTGCCCGCGCCGCAGCTGGGGTCGACCAGGTGATGGTTGAACCGGGACCGCTGGAGCAGGTCATTGAGAGCATCCACACCGCATTCCCTGCACTCGCGGCCGTGACCCCCATGTGCAGCTTCTTGGTCGACTCCCTGTCCACCAGGGTGATCGGGGGCGGTGCCGACGTGGCCGGGGGCTCAACGGTGGACGTCCTGCCTCCCTTTGCCGGTGGCTAACCGCCAGCGCCGGCCGAGCTGACAAGCAAAGGCGTCGGTTTCATGGACAGTTCACCCATTCGTCTGTGCCGTCCTCGAAGAACTGGTGCTTCCAGATCGGGACGCGAGCCTTGATCTCCTCCACCAGGTCCGCGCACGCAGCAAAAGCCGGCGCGCGATGACCAGCGCTCACGACGGCAACCAGCGCCGCGTCGCCAACCGCCAGTCTGCCCTGGCGATGTACCACCGCGACGGCCACCACGTCATGACGGCCACACACCTCCTTGGCCACCTGCTCCAGTGCCGCACCGGCGCCGGGGTGAGCCTGGTACTCAAGATCGACCACGGATCGCTGGTGATCATGGTCCCGGACCGCCCCCACGAAACTGACGACCGCGCCCGCACCACGGTGGGAGACGATCCGCTCAAGGTCAGAGACGCTGATCGCCTCGTCAGCGATCTGGGTGTGCACGACGGTGCCCGCGAAAATGCTGTTGGCCATATTCATATCTTGCCCCACCACCGCAGGCGCTACCCGGTGGCGTGCGATTCCACCGGGCAAAGATGCGACGAGAACCACGTCATGGGCAGCCTCGGTAACAGCATCATCGACTGGCACTCTAGGGTGACGTCGCTGGCCCGGACCCACCGACTGGCTGACACAATCCCGATGAACAAGGAGCGAAACCACGATGCAAACCTGGATCGATGCCGTATGCGCGGAGCTGAACCTTCCCTCGGACGTCAACGTTGACGTGATCCTGGACGTCGCCCGCGTGGCTGCACACAACGTCGAGCGGCCGGCGGCCCCAGTCACCACGTTCCTCCTTGGCATGCTCGTGGCCGGCGGAACCGACCTGACCGAGGCTGCAGCCAAGATCCAGAAGCTCGCGGAGACCTGGCCGAAGTCGCAGGAGTAGGCCCGGGCCAACACACGGGGTTCGGCTCAGAGTTGTGATCCTGCCCGATCACAACACCGGCGCTTGCCCTGGCGGTTGGCCCAGCACTGCGACGCGCCGATCCGGACAAATGTGACGGAGATCGCATATCGCGCAAATGTGAGTAAAACCAAGGACCTTGGTCCCTAGGAGGCGCTCTCTCAAGGAGAACCATGGCGGTGCCTGCAACCGTCAGGTTTCCCTCCACGGAGGAGTCGCACCACCCATGACCATCACCCCGACTCGAAGGACCTTTCTCCAGGCAGCCGCCGCCGGAACCGCGGTGGCCGCGATCCCCGTTGGGGTGAGGGAGCTGGCCAACCCGCCCGCTGCCGCGGCCGCCGAGACTCCCGGCGCCGAGACGGTGGTGCCAAGTGTCTGCGAGATGTGCACGGTGCGCTGCCCCATCCTGGTCCGGGTGCGCAACGGAAAAGTCGTGCGGATCGAGGGAAACCCCAAGGAGAAGTCGACCAAGGGTGCACTCTGTGCCAAGGGCAACGCCGGTGTCTCCCTGCTCGAGGACCCCGACCGGGTACGCACGCCCCTCATCCGGGTGGGCAAGCGCGGTGAGGGCAAGTTCCGCAAGGCCAGCTGGGACGAGGCGTACAGCTACATCGCGGACAAGCTGAAGGCAATCCGCCCCGAAGAGCTCGGCGTGGGGCGCCGTCCCAGCGCCGGGGACGCCTTCCTGCTGACCTTCGCGAAGGCGTTCGGAACCCCGAACATCTTCAGCCACGAGTCCAGCTG
>JBDTYK010000071.1:0-11625 GCA_040005715.1 Actinomycetota bacterium | reverse complement strand
GTGATGGCGAACATTGATAAGCGCTCGAACGGCGTTTGGCGAGCGCGGTACTACGACGACGCGGGCAAGCAGCACGCGCGGCACTTCCCCCGGAAGGTCGACGCGCAATCGTGGCTCGACACGGTCACGGCCTCGGTTGTGCGCGGTGACTATGTCGACCCGAAGACGGCCAGGACGACCGTAGAGCAGTGGTGCGCAACGTGGCTCGAGGGTTACGCGACGCGGCGGGCGTCGACGGTGCGACAGGCGCGGGTGCACATTGCGCAGATCAACAAGGCGTTTGGGCCGATGCGGCTCGCTGATGTCCGGCCGTCTCAGGTGAAGGCGTGGACTGCGCAGCTCAAGGCTGCGAACTACGCAGACTCGACGGTCTATGCCACCTATCGGCGGTTTGCACAGATCATGGGCGACGCGGTTCAGGACGGCATCATCCCGAGGTCACCTTGCAGCCGGAAGACGTCGCCAGGTGGGGGAGTGCAGCGGCCCTACGTGGCCACCACGGAACAGGTGTGGGCGTTGCATGACGCGATGGACGAGCACCTTCGGCCTGCGATCCTCCTCGGCGCCTTCGCGGGTCTGCGGACGGCTGAGACGTGCGCGCTTCGGGTGTCCGACGTCGACTTCATGCGGGGCATCGTCGCGCCGGCGATCCAGTGGCCAGCCGAGCCGCTGAAGTCGGAGTGCTCGAAGACTCCGATACCTATTCCGCGAGAGCTGGCGCTCGAGCTGGCGGCGGCTGTGAAGCAGTACGCGGGGGAGACGGTGGTCTCTGACGAGATCCGCCAGGCGTGTTCACCGTGGGAGCTACAGAGGGCGGTGCGCAAGGCACGCAAGAATGTCAAGGGATTGCCGGAGGGCTTCCGGTACCACGATCTGCGGCATTACTTCGCGTCGTTGCTCATCGCATCAGGGCTCGACGTGAAAGTCGTCCAGACGCGGCTACGGCATGCCAGCGCGATGACGACGCTCAACACTTACGGCCATATGTGGCCCGACGCGGACGAGTCCTCACGCGCAGCCGTCGCGGTGGTTCTGGCTGCGCGCAAGGACTCTCCCAAGGACTTCTCAAGGACTGCGAGGGTTACCGACTGACGTTTGTGCAGGTCAGCGGCCTGCGATGCCTACAGGTCGTAGTACATCTCGAACTCGTGTGGGTGCGGGCGGAACCGGATGGGGTCGACCTCGTTGACGGTCTTCCACTCGATCCAGGTCTCGATCAGGTCCTTGGTGAACACGTCGCCTTCCAGGAGGTAGTCATGGTCGGCGGCCAGCGCCGCCAGCACCTCGGGAAGCGAGCCAGGGACCTGGTCGATCTGCTCGTGCTCCTCGGGGGGAAGCTCGTAGAGGTCCTTGTCAACCGGCGCAGGGGGCTCCGTGCGGTTCTTGATTCCGTCAAGGCCGGCCATGAGCTGAGCAGCGAAGGCCAGGTACGGGTTGGCCGACGGGTCCGGGATACGGAACTCGATGCGCTTGGCCTTGGGCGAGCTGCCGGCGATCGGGATCCGGACGCAGGCGGAGCGGTTGCGTGCCGAGTAGACCAGGTTGACCGGCGCCTCGTAGCCCGGGACCAGGCGGTGGTAGGAGTTGACCGTGGGGTTGGTGAAGGCCAGAAGTGACGGGGCGTGCTTGAGCAGGCCACCGATGTACCAGCGCGCAATGTCGGAGAGGCCGCCGTAGCCGCGCTCGTCGTAGAAGAGGGGCTCGCCGCCTTTCCAGAGGCTCTGGTGGGTGTGCATGCCGGAGCCGTTGTCGCCGAAGATCGGCTTGGGCATGAAGGTGGCGGTCTTGCCGCCGGCCCAGGCGACGTTCTTGATGACGTACTTGAACTTCATCACGTCATCACCGGACTGCAGCAGGGAGCCGAAGCGGTAGTTGATCTCCTGCTGGCCAGCGGCGCCCACCTCGTGGTGGCTGCGCTCGACGGAGAGGCCGACATCGGCCAGCTTCAGGCACATCTCGTCGCGCATGTCCGCGAAGTGGTCGACCGGCGGCACCGGGAAGTAGCCACCCTTGTAGCGGGTCTTGTAACCCTGGTTGCCACCTTCTTCCACGCGGCCGGTGTTCCAGGCCGCCTCGATCGAGTCGATGAAGACGTAGGAGGCGTTCTGCTTGGTCTCGAAGCGCACGTCGTCGAAGATGTAGAACTCGGCCTCGGCGCCGAAGTAGGCCTCGTCGGCGATACCGGTCGACTTCAGGTACGCCTCGGCCTTGGCGGCGATGTTGCGCGGGTCGCGGCTGTACGGCTCGTCCGTGAACGGGTCCACGATCGAGAAGTTCATGATCAGGGTCTTCTCTTTGCGGAACGGGTCCACATAGGCCGTCTTCGGGTCCGGGATGAGCTTCATGTCGGACTCGTGGATGGCCTGGAAGCCGCGGATCGAGGAGCCGTCGAACATCTGGCCCTCCGTAAAGAAGTCCAGGGTCAGCGATTGGGCTGGGACGTTGAAGTGCTGCATGACGCCGGGCAGGTCGCAGAAGCGAACATCGACGAACTTGACGTCCTCGTCCTTGATGAACGTGAGGACCTCTTCAGGCTTGCTGAACATCCAACCTCCTGTGGTGGGGCCTGGGCGCGTCGCGACCGGGCCGGGTGCTGCATCGGGACTGACCCTAGCGGGGCAGGATTTCTGCGCAGTCACCCGCATGTTTCGCCGGTGTTACGTCAAAGGCCCACACGACGTAGCCTGTGACTCGTGGTTGATCGCAAGGACGTTGGTGCGTGGCTTGATGGTCCCGGGGCCGTTGGCGCGGATCCAGACGACTACCCAGGACGCAGGCTTGGTATGCCCGACCGGGGCCCGGGCTCGCTCGCCCGCATCGGGAGACGGGCGGTGGCAATCCTGGTCGACTGGCTGGTCTGCAACGTGATCGCGATCGGGTTCATGGGTTACCGGCTGGGCCAGGGGGGACTGAGCTCGTTCAAGCCCCTGGCCGTATTCGTGTTGATGAACCTGCTGCTGGTCGGAACACTGGGCTCGACCATCGGTCACCGTCTGCTCGGCCTACGAGTCGTACGCCTCGGCGGAACCGGCGCCGGACCGATCGCAGCACTGATTCGTACGATCCTGCTGGCTTTGGTCATCCCCGCCGTGATCTGGGACCGTGACACCCGCGGATTTCACGACAAGCTCGCCGGGACGGTTCTCATTCGCACCTGATCTGGGCCCCCACATCGGCCCCCGACCGAACACGTCGGCGGCACCGTTTCGAGCGCCCTGGGGCCAAAATCGGTGCCGCCGAGGTGTTCGGACGAGAGGGGCCGGTCAGATCAGCGGCCGCGCATGGCCTTGCGGTCCATGCGTACCCGGTTCGGGTCGATGCCAGCCGGCAGGGGAGGCCGCAGCCCGCCCAGTGCCTTGAGCCTCTTGTTGACGGCCGCAACCTCCTGCTTGGTGAGGACCGGCTTCATCCGCTGGATCTTGTTGGCCACCTTGCGGATCGATACCTCGTCCTTGCCGCCACCCTCGCCGACGCGCACCACAGTCACCGGCACGCTGGCCCCGGCAATTCGGATGATCTTCTTGCGCTCGGTCTCAGCCAGCTTGGCTGCCCGGGCGGCTGGACCTTCGACCACCAGAACCACGCCCGGGCGTCCGGTGGCGCGGAACACCATCGCGGTCGAGGACATGTCGCCGGCTCGTGCGGCCTCGGCTGCGACGGGCTGCTGCTCGAAATACCAGCCCTTGCGGAGGGAGGACAAAGCCGCCCCGGCGGCACCGGGCTGGCCCTCGATGGACTTGTACGCGGCGTTCTTGGCCCGGATGCTCAGGACCAACGATGACGCGAGGGCCGCAAGGGGAAGGCTGAGGATCAGGAAGTAGACCCAGTGGTTGAGCAGGATCCCGATGACGACCATCACGATGAGCGTGCCGATGGAAGCCAGCGCCATCCACCAGCCGATCATCGGGTCCATGCCACGGGCAGCGGTGAACACCTGACGGATCTGCGACAACTGCTTGAAACGGCCGGGCTTCTTGGGCTCGGTCGACGGATCGGAATTCTTGCGGGCCATGGCGGTCAGACTACCTTCACGAGAGGTTGGAGAGTCGGCGCTGCACCAGGGAGGCGGCCTCCTGGCGGGCCGGACTCGAAGCCGCTGCGATGAGATGGGACAGCTGCTCGGGCACCGGACGGCCCCAGCGCGACATGGCCTGAGCCCACAGGCGACCGGCCCGGTACGAGGAACGAACCAGGGGTCCGCTCATCACGCCCTTGAAACCGATCTCCTCCGCCAGGTCGGACCACCGGAGGAACTCCTCAGGCTTGACCCAGCGGTCGATCGGGTGATGGCGCGGTGAGGGCCGCAGGTACTGGGTGATGGTGATCAGGTCGGTGCCGGCGTCATGCAGGTCGTGCAGAGCCTGCTCGATCTCATGCTCTTCCTCGCCCATGCCCAGGATCAGGTTGGACTTGGTCACGATGCCGGCGTCGCGGCCCATCGTGATGACCGCAAGTGATCGCTCGTAGCGGAAGGCAGGGCGGATCCGCTTGACGATGCGGGGGACCGTCTCGACGTTGTGGCCGAACACCTCGGGCTTGGCGTCCAGGACCTGAGCAACGAGGTCGGGTACGCCGTTGAAGTCGGGAACCAGGATCTCCACGCCCGTGCCGGGGTTGAGCTCATGCACCATTCTGACGGTCTCGGCATAGAGCCAGGCTCCACCGTCCTCGAGGTCGTCGCGTGCTACTCCGGTGATGGTGGCGTAGCGCAGCCCCATCTGCTGCACCGACTCTGCCACCCGACGAGGCTCGTCGCGGTCGAGCTCCTCGGGCTTGCCGGTGTCGATCTGGCAGAAGTCACAGCGCCTGGTGCACTGCTCGCCACCGATCAGGAAGGTGGCCTCCCTGTCCTCCCAGCATTCGAAGATGTTGGGGCAGGCGGCCTCCTGGCAGACGGTGTGCAGACCAGCGGTCTTCACCATCGAGCTCAGAGCGGTGAACTCCGGCCCCATCCTCGCCGTGGTCCGGATCCAGTCGGGTTTGCGTTCGATGGCCGTCTGCGCGTTGCGCGCCTCGACGCGCAGCAGGCGGCGACCGTCAGGTACGACCGACACTAAAGGGCTCCCTTGCCATGTTCGTTGAACAAGAAGGTTACCGCCGCTCAGCCCAGGATGTCGGTGAGGTGCTTCTCGACGTAGGGGAGCACCTCGTGTACCGGGACATCGCGCCCGAGCTCCCTGCTCAGCGAGGTGACCCCGGCGTCTGCGATGCCGCACGGCACGATCACCTGTGCCCAGGACAGGTCACAGGCACAGTTGAGCGCAAAGCCATGCATCGTGACGCTCTGGCTCACGCGGATGCCGATGGCTCCGATCTTGCGGTCGGGGCCGGAGTCGTCAGCCGTGATCCACACCCCGCTACGGCCCTCCACCCGCGCTGCGACCACCCCGAGGTCTGCGCAGACCCCGATCATCATGGCCTCGAGACGGCGCACGTGGGCGACCACGTCGACGGGCGAGGTCAGCCGGACGATGGGGTAGCCCACGAGCTGGCCCGGACCATGCCAGGTGATCTTGCCGCCCCGGTCGACGTCGATGACCGGCGTGCCGTCAGAGGGGCGCTCGTGGGGCTCGGTGCGCTTGCCGGCCGTGTACACCGCCGCATGCTCGAGGAGCAGCACGGTGTCGGGCTCGTCCCCGGCTACGACGGCGGCATGCACCTCGCGCTGGCGGTCCCACGCTGACCTGTAGTCGACGTAGTCCGGGCTGAAACCGACGTACTCGAAACGCATGTCCTGAAGAATACCCGGGGGTGCGGCATACCTGCCTCTAGGCTGGCGAAGCCGTAAGGACCCAAGCAGGGAAAGCAGAAGACATGAGTCGCCAGGACATCGCCGCCGAGCACGAGGTCGAACAACCTCCCAAAACCGGCAGTCGGGCGAGGATCACCCGCGTTCTCTCTGTGTTCCTGGTGCTGCTCGTCTGGTTCGGGCTGGCCAGCGTCGGTGGTCCCCTGGTGGGTCGGCTCTCCGAGGTCCAGAAGAACGACAACGCGTCGTTCCTGCCCAGGTCTGCGGAGTCCACCGAGGTGGGCAAGCTGGCCGCGAAGTTCAGCTCGACAGACACCTTGCCGTATTTCGTGGTAATTGAGCGCGGGGCGGGCCTGAAGCCCTCGGACGCAGCTGCCGTCAAAGACTTCATGGCCGGTATTGCGTCCCTGCCCTTCGATATCAAGGGCTACTCACTGGGGACTTACCTCGCCCAGACACCGACCACGGCCATTCCGAGCCAGGACGGCAAAGCCCTGCTGGTGCCGGTCCTGCTCAACAGCAAGAAGGCTTCAGAGACGATTGGCGGCTCGAGCCCGCTGTTCGAGGGTGCGAAGGCCCTTCGGGCCTCGGCTGACACCAAGCTGAAGCCGCAAGGCCTTGGTGTCTACGTCACTGGCCCTGGTGGAGTCCTCGCCGACTTCGTGACTGCGTTCGCCGGTATTGACGGCATCCTGTTGTTGGTCGCTCTCGGGGTGGTGTTCTTCATCCTCCTGGTGGTCTACAGGAGCCCGATCCTGCCCATCACGGTGTTGTTCACCGCGACGTTCGGCCTGGCGGCTGCCGCGATGGTGATCTACCCCCTGGCCAAGAACGACGTCATCGGGCTCAACGGGCAGAGCCAGGGGATCCTGTCGATCCTGGTCGTCGGCGCCGCCACGGACTACTCGCTGTTGCTGGTCTCGCGTTATCGCGAGGAGCTGCACCAACACCAGAGCAAGTGGGTGGCCATGCGGGTGGCCTGGCGCGCCTCTGTCGAGCCGATCGCGGCGAGCGCGGCCACCGTGATCCTCGGTCTGCTGTGCCTGTTGCTGTCCCAGCTAGGCAGTACGCGCGGCCTTGGCCCCATCGGGGCGCTGGGCATCGCGGGTGCGTTGGTGGCCTCGCTCACCTTCCTGCCGGCAGTGCTCCTGTTGTTCGGGCGGCGCATCTTCTGGCCGATCGTCCCAAGGGTCGACCACGTTCACGCCGAGAGCTCAGTCGGGCGTCGCGGCATCTGGGGTCGCGTTGCCGGGCTGGTCGGTCGTCACCCGCGTCGCACATGGGTCCTCGCGCTGGTGGCTCTGCTGGCGTGCGCCGCCTTCGCCCCGACCCTGAAGGCTGGAGGGATCACCCAGTCGCAGGTCTTCCTCAACAAGGTTGAGTCCGTGACCGGTCAGGACGTGCTGGCGAGGCACTTCCCGGCGGGGTCGGGGTCACCAGTTCAGATCGTCGTTGCCCAGCCGAAGGCCGAGCAGGCCCTGGTCGCGGTGAAGTCGGTTGGTGGTGTCTCAACGGCGTTCATCGGGCAGACACCAGGGGTGCCACCAAAGGTCGTGGACGGCGACGTCCTCATCCAGGCGACGTTGACCCCCGCGGCTGACAGCCCGGCTGCCGAAAGTGTGGTCGAGACGCTGCGTTCCCGCCTCGACCGGGTTGGTCCCGATGTTCTGGTCGGGGGCAGCACCGCAATCAACCTTGACGTCCGGCATGCCAGCGAGCGCGACCTGCGGGTGATCATTCCCGCGATCCTGGCCGTGGTGTTCCTGGTCCTGATGCTCCTGCTGCGTTCGCTGGTCGCGCCGTTGGTGCTGGTCGTCGCCAACGTCATCTCGTTCGCAGCGACCCTGGGCGTGGCTGCACTCGTGTTCAACCACGTCTTCGGCTTCTCCGGCTCCGATCCGGCGACGCCGCTGTATGCCTTCGTGTTCCTGGTGGCACTGGGTGTCGACTACTCGATCTTCCTGATGACCCGTGCCCGGGAGGAGGCACGTCAGCGGGGCACGAGACCGGGGATCCTGGTCGCGCTGGCGGTGACGGGTGGGGTCATCACGAGCGCGGGCATCGTTCTCGCGGCGACGTTCTCGGCGTTGTCGGTTATCCCGCTCGTCTTCCTGGTCCAGATCGCCTTCATCGTTGCGTTCGGCGTTCTGCTGGACACGATGGTCGTCCGTTCCTTGTTGGTCCCGGCATTCGCCCATGACATCGGCAGACGCATCTGGTGGCCCAGCCGGCTGGGGCAGAAGCCGCCGGATGGCCACGACCCAGCCGGGTCTGCGTGACGATGTTGCAACGAGTGCGGTCCCGATGAGCGGCGCACCCGCGATCGCCGTGGGTCTGGCCGGGTATGGCTCCTCTGGCCGGGGCATCCATACGCCACTGCTGAAGCTTGGCGGGGTGGCCATAGCCGCCGTCGCGACCGCGGATCCGCAACGCTCGGAGCAAGTACGCGCCGAGGTGCCAGACGCCAGAGTGGTGGCGGATCTCGATGCGTTGCTGGGAGTGGATGGTCTCGACCTCGTGGTTCTTGCCACACCCAGTGGCCTCCACGCCCAACAGGCCCGCCGGTGCATCGACGCCGGGGTCGCCGTGGTCGTGGACAAGCCGCTGGCCACTGATGCCGGGCAGGCTTGGGACGTTGTTCGGGCGGCACGAACGGCCGGTGTGCCCCTGACCGTTTTTCAGAACAGACGATTCGACGCCGAACACGTCGCCGCGCGAGAGACAGTGCGGTCTGGAGAGCTGGGCGAGGTTTTCCGCCATGAGTTCCGTTGGGAACGTTGGCGTCCCATACCCAAGAACCGGTGGCGCGAGAATGCACTGGCAGCTGACGGTGGCGGGATCCTGCTAGATCTGCTCAGCCACATGATCGACGCAGCCGTCGACCTCTTCGGGCCGATCGAAACTGTCTACGCCGAGCTCGAAGCACGAACCACGGTGGCCGAGGACGACGCCTTCCTCGCGTGCCGGCATACCTCTGGCGTGGTGTCGCACCTCGGTGCGACGTCCGTCTCGGCCGCCCCCGGACCACGGGTGCGGATCCTCGGACGCAAGGGTGCGTTCCTGCTCAACGCGTTCGAGGACGATGGTGCGGACATCTACCCCGATCTCGCAAACCCCGACGCCGGGCACTGCGGGTGGGTCTACGCCGGGGAGGAGCGCTCGCCCGTGAGCAGACCACCGGCGGGGCAGGTCGACTTCTATCGCGGGGTCGCAAGGGCGCTTGCCACACGGGATCCTCAGGCCGCCATGCCCGTTGATCCGTACGACGCGGTCCACACCCTCGCCGTCATCGATGCCGCGCGGGTCAGCGCCTCCGGGGGAGGGGTGGAGCAGGTCCGGACGCCCGGTCACCCCTGAGCCGGTTGGCCGGGTCGGCGCCGGCAGTTTGCCATCGTTGTCATGGCAGGCGACGCCGTCAGCGCTGCCAGGTCACTGACTTTGCAACCGGGTCAGGCGCCCGGGGTGCTCGCCGGCCGAGGAGTCGAGTCTCGAGTCGTTCCTCAAGTACGCCGTCTCCATCGCGTCTGACGATGTAGGCACCCTTGCCCTCCTTCTCAGTGACCGCCTCGACGAACTCGGTTCCGCGGTAAAGCATCCCGACCCCATCATCGGTGCAATGGGTGACGCCGAGCGTGCCGTCGGCAACGAGACGGTGAACCAGTGGGCGGCGTCCCGCCTCACTGTCGTAGTGGACCCCGTTGGCAAAAGGGAGGAACCCCAGACCATTTGTCACGGGACGCAGCTCGGGGCCGAATGAGTCGGTGGTGCCGCCTTCGTACCAGCAGATCGAGCCGGCCGAGACGCCGGCGAGGACAACCCCCGCAGCCCAGACGCGGCGCAGGATCTCATCGAGGCCATGCACCCGCCATACGGCCAGGAGGTTGGCCACCGAACCACCGTTGACCCACACCACGTCCTGGTTCATGAGATGTCCCTCGATGTCGGCCAGGTTCGGCATCGAGAACAGGCTCAGATGGGTCACGTTGAAGCCTGCGACCCGTCCTGCTTCGGACATGTCCATCTGGAACCGGGGGTCGTCACCTGAGGCGGTGCTCACGTTGCACACCCTGGGGACAACTCCGGAGGCACCGGACAGATCAACGGCATAGTGGAGCAGGTCGGCGAACTGAAATCGCAGCCGGTCGTGATCCCGGTAGCCCCCAGATGTTGCGAGGATCGTCGGCGCATCGGTAGCCATGTCGAAACCCTAGGGGGTCGCCATCTCAGCACACCCACACGTGCCTGGCTTCACCGTGACCGGCGACCTGGGCTCGGGTACGTCAGGGCGGACGTCCACGTCGACGTGGTCTGCGGTGCGAATCCACGACGATCGCCGGGTCGTGATCAAGATCCTCAGGGTGCCTGACGTGGCCGAGGCGCGGTCTCATGCCCACCGCCTGATGAGGGCGGTTCAGCGGATCGGCAACGAGCATCTGGTTCGCCAACATGATGCCCTCGCTCTCGCCGACGGCACGCTGGCGCTGGTCTTCGACGAGCTCGAAGGTGGGAGCCTGGCTCAAGTCCTTGGTGCGAGGGGGGCGCTGTCTCCTGGCGAGACCATCACGACAGTTGCCCCGCTGTTCGGCGCCCTGGCCGAGCTGCACACTGCCGGGATGGTCCACGGGGACCTGACGCCAGAGACGGTTCTCTTCAGTGGTGACGGCAGGCCGCAGATGATTGCCATCGGAGCCATTGGTCTCTTGGGTCGTCGCAATGGCGCGCGCGGCGAGGCCTCGGGCTTCGTTGCACCTGAGGTTGCTGGAGGTGCGGCGCCTTCGCCGGCTTCCGATGTGTACGCCATGGCCGCAATCGGCTGGTTCTGCCTTGCGGGTGTCTCTCCGGTGCCTGCAGCGGAGGGCGCGACCTTGACGCTAGGACCTGAAACGCCGCCCAGGCTGGTCCAGGTCCTCACCTCCTGTCTCTGCACTGACCCGGGGGTCCGACCCTCAGCAGGAATGGTCGCGACCGAGGTGTTCGACGCATCTCGGGCAGAGCCGGTCCGAATGGAGTCGCCATCGGACCCGGCAGCTGAGATCACCCGCCGAATTCGCCTAGCGGCCGTGCCCGCTTCTCCCCGGCCGCAGGCGAGGAACAGGAAGGGCCATCGCACTGCTCTCACCGTCGTGATCATGGCTCTCGTCGTCGCCCTGGCCCTTGTGAGCGGCGCGACACTGTTCTGGCGATTGCACCCGGAGGCTACTGGCTCGCTTGCGGCCCGGTCAGCGGTTCGGGTGCCGGAGCTCGTCGGGGGCCAGAGGGCGCGGGGCGCAGCCGTCCCTCAGAAGGTCACGGACGTGGTGACGGTGCGCAGCTCACCGAAGCTGGCGGCGATGGAGCTGTTGCAGGCTTTGGCTGACGCACGTGCACTCGCCTACGCGGCGCGAGACCCCGGTCTGCTGGATCTGGTCTATGCACCTGATGCGCCAAAGGCTGCTCTTGACCGGTCGAACATCGCGGCTGCTCTGAGGAACGGGGCTACGTACCTTGGTCTCGGGTTCGTCGTCAAGGATGTGGCCTACCTGGATGGCACGTCTGACACCGCGCGGATCCGGGCCACGATCGTGACACCCGCGTACACGACCGGTCATCCGGACGGGCGAAAGCTCACCCACAACCAGGAGACCGTCGGACCGTCAGTTTTCACTGTGGGCTACGTCCCTGACGGTTGGAGAATCCTTAGTATGACGGCGCCGTAGCGTCCTCGCCCCGGGCGCTGTGGAGCCGGGTCTGATTGCACCAGACCCTTTTGTTTGCAGGGAATGTCATGGCGCGTCCGACCCGGTCATCGAAGCTGAACGATGCGCCTGCTTGATCTGGTCTCTGCGATGTTCGGTTGTCAGTGCCTTCATTTAGACTGGACAAATGTTCGAATCGAT
>JBDTYK010000070.1:0-11627 GCA_040005715.1 Actinomycetota bacterium | reverse complement strand
ATTGCCAACGATAGCCTGATCGCCCTCTCAAGGCGGTAGCACGGGTTCGAATCCCGTCGGGGCTACCACTCCAAACCCCTTTGTTTCCATTGGGTTTGGTATTTTCTCAGCCAGCGAACGCGGATCAGGCTAGTGATCGTGGAAGAGCACGGCTGATCGTGGAAGAGCACGGCACAGGATGCCGGGCAAGGCCACCGAGAGCAGCAGAATCGTGATGCCGCCGGCCTCTTGGCGACAGGGATACTCCCCAGACCGCTCCGAAGAGGACGAACCACCCCGAGATCTGCAGGCGGCTCGTGATCAGCGAAGCGACAGCCAAGAGTCACGTAGCCCGTATCCTCCAGAATCTCGGCATTCGCGACAGCGTGCAAGCCGTCATCCACGTCTACGAGAACAGCCTCGTGACCCCCCACAGATCTGACTAAACACCTCCCTCCCTCCAGGTCTTTCAAGATCCGGTTTCTGCGTGGCAGGATTTTGCTAAGCGTTTGAGTACGTGGAAATGGGATATCACGCCGGTATCACCCGGTCGCATCTTGGGTGCACCGGGTGAAGCGGGTCGATCACATGAACGAAACGAGGTGAGTCATGTCACCAGAGAAGTTTGGCCAGGCAGAGAGATCGCCGACATGGTCGGCAACCGTGGCCCGGGCTGCAGGAGAGGTGGGTACACACGTCGCTTCTGTTTCGAGTGACTAGGCGCCGGTCGTCGCATTCGAAGTCGACCAGCAGGTAGAGGTCTTGCGGGACGCGTGCGTTCTGAAAGGTCACGGCCTCGTTTGGTGGCGCGAGGGGGTGGGCTATTTGACCTTCGCGTGAATTATGAATCAAGAGCGCGACCATCCTCGCAGAATGGGAAACTGCCATGTGGGTCTTCCTGAGCACCCGATTTCGCCGCTGGCTTCTGCTGGTGATACTTGCTCCGGCAGTGTCCTATGGGACAGGGCAGATCGCTGCACGGATGGAGCGTCGCCATGGCCAGACGAGGGTCACCCGAGCCCTCCGCAAGGGGGAGGCGCTTACTCGCCGTGGTCGAAGGCGCCGCGCCGTCGGACCGTCGGTGTGAGCCGGCCGTGAGCGACCGCGCCTCCCGTCGTGTACCGTCCCAGTCCCCAGTCCCGGCTGACACACTCATCGAATCCTCAGCTGAGCTTCACTTCCGTCCTGAACCGATCACCGGTCTCGTGTCGCGCGCTGTTGGCCCCAAACGGGGCCTTCGGGTGGTCGCCTGTCTGCTGCAACCCGGCCCTGTTCGGTCCCGCCTAAACCGCGACCCTCAGGGGCGGCTTGGCCCCCAGTTCGGCCGTGGCCACCTAGAGACAGGGCGCGAAGTGCGCTGAGCGCCACACCGGGCCAGATGCGTCGTATCGGTCCGATTCTCGGCCAAGGGACGGTTCAGGCTGTCAGGGGTGTCACCAGGGAGAACACGAGCCAAACGAGCACGGCGGCGCCCATGAGGCGGCGGAAAGGGTTCACCCCACGTAGCACCTCGTCTCCCGCCCACAGCGTAAGAGCCGCCGACGCGAGGACGAACAGGGAACCGCCTACCAGGCCCTTTGGGTGGGCCAGCCACATCACCACCGAAGCCAGCAGCCACACCCCGAGTGGCCAGTTGGGCAGCTGTACCAGCGTGATCCGACCGTCCGCGCGGCTGCGGAACATCCAGTCGAGAAACCCCCTGTGATCCGTCAGCCCAGGCGCTTTCACAGACCTACGCTTGGAGTGCATCTCCTGTTGCACGATCCTTTGGGTTTCTGGACGGTGCTCAGCCTCAGTCTCTGGTCCGCCGAACTCTTCTGCGGGCATGAATCTCCCTTCAATCCGACGAGGGACCCTGGACCACCGGGTCGGCGGCTCCCGGGATCGCGATCAGCCGAGCATGCCTGGCACCCGGACCTGTTTGGCTCAACACCATCCGTGGGTGAGTTCCCCCGTTGAGCAGATTCGCTGTTCCAGAGACCGGGCCATACCTGACTGTCGAGTAAGGGTAGGCCGCGGTCAGTTTGATGCGCTCGCCTGCTGGACGCTCGCAGCGCCCTCCTTGGCCGTGTCTGTGACGTCAGAGAGAGTCGAGCTGGCCTCTTCCTTGAGCGTCTGGACTGCTTCGACGCCTGTGCTCTTTACCTCGGCGAGGGCTTCCTTCGCCGGTTCCTGCAGGTTCTGGGCGCTCCGTTTGGCCATTTCCGAGACTTCCTCCACCACTGGGGCCGTCTTCTCCTTGAGGGTGTCGGCCGCCCGACGCTCAACCCGGGTGGCCGGGAGCAGTGAGCCCGCCAGCCATCCGATGCCGACAGCGATCAGCCCCGCGGCCAGCGGGTTGCCCTGGGCGCTCTGGCGTGCCACCTGGGGTACTGCCGACAGCGCCTCCCCGGTTGATGACTGCGCCTGATCGACTGTGTCCAAGACGGTGTCTTTAGCACCGAAGACAGCCGATGTGGCTTTGTCCGTGGAACCGAATACGGCCGCGGTGATCTTGTCCTTCTGCCTGGCGGCCATGTTGCCGGGGCGGATGGTCTCGGCCAAGGCGTCGACGTTCTTGCTGAGCCCGGCACGGGTTACCTCAATGTCGGCTTTGATCTGTTCAGGGTTGCTACTCATCGAATGTCCTCACTTTCCTTTGAGTGCGTCAGGGATTCTCTTTGCTGTCTCAGTGGTCTGCGGCATCCCGGTGACCGCCTTGAGCTGGGTGCGGCCCACCGCCGCCAGCACGGCGGCGATCAGCGCCCAGACCAGGGCAACGACCAGGGCCGACCAGCCGCGGCCGATACTGGCGCCCAGGGCCCACCACAGGGCCACCGAGGCGAACAACAACACCATGTGGGCGGCCACTGCGGCGCCGCCGAGCATGCCCCCTGCCTTGCTGGCGTTGCTCGCCGACTGACGCAGCTCGGTCTTGGCAAGCTCGACTTCTTGGCGCATCAGGGTGGAGATGTCTTCGCTGATCTCGCCCAGAAGTTCACCCACCGAGGACAGCGACCCGCCGTGTTCAGGCTCCTCCACCGGCCGGAAGGACGCTTCCGCGCTCATGGCGTGTTCCCGTTGCCGGCAGCAGTGAACTTCTCGAGCTCGTCGTTGCCGGGGTAGGGCCTCTCGCTCCCGGTCGGGTAGTCATCGACAACCGCTTGTGGCATCGATGTTGACGCAGGGGAGGACCACACCTGCGCTGAGATGTTCGCCTGGGCCGGGGAGGCCGAGAGGGTTCCCGCCGCCGAGTCCTGGGGGGGGCCAGCTTTGACCCCCCGAGTCAACCGCCCGGCGACCAGTCCGATCCCGGCCGCTACAGCAAGGAACGTGCCCGGCTTGTTGCGGGCGAAATCCTTCAGCTCGCCCACCAGCGACCCAGGCTCACGCTGGGAGAGCCAGTGGGCCATGGTGCCTACCTGGCGTGAGGCCTGTTGGGCTAGGTCGGTGGCAAGCCCGTCCTGGGGGGATGTGCGGGCCATCGAGCCCAGCTCGTGGCTAAGGGAATGCAGTTGTTCGGCCAAACGGTTCTGCTGGCTGGCAGCGTGATCGATCAGTTCGGACCTGGCTTGGTCGAGCAGCCGCTTGGCCTGATGCCCGGCTTCGGATGCAACGTCCTTGACTTGCTCGGTGGCCACGGACGCGACGTGCGTGCCGGCCACCGTCCCCTCATGGGCGACTTCCCGAGCCTGCTCCTTCGCGGTCTGGGTGGTGCCCTGCCCGCTCACAGGATCATCAGGAGACTTCCGACCTGTGTCTCCCACGGTCCCTGATGAGCCGTTGGCTGTTCTCTCTGGTGTGTCGAAGAGTTCTGTAGTCATTGGGTCCGTCCTTCCTTTCATGCGCGCCTTCGCCGACATGGCCCCGCTCGCGCCCGATAGATGCAACCGGCGCCAGTGCCAGTGGTACCCCTCGCCGCCTCGTCCAAACGCATCCGCTTCTCGGCTCTCAAACGCATGTCCCTCCCTCCGCCCCTCTGGCGCAGGGCAAGAAGTCGGCAGCAAGATCCCGTGGGTTCACTTCTGCCGGTGAGGGTTTGGTTCCCGCTGTGGTGGGCATGACGTGTTCCTGATCGCGTCGAATCCGGGCAGTGGCTTAGTGGGCCACCGGCGCGGCGACGCAGCCGATCAGGCCGGACCAGCCACATCGAAAGGCAAAACTATGAGCGCCACCGACAAGGCCAAGAACGCAGCGCAGGACGCCAAGGGCAAGGTCAAGGAGACCGCGGGGAAGGTGAGCGACAACGAGCGCCTCGAAGCCGAGGGCAAGTCCGAGCAGGCCGGTGCCAACCTCAAGCAGGCCGGCGAGAAGGTCAAGGACGCCTTCAACGGTTGACGCCCAGGTGCCGACCGCACGCACTCTCCTTTAGCGGCGGCCTGTCTTCTTCTTCGCCAGTCAGTTCGGCGGCTGACTTGGGTCGCTGCTGATCTGCGCCTTGGTAAGAGCAGGCATTGCGCTAGTCCTGCCCCCCGCTGATGGACCGAAAGTTCGAATCATCCCGAGAGGATTCCCATGTCCACCGACGCCATCGTCGCCCTCAAGAACGACCACCAGGAGATCCGCAAGCTCTTCCGTGACTTCCAGGGTGCTGGCGCGAACGCCACCATCGCCAAAGGGAAGATCGCGACCCGCATCATCGAGGAGCTGACAGTACACACTTTCCTCGAGAACGAAGTCATGTACCCCGATGTGCGCAAGCGCATGCCCGAGCTAGAGGACGAGATCCTGGAGTCCTACGAGGAGCACCACGTCGCTGACGTGCTGTGCATGGAGCTTTACGCCATGGCCCCTGACGCCGAGCGCTTCGACGCCAAAGTCGCGGTCCTGATCGAGAACGTCACTCACCACATGGACGAGGAGGAAGAGGAGTGGTTTCCCAAGGTCCGCAAGGGCCTCTCACGGGCCACACTCCAGGACATCGGCGCGCGAATGCTCGCTGCCAGGAAGACCGCCCCCCGTAGCCCGGCTCAGCCCAGCGCGCTGAAAAAGGCCGTGGACGCCGTCATCGGGTGAGCCAGTTGGTCGACCCAGGGCACGATCTGGTCGCGGGTAAAGCGGCGGACCGCCGCACTGAACCGCTCACTTATCTTGGCTATCGGCCCCGTTTGATCTGCTCAGCGAACTGGGACGACATGGTGGGCTGTTTAGAGAAGTATGGCGTCGGGTACCGGAGGCAGATGAGCCTCATGTACCCATCGTGGATGCCGGCATGATTGTCCGCGCCGATGTCTGAAGGTGACACAATCTGGCGCACCGCCCGTCGACTCAGCGAGGTTTTGGCAGGCGAGGTTGTCATCAGCGCGGATCTGCGCTGGCCCGGACTCTCGACAGCCGACCTGCGAGGTATGCGCACCCTGGAGGTCGCGTCGCGTGGGAAGAACCTTCTCCATCGTCTCGATTCCGGTCTCACCCTCCACTCCCATCTGCGAATGGAGGGCCAGTGGAGGGTCGCGGCCACCGAAGGGCTGGCGAACCGTACGCTTTACAACCCTCGGCTGCGCGCCCTGGTGTCCACAGAACGATGGACCGCGCTGGGCATTCGGCTCGGCGAAATGCACCTGCTCGACACCCGCAACGAGGAGCGCTTCTTCGGGCACCTCGGCCCCGACGTCCTCGGCACGGACTGGGATGCCGCCGAGGCAGCCAGCCGGATCGCTTCAAGCAGGGCCACGATCGGTTCGGCCCTGCTGGACCAGCACAATCTCGCCGGCGTCGGAACGCTCTACGCCAGTGAGGCTCTCTTCCTCCAGCGGCTGAGCCCGTGGCTCCTCGCGGCAAGTCTGGCGAGTGCCCAGGTCCGTCGGGTCGTCGAGCGGGTCCATAGACTCCTCGACGTTAACCGGCACAACGCGATCCAAAGCACGACTGGAGTGCTGCGCCACGGAGAGACGAGCTACGTTCACGGCCGGTCCGGCCGGCCTTGTCGGCGCTGCGGCGACGCGGTCCGGGTGAGCGTGATCGGCGTGCCTCCCCAGCACCGCGCTTTCTTCTACTGTCCCACCTGTCAAGGTGGCCTGGCTCCAGGGGACGATGGGCGACCTCAGGGGCCGCTCGGCTCGTCCGCCCGCTCACCCGGTCGGCGGCGTCTCGTCTAGGCCGACCTCGGGCGGCAGAGCGCTCACTTGGCGCGGACCAGTCAGCACTCCAGTCACACGACAGCTCCGTTTCGCCAGCGGTGGCCTGCTGATCCGCAGCTCGCTGGGCCTCTTCTTGTTTGACTCCAACGCGGGCAGCTTGCCATGCCGACCAATGCCCCGCTCCTCCTGAGCGAGGACAACGCTGACCTGTGCCTGTATCAAGGGCGGCTCCTGCGGAGCAACGGGGTCAAGGGCTGGACCAAGAGGTTCCTGCGGGACCTCAGGGAGCACCCAGGCATGATCGCCACCCGCGCCGGAGTGGTCGGGTACATCGCCAGGGCATCGTCCTGGCTGTGGTCAGGGTCCTGTTCCTAACGGCGGCGGCGCAGAACTCAGCGCGCTAGGCCACCGGCCTGGACGGGGCGCTGCGCACCTGCGCCAGCAGCCGTTTGGGCCCTGGCTCCTGAGCGCAGTCGCTCTGGGTATCGCCCTCTACGGTGTCTACAGTTTCGCCCGGGCCCGGTACGCGCGCGTCTGAGTCTGACGCCGCGGGCTGCGGGCTGCGGGCTGCGGATGGTCTCAGAAGGGAGCGCTGCACCTTAATGATGTTCATTTGAGCAGGCTGATGCCCCGTGAGATGACCAGGACCGAGAGCATGAGGGCCGACACTGACTCGACTGCCATCAGCAGTTTGGCACGCGGCGACAGCGGCATGGTGTCGGTGGGACTAAAGGCAGAGGAGTTGGTGAGCGACACATAGAAGTAGTCGATGAATCCGGGGACCCATCCGGACTTTGCTGCCGAGCGGGCGGCGACTTCGTTGATGGCGTCGTGGTCCTCGTCCTGGGGGAAGCGAAAATCGGCAGTGGGCAGCCGGGGTCTGGGAGTGTGCGCCCGCACTACGGGGCCGCCGCGATCGAGCTCCCAGAAGGCGAGGGCGAAGACGAGGATGTTGGTCATCCAGACGCCGCCTGCGGCCAGCAAGAGCTCCGTCCCCTGGTTTGCGGCGCCGCTGACGAGTGCTCGGACCAAGAGGGCCAGCGAGCCGGCGTTGGTGGCGGCAATCAGCAGGACCAGCGCAATGGACAGGGTCCTCAGCCAGCGGTTCTCTCGGGTCATCCGCCGGGGGTTGGCGATCACCAGGGGCACGAAGAGTGCGGCTTCCAACAGCGGCACGGCCAAGCGGGGTCCCAGGAGTAGTCGCTGAGGCAAGGCGGCGTAGAGGGCGATGGCGAGGAGCACGGCCAGGGCTGCGGGCAGCCGCGGTTCGCCGGGGTGCGGGCGATGGCGGCGTTGGCTGCTCACCACCCCTGTCTACTCGCTATGGCTCGTGAGCAAGCGTTGCCACTCCGTGCTTACCCGGACCGGGGCGAGGACATGAGAATGCGTCTGTTTCGCCGAACTGCTGGTGACTGTCACGCGGCGATGGACGTGGTTGGCTCTCGAGATCTCGACCTGGTCATGCTTGACCTGGTCATGCCACGACGCGATGGGCTTGACGTCCTCACCGCCGTGAAGGCTCGCCAGTCCAGCCCGTTGGTCATCGTGCTGACCGCCGTCCACGAGATCTCGGCGCGGGTCCAGGCGCTCGAACGTGGCGCGGGTGTACAGCTCGATCTTCGTCGCAGCAGGGCGTCACGTCGCGCGGACCAGTGTGCCTGACGGTGCGCGAGTTTGACCTGCTAAGCCGCCTCATGCGATGGAGAAACCACATCTGCTCGCGCGAGGAGCTGCTTCAGGACATCTGGGGCGCGGACACGCTGCTCAGGAGGCTTGAGGAGCCAGTGTCCTGGACAGGATCTCGGTGAGCTTGTTTGCCCCGGCGACCACGGTTGCGGCGTGCAGGCGACCGGGTTGGCGGGAGACGCGCTCTATGGCGCCGGAGATCGACACTGCAGCCACGACGCGCCCGGACGGCCCGCGAACCGGCGCGGACACCGAGGCGACGCCGAACTCGCGCTCACTCACGCTCTGCGCCCATCCCCGCCGCCGTACTCCTGACAAGGTGGTCGCGGTGAACTTTGCTCCATGTAGCCCGCGGTGCATCCGGTCAGGCTCCTCCCAGGCGAGGAGGACCTGGGCGGCCGAACCTGCGAGCATCGAAAGGCTTGCGCCGACCGGGATCGTGTCGCGCAGACCCATCGGGCGCTCGGCGGCTGAGACACAGATGCGCTGGTCTCCCTGACGCCGGAACAGCTGGGCGCTCTCGTGGGTGTGGTCACGAAGTGCCCCCAGGACAGGGCCCGCTGCGGCGAGTAGGCGGTCTTCACCGGCGGCTGAGGCAAGCTCGGCGAGACGAGGACCCAGGACGAAACGACCTTGCATGTCACGGGACACGAGGCGATGGTGCTCGAGGGCCACCGCAAGACGATGTGCGGTGGGACGGGCCAGTCCAGTGGCAGCTACGAGCTGTGCCAAGGTGGAGGGTCCGGCCTCGAGGGCGCCCAACACGATCGCGGCCTTGTCGAGAACGCCGACTCCGCTAGTATTGTCCATTCGTTGATATTGGCGTCTCAGAGCCTGAGACGCAAGGTCATCCGGTGGTTATTTGCGCGAACCTCGAAACTCTCTCACCCGGATATGCAGATTCGACAGGGACTCATCCGCGGATCACGAAGGAGCTCGTCATGGCAGGTACTTTGGCCGAAAAGGTTTGGGACGCGCACCTGGTGCGTCGGGCCGAAGGTGAGCCAGACCTCCTCTATATCGACCTGCATCTGCTCCACGAGGTGACCAGCCCCCAGGCTTTTGACGGGTTGCGACTTGCAGGACGCCCTGTCCGCCGCCCAGATCTGACGCTGGCCACCGAGGATCACAACGTGCCAACGACTCCTGGTCCTATCACCGACCCGGTGAGCAGGACCCAGGTCGAGACGCTCCGACGCAACTGCGCTGAGTTCGGCGTCAAGCTCTATCCGATGGGGGACGTCGACCAGGGCATCGTCCATGTCGTCGGCCCGCAGCTCGGCCTGACACAGCCCGGGATGACCATCGTGTGCGGAGACAGCCACACATCCACCCATGGCGCATTCGGGGCGCTGGCCTTCGGAATCGGTACCAGTGAGGTCGAACATGTGCTGGCCACGCAGTCGTTGCCGCTCAACCCCTTCCGGACTCTTGCGGTCACCGTCGACGGTCAGCTGCCTGATGGTGTCAGTGCCAAGGACATCGTCCTGGCGGTCATAGCCAGGATCGGCACTGCCGGCGGTCAGGGATACGTGATCGAGTTCCGGGGCACCGCGATCGAGGCACTTTCGATGGAAGCTCGAATGACGGTGTGCAACATGTCCATCGAAGCAGGAGCGCGCGCAGGGATGATCGCTCCGGACCAGACCACATTTGACTATCTTCAGGGCCGACCTCATGCCCCGACCGGGGCAGAGTGGGAAACGGCCGTAGCCGCATGGTCGACGCTTCGAAGCGAGGACGACGCCGTCTTTGATGCCGAGATCCACGTGGACGCAGCCGGGCTGGCGCCGTTCGTCACGTGGGGGACCAACCCCGGTCAGGGCCTGCCGTTGTCAGCGAGCGTCCCCGACCCCGAGTCCTTCGTCGACGAGTCCGATGTGGCCAGCGCAAAGCGTGCTCTGGCGTACATGGGCCTCACAGCGGGCACGCCACTGCGCGAGATCCATGTTGACACGGTGTTCGTCGGCTCATGCACCAACGGCCGGATCGAGGACCTGCGCGCGGCAGCGGCTGTTATCAAGGGCCACCAGGTCGCGCAGGGGGTGCGGATGCTCGTGGTTCCCGGTTCGACAAGGGTTCGACTACAGGCCGAGACCGAGGGCCTGGACAAGGTCTTCAGCGACGCTGGTGCGGAGTGGCGCCTGGCTGGGTGCTCGATGTGCCTGGGGATGAACCCCGATCAGCTCTCCCCCGGCGAGCGCAGCGCGTCCACGTCAAACCGCAACTTCGAAGGTCGCCAGGGCAAGGGCGGTCGAACCCACCTGGTGAGCCCACTTGTGGCGGCGGCCACCGCAGTACGCGGCACCCTGTCAAGCCCCGCTGACCTCTGACGCAGCCAAAACAGAACCGAGGAAGAGCCCATGGACAAGTTCACGAACTTCACCGGCATCGGTGTGCCGCTGCGTCGCAGCAACGTCGACACGGACCAGATCATCCCGGCCGAGTACCTCAAGCGGGTGACGCGAACGGGTTTCGAGGATGGCCTCTTCGCCGCGTGGCGCAAGGACGAGACATTCGTCCTCAACAACCCGTTGTATGCCGAGGGGTCGGTCCTGGTCGCCGGTCCCGACTTCGGGACGGGGTCATCTCGCGAGCACGCGGTCTGGGCACTGATGAACTACGGGTTCCGGGTGGTCATCTCTTCGCGTTTTGCCGACATCTTCCGGGGGAACAGCGGAAAGCAGGGACTCCTTACGGCACAGTCGAGCCAGCAGGATGTCGAACTGCTCTGGAAGCTCCTGGAGGACGAGCCGGGCACCGAGCTCACGGTTGACCTCCAGTCAAGGACGATCACCGCCAGGGGGGCTTCCAAGGAGGCCGTCGTGGTGGCTTTTGAGGTGGATGACTACACCCGCTGGCGGTTGCTCGAGGGGTTGGATGACATAGGTCTGACCCTGCGTCACGAGGCTGAAGTCACCGCGTTCGAAGCCAGTCGGCCCAGCTATCGACCCGTCACCCTCGACGCCTGACCTCCATTTCTGGCCCCGATGGGCTTCTTGCCGCTACTTTTTTCAGGCGACGTCGTCCCGTCTATGCAGAGGCTCCAGGAACGTCTGGCAAGGTGAGCCGGGTCGTCCTTTCTCCATCGGTGCGCGGCGGCTCTTTGCGCTCCTGCCCTGACGAGTAGCGTTGCTAAATAGTGGTATTCGTCGCAAATGGATGAGTTGTGGCTGCTTGCGAATCCCCTATCGGCGTTGTTGGAGGCAACTCGGGGGAGGCCAGAGCCGGTGGAAGAAGCCATCCCAAAGACGTTGCGACACAACGATTCCGAGATGCCCCGGTGGTGGACTCTGGCTGGTTGTAGCCCTAGCCTCATCCTCAAGTCGGGCGGTGGCCCGGCCGCCCAGTTTCGCCGGGCAAGGAGCCTGGTGAACATTTTCCTCAGGAGGGGAAACGTGAACAAGGGACAACTGATCGCCGCCATTGAGGGTCGTCTCGGTGGCAAGAAGGCCGCGGCCGACGCTCTCGAAGCAGTGCTGGACGTCATCATTCGTACGGTCGCCAAGAACCAGAAGGTGGGCATCACCGGCTTCGGCACGTTCGAGCGCGCTGCACGAGCGGCCCGCACCGGCCGTAACCCGCGTACCGGCGCTACCGTCAAGATCAAGAAGACCGCTGTTCCCAAGTTCAAGGCCGGCACGGCATTCCGCACGTATGTCGCCGACCCGCGTCAGCTCCCCAAGGCCACTGCCGCCGGTGCCCGGGCTTCGGCCAGCACTGGCGCCTCCGTGAAGAAGGTCACCGTGAAGAAGTCAGTCAAGAAGGCCGCTCCGGCCAAGGCTCCGGCCAAGAAGGTAGCCGTCAAGAAGGTTGCCGTGAAGAAGGCCGCTCCGGCCAAGAAGGTAGCCGTGAAGAAGGTTGCCGTGAAGAAGGCCGCTCCGGCCAAGGCTGCGGTCAAGA
>JBDTYK010000069.1:0-11868 GCA_040005715.1 Actinomycetota bacterium | reverse complement strand
GAGGTGGGCGAGGTTGGCGTGCCGCGTGATGAACCGCAGGTGCCGCCCGCGGCCCTGGTCGCCTGGCACTGGAGGGCCTGCGCTCGCAGGTCGGTCACCAGCCGGCGCGCGTCCTTGATGTTGGCGCTGCTGACTGTCGAGTCGACCTTGCCGCGGTAGAACTCCGGCAGGTCGTTCAGCGCTACGTCGCTCTCGTCGATGACGTGGGAGAGCGTCCACGGGCCGAAGTTCTGGGAGACACCCTGGTAGATCGCGACGTGTCCGTTGGTCTCGCCCACGAAGTACTGCCGCTGCGACCAGTCGTATGCCGCATAGCCGCCACCAACCAGCACGGCCAGGACCAGAACCAGTGAAAGACCCTTGAGCCAGCGCAGGCGATGAGACGACGGCCCCTGCTCGGCGAGTCGCATCGTCTCGGCTTCGCCGGCCTCGGTGGCATCCGCGCCGGAAGCCTGGCGGGACAGGGCGGCAGCCTTGTCTGCCGGAGTGACAGGTATCGCGCGGGTGGTGGTCCGGTGCTCGGCTGCTGCGCCCACGACCTCCTGGGCCGTCTTCGGAGGCTGGTCCTTGTCCAGGTCGACGACGTCGCCGATGATGCAGGTCACGTTGTCAGGCGCGCCGGCTCGCATGGCCAGCTCAACGAGACGGTCGGCCGTCTTGCCCGGTGGCATCCGCTGCTCGAGGACCTCCTGGATGGTCTCGCGGGCCACGAACCCTGAGAGGCCATCGGAGCAGAGCAGATAGCGGTCGCCGATCCGCGCCTCGCGCACAGCCAGGTCGGGCTCGTCATCGTGCTGCCCGGTGAGGACCCGTGTGACCAGTGAGCGCTGGGGGTGACCCTCGGCCTCCTCCTCGGTGATCCGGCCGTCGTCGACCAGGCTCTGCACGAACGAGTGGTCATGGGTGATCTGGGTGAAGGTTGCGTCGCGCAGGAGGTATGCGCGGGAGTCGCCAATGTGTGCCACGGCGATCGTGCTCCCGGTTCGCAACAGTGCCGTGACCGTCGTCCCCATGCCCTGCAGCTCGGGTTGGCGTCCGATTGCTTGCTTCAGCTCGGTATTGGCTCTTTGGACAGCCTTGGCGAGCATGTCCAGGGCGTCATCCGAGCCATGACTCTCGCCATCCAGACTCACGATCTGGCCGATCGCGATCGAGCTGGCCACGTCGCCTGCGGCATGGCCGCCCATGCCGTCGGCGACGACGAGCAGGTGAGGACCGGCATACCCCGAGTCCTGGTTCACCTGTCGCACCAGTCCGACGTCCGAGCGGGCGGCATAGCGCAGCGCGATGGCCAAGGGCACCTACTTCCGCAGCTCGAAGACGGTCTTGCCGATCCGCACCGTCGAACCAACCTCTACGGGCTGGGGCTCGGTCAGCTTGTTGGGTCCAAGGAAGGTTCCGTTGGTGGAGCCCAGGTCCTCCACGAACCAGCTGCCGTCGCGACGAAAGATCCGGGCGTGGCGACCGGATGCGAAGTCGTCATCCAGCACGAGGGTGCACTCCGGGTTGCGACCCAGCAGGATTCCGTTCGCGGTCAGGGACACCGACGTGCCGGTCATGGAGCCCGCAGTGACCGTCAGCGCCGTAGGGACCTTTCGGCCAGAGGCACGTGATGACTTGGGCGCGGCCGGTCTCATCCTCGGCGCGGGCTTGGCCACTGGTTCGCCCGCCGAGCGAGATGGCGCCTTCGACCTGCGTCGGGCCAGGACCCTGGTGCCGTAGAGGTCGCCACGCAGAACCCCCACGATGCTGAAGACGAAGATCCACAGCAGGACCAGGAGCCCGAGTCGGACGACCGTGAGGGTGAGCTCACTCATCTGTGCAGATCACCGGCGCTCCGCGCGGTAGGTCAAGGTGGACCGACCCACGTTGACGCGGTCCCCGTCGGTCAGGTGCTGGTGGCTGGTGATCCGCTCGCCATTGACGAACGTGCCATTGGTGGAACCGAGGTCGCGGATGGTGGCCACCAGGCGAGGGCCGTCGCTGGTCACGCGAATCTCGGTGTGCCGCCTGGAGATCCCAGGGTCGTCCAGAATGACGTCGGCGGTGTTGTCGCGTCCGAGGACCGTGATCGGGCCGAGCAGGGGGTAGCGGTCACCGTCGACATCGAACCATGGCCGTTGGTCTGAGTTGCCGTGCGGGCGTGCAGGTGGGACTGGTTCTTGACGAGCAGCCGGGGGCGCGGGCGGCTGTTCTGCCTGGGCGCCCGGCGCCCAGGCCCAGTCGGCGGCGGGTAGAGGCGCAGCGGCCGGGGGGCTGGACGGGTTGGGTGTCGCGGCAGGTGTCGCACGCGCCCGCGCGCTTGCGGAGGAAGGGGTTGCGGGCGGGGCACCCTTGGCCGTGGAGGGGCGCACCCGGAATACGCCGGTCTCGAGGTCGTCGGCGGACACGAAGTCCACCCGTATTGGGCCACCGGGCTGGTACCGCTGGGACTCGGCATGCTCCTGGGCCGAGGCGACGAGCTCTTCGGTGAGCACCTCGGAGAAGCCGGTCAGGCGTTCGTAGTCGGTGGGTGCCAGCTCGATGGTGAACAGGTTGGGGACGAAGGTGCGACCGTGCCCGATCACAGCCGCCCGGTCATCCATGGCGCGACGCATGGCCGAGGCGATCTCCACTGGCTGGACCTCAGCCTTGAACGCCTTGGCGAAGACACCATGAACGGCTCGTTCGAGCGTTCGCTCGACGCGATCGAACAGTCCCACGGTGGCTCCTCCTTGGTGTTTGACTCTCGATCGTATCGGGAGAAGGTGGGGCGAACCGCAGGGTGCTAACCTGTGGCGCTCTCTGTCTGTTGGGAAGGGCTGGTCCGGGTTGGATTTCTCGGCCTGCTTCCTTCACACTGTGAGCGCGCGCGAGTGGCGGAACGGCAGACGCGCTGGCTTCAGGTGCCAGTGTCCGAAAGGGCGTGGGGGTTCAAATCCCCCCTCGCGCACGATGTGATGTCTCACGACATCGGCGACAGTCCGAACCCTCAGGGTTCGGACTGTTTCGCGTTTTGGGGTTAATAGCCCCCTGGTGGGGTCGAGGGTGAGCTGGCGCAGAAGTTCGCCAGTTCAGCGAGCGGTCGGTCGTTCGTGGTTGTCATGTTGCGCCATGTGTCTGGGTGCGCCTTCAGGTTGCACAAGATTGCGGGTGGGGGGCTGGCGCCCAGCCAGTTCCTCATGCACTTCCCTGTCCGATCGCACGAGGACGATGGAGACCGCAGCGATCCAGAGAAAAGTCGGCTGGAACGACGCAATGAACAGGGGCACGTGCGTGATGATCGCAGGGCGCAGCATGGTCACGACGCTGGAGACGATCCCGAGCCAGGCGAGCCAGGCAGGGAATCCGCCGTCACGCAGCCACGCAACACTGAGGGCGAGGATGACGACGCCCAGGGCGACCTGCCCTTGAGCGAGCGCGGTCGACCAGAGGCCTTGCAGGAGCAGTGCGGAGTTGACGTCGAGGTGATAGTCGGGCGTCGAGCGAAGGACGACGGCGACACCCGTGGACAGCGTCTCGGACAAGAGTCCGCCGGCAAGGAAGAGCGCAGTGCCAATCGACACCACGCCGCTCACCCAGTACGAAAGGGCTGACCTGACAGTCATCCGTCGCAGCCCGGCGAAGAATCCGATCGCGAAGACAAAGATCAGGTTGGAGAAGGCGAAGAACACCACCATCTGCTCGACGTTCGAGTCGTGTTGGAGATACGCAGCAAGCTTGTCTTCGGCGCCTGGGTTCCAATAGCTCGGAACTCTCTGCACGGCCATCGACAAGGGCCCGTTGATCAGGATCGCCACGACCATCCCGACTCCGAGCCACCCCGTCAACCGGCGCACCGTGGGGTCAGAATCGGTCCGGTTCGTCTCAGCTGTGAGGTTTGCCATGGGCGCCATCTCCCTAGAGTGAAACTCAAGTGAATAGAGTTATACTCTATTCAATGGATCAGCGCTAGTGTGCTTCCATGATTGTTCGGGAACGGCCGTTGACCCATCGCCAACGTCAGGCGCAAGAGACAAAGGACCGCGTTGTCGCCGCCGCCCGCTCGCTCATGGCACGCCAAGGATGGGCGGCCACCACGATCGATGCCATCGCGACCGAGGCCGGGGTCGCACCCCAGACCATCTACGCTGCATTTGGCAACAAGCGTGCGCTGCTCACAGGGATGCGTGACGTCATGCTGCGCGACTCCCAGGTCCCGGAGTTGATGGCTAGGGCCGCCCGGGAGTCGGATGCGGCTCGCCGCGTCGAACTGTGGGCGCAACTGGTACGGCAACAGATGGAGACCAGCTATGACGTGATCTCCATCCACCGTCAGGCCGCGTCGGCTGACCCGAAGGTCGCCGTCGAGTACCGCAAGGTTCTCGACAACCGGGCACAGGCGTTCAGTGAGTTCATCCACGGCCTCCGTGCCGATCTTGCGACCGGGCTCGACGAACGCGCTGCGACCGACATCCTGTGGTGCTTCTCGAACGAGGAGATCTACCGGGAGCTCGTCCAGGAACGCGGCTGGTCCGTTGACCGTTACGAGCGCTGGCTCACCGGCAGCCTCGTCGCGCAGCTCTTGACCAAAGCCGCCGATCCGTCTTCGCCCCAGCAGAAGTGACAGCTGTCGACATCCGTACCGAATCCGCGCACCAGTGCCGCCGCGCCCGTCCAAGGCAGAGGGTGACTCGTATCATGGACTCGACGTGAGCGAATCGGGCACAGTCCGGGAGTCGCCTGTGTGTCGAAAGGCGCTCGGTACGACGGGTCTCGAAATCCGCTCAGCGCTCACAGCCGATTCTTGGAGGTTCTCATGGTCGTCGCCGGCACCGTCGTCACCGACAGCTCGAGCGAGGTGGTCCCTGCCCCGCAGGTCATCGACGGCCTTGAGGGGCTGCGCAAGGCCGCGGGCACCGACCTGGGTGTGAGCCCCTGGGTGAAGATCGACCAGGAGCTGGTCAACAGCTTCGCGCGAGTGACCGACGACGAGCAGTGGATCCACGTGGACCCGAAGCGGGCGGCTAAGGAAGGACCCTTCGGCGGCACGGTGGCCCACGGGTTCCTCACGATGAGTCTGGCCACCCGCCTGCTCTGGGATGTCGTGGTGGTCTCGGACGTGGACGTCATCCTCAACTACGGCCTCAACAAGGTTCGATTCCCGGCGCCAGTCAAGGTGGGATCGCGGCTGCGGATGCACGTCTCGCTGGCCAAGGTCAGCGAGATCAAGGGCGGCCTCGAGACGATCTTCCACCTCGAGTACGAGTCAGAGGGCGCGGCCAAGCCGCCTTGCGTGGCCGACATGGTCTGGCGTTACTACGCCTGACTCGCTGGCCCTGACTCGCTGGCCCTGACTCGCTGGCCCCTGACTCGCTGGCCTTGACTCGCTGGCCTTGACTCGCGCCGCCTGACTCGATACCCCTGACGCTCCAGACCTGGGGTTTCTGGCCTTCCGGCCCGAGGTGAGTGTGGCCGCGATACGTTTTGAACATGGCAAGACCGCACGCAGCATCGCTCATCGAGGACGCCTTTCATCGGCGCTCGAACGCCTTGCTGCGCCGGCGCGGCTGGGGTGCGCGAACCATCAGCCACACGGGCTACGGCAGTCAGGCCTTTGTCAGGGTGCTGGGCCGGGTACTGCTGAGCCGTCCGGTTGGGAAAGCGACCGCCGGCGATGGCGAAGTCGTCCAGGGGCTCAGGGGCACGAGAGACGAGCAGCGTGGCTGGCGGGCATTCGTCACCGCGGGCGCAATGGACGCGCAGGTCAGTGTCATCGTCCGAGGCCACAAGACCCTCACCCACACGGACCGCAGCGGCTACCTGGACGTGGTGATCCCGGATCCTGGTTTCGACCCGGGCTGGCACACCGTCACCATCGAGGCTGAGGGCGCGAAGCCGGTGCCGGCGTGGGTGTTGATCATCGACCGCCACGCCAGTTTCGGCCTGGTCAGCGATATCGACGACACGGTCATCTCCACATCCCTGCCGCGTCCCTTCATCGCAGCCTGGAACACGTTCGTGCGTCAGGAGACTGCTCGTCACCTGGTCCCTGGCATGGCACCGATGTACCGCGCCCTGCTCGGTGAGCACCACGGTGCCCCGATCTTCTACCTGTCGACCGGCGCCTGGAACACAGCGCCAACCCTGACCCGCTTCCTCAAGCGCCATGGTTATCCGCCGGGGCCGATGTTGATGACCGACTGGGGGCCCACCAACACCGGCTGGTTCCGCAGCGGCCAGGAGCACAAGACCGAAGCACTGCACCGGCTGGCTCGGGAGTTCCCGCAGATCCGCTGGGTCCTCATCGGCGACGACGGTCAGCACGACCCCAAGATCTATGGCGACTTCGCGCGGGATCGCCCCGATGTCGTTGAGGCCATTGGGATTCGTGAGCTGACACCGGCCGAGCACGTGCTCTCGCACGGCATACCCGTGTCCAACGAGGAGTTCGCCCCACGCGTGCGACGCGACGTGCCGGTATGTCGTGCCCCCGATGGCTACGGGCTCTTGCGTCAGCTCAGGACCGTTGACGAGCTCTAGCCCATCGCGATCGCTGGATGCCCGCGCCTTCGCGGCAGGCCCAGCGCAGTGCCAGCGGCTCCGGCCGCCATGACTGCCGCGCAGATCAGCAGCGCCGTTCGGTACGCCGGCGCGAGCAGGGCCGCGTCGGCATACGCACCGCCGCTGAGTCCGACCAGCGCCGGGAGCGCGGCGACGGCTATCAGGCCTGCAGTGCGTGCGACCGCGTTGTTCACTCCGCTTGCGGTTCCGGCGAGGTTGTCGGGGGCGGCTGCCAGGACGCTCGCGGTCAGCGGCGCGACGGTCATTGACAGACCCAGACCCAGAAGCCCAACGGCGGGAAGGACATTCAGGACGTATGACGGGTGGCTGGGTATTCGGGACATGAGCACGAACCCCATTGCTGCGATGACGGGACCACTGATCATCAGCGGACGGGCGCCGATCCTGGTTGCCAGCGCACCGAACCGACTCGCCAGCAGGAGCATGACCACGCTCAGCGGGAGGGTCGCGGCGCCGGCGCGAATTGCCGTCCAACCCGACACGACCTGCAGGAAGAGGACGAGGAAGAGCAGCGCCCCCGAGAGTGCTGCGTAGACCGCGAAGGTCACCGAGTTGATGACGCTGAAGCGGCGTGAGCTGAACAGGGAGGTGGGCATCAAGGGCTGACTCGAGCGCTGCTCGATGAGGATGAAGGCGGCGAGTGCCATCACGCCGCCGATCGCGGCGATGAGGGTGTCGGCCCTGAGCCCACGAGTCGGCCACTCGGTCAGCGCGTAGGTGACGCCGGCCAGCCCGGTTGCGCCGAGAAGCACGCCAGGGGCGTCAATACTCCTGCTGGCATGGGGATTTCGAGACTCGGGGACATAGCGAACGGCCAGAACAATGACTACTACGCACAGTGGCACGTTGACCCAGAAGGCCCACCGCCAGTTGTAGCCGACCAGCCAGCCTCCGAGCACAGGTCCTGAAGCCGCTGCGATGCTGAGAGCGCCGGTCCACGTGCCGATCGCGCGCATGCGGTCGGCCGGGAGGAACGTGGACTGCAGGATGGCCAGACTGCCCGGGGTCAGGAGCGCGGCCGCGACGCCCTGAAGGGCCCGGGAAGCCACCAGGGTTGCGATGTTGGGGCTCAGTGCCGAAAGCATGGAGGCGATGCCAAAGCCCGCGACGCCCCAGACGAAGGCCCGGCGGCGGCCGAACCGGTCGCCAAGGGATCCCCCGAGCAGGATGAGCGCAGCAAGAGTCAGGGCGTAGCCGCTGATGACCCACTGCAGCCCAGCCAGGTCGGCCCCCAGGTCGTGGCCGATCGTCGGCAGGGCGACGTTGACGATCGTGCTGTCCAGCATGGCGACGGCGCTGCCGAGGACGGTGGTAAGAACGACGACGCGACCGCGCGGGTCCGTGACCCGCAGGGCCGCTGGTCCGGGTATGGCGGGTCCGGGCGTTTCGGGCCCTGGTGAACACGGCCCCGGAGCGGGAATCACGTCAGCGATTCTATTCGGGGTCGCGACGAGAGTCTTGTGCTTGCGACGATCTCAACCGCGTGCTGCCGATTGGCCCGCATGTCGTCGGGGTCCGTCGGTCGGGCATTTCCCTGCAGGGTGCCGCGGCCGGGCCCCTGAGCGAGAATGGGCTCGTGCCCGAGCTTCCCGAGGTCCAGGCGCTCGTGGAGTACCTACGCGAGCGCACCAGCGGCCTGGCCATCGTCGCCATCGAGCTCGGGTCGATCAGCGTCCTCAAGACGTACGACCCTGCCCCTTCAACGCTTCACGGACTGCCGATCGGTTCCGTGACCCGTCACGGGAAGTTCATCGACATCGAAGCCGAGGGGCTGCATCTGGTGTTCCACCTGGCACGGGCGGGATGGCTGCGGTGGTCCGACTCCCTGGCGGCCACGACGATACGCCCGGGCAAGTCGCCAATTGCGCTGCGCTGCAGGCTATCTGACGGAAGTGGCTTCGACCTGACCGAGGCCGGGACACGAAAGCGACTCGCGGTTTACATCGTCCGCGATCCCCTGGATGTGCCGGGGATCGCCCACCTTGGGCCGGACCCGATGGCCGAGGACTTCACCGAGGCCGACTTCGCGGCGCTGCTCCAGGGGCGTCGAACACAGGTCAAGGGGCTGCTCAAGGAGCAGGGGTTCCTTGCTGGCGTCGGCAACGCCTACTCCGATGAGGTGCTTCACGCGGCACGTCTGTCACCCTTCGCGCTGGCCTCCGCTCTGGATGAGGAGCAGATCCACAGGCTGTACTCCGCTCTGCGCGGCACGCTGGCCGACGCGGTCAGCGCTGCGTCGGGGAAGCCGGCCAAGGAGCTGAAGGACGCGAAGCGCGCCGGGATGCGCGTGCATGGACGCACCGGCCAGAAGTGTCCGGTCTGTGGCGACGTGGTGCGCGAGGTGTCGTTCGCGGACTCGTCGCTGCAGTACTGCGCCACGTGCCAGACCGGCGGCAAGCCACTGGCCGACCGCCGGATGTCGCGCCTGCTGAAGTGAAAGTCCCCGCTCCTTGCTCCGAAACCACCGAAATGGGCCTCGCGAGGGCCCAAAACCGTGGTTTCGGAGCAACAAGCTGAGGGGGTTTGC
The DNA here is from genome assembly GCA_040005715.1 of Actinomycetota bacterium. Taxonomy (GTDB): domain Bacteria; phylum Actinomycetota; class Actinomycetes; order Actinomycetales; family Dermatophilaceae; genus UBA4719. Next base: position 2,798 of record JBDTYK010000069.1, on the reverse strand, counting down.
GAGGGCCCAAAACAGTGGTTTCGGAGCAACAAGCTTGAGGGGGTTTGCGCGACACGACACGATCGCCTTCTCTGGCCATATCTGCGAGATTCGCGATACAGGTGGATAACCTGCGATCGTGGACCCAATTCGCAACCCCTATGCCCCCGGCGCCGGACAGCGGCCGCCTGACCTGGCCGGTCGGGATGAGCAGCTACGAGCCTTTGACGTCGTGCTGGAGCGCATCGCCAGATCCAAGCCGGAGCGGTCCATTGTCCTGACCGGGCTGCGCGGCGTGGGGAAGACCGTGCTGCTCAACGCCTTGCGGTCCGCCGCAGTACGCGCGGGCTGGGGCACCGGCAAACTCGAGGCGCGTCCCGACCAAGGCCTGCGGCGACCGATCAGCGCAGCCCTGCACGTCGCCGTACGCGAGCTTGGTCACCCGCAGGGCCAGGAGGTCGACCACGTCCTTGGTGTCATCAAGGCATTCGCCCAGCGACAGAGCGAGCCGACCGCCAAGATCCGCGATCGATGGAACCCCGGGATCGACGTGGCCGCCGTGCTTGGACGGGCCGACTCCGGGGACATCGAGATCGACCTGGTTGAGCTGCTGACAGATGTCGGGGGCCTGGCGGCAGACCTCGGCAAGGGCGTGGCCATCTTCATCGACGAGATGCAGGATCTGGGGCCCAAGGACGTCTCGGCCCTGTGTGCCGCGTGTCACGAGATCAGCCAGAGCGGGCTGCCGGTCATCGTTGTCGGAGCGGGGCTACCCCACCTGCCGGCGGTACTGAGCGCAAGCAAGTCCTACAGCGAACGGCTGTTCCGGTACTCGCGCATTGACAGGCTCGACCGGGCTTCTGCCGACCAGGCGCTTCAGTCGCCCGCCAAGGACGAGGGCGCGGAGTTCGAACACGAGGCCCTGGAGGCGATGTATGCCGCCACCGGTGGCTATCCGTACTTCGTCCAGGCCTACGGCAAGGTGGCCTGGGACAGCGCGCCCGGATCGCCGATCACGCTCGCGGACATCCGCGTGGCGGCACCGGAGGCGGAGGCCGAGCTGGCCCTGGGATTCTTCGGGTCACGTTATGAGAGGGCAACACCTGGCGAGCGGGAGTACCTGCGAGCGATGGCCGACGCCGCCCAGGTCGCCGCGGACGACGCGGATGGGCCAGACCTGGATGACATCGATTCGGTGACCACCGCATCGGTGGCCTCGATGCTCGATCGCAAGCCGCAGTCACTCTCGGTGGCCCGGGACGCCCTGTTGAAGAAGGGCCTGATCTACAGCGGCGAAAGAGGTCGGATCGCCTTCACCGTCCCTCACTTCGGCCGGTACCTACGCGCCAGCGGGTGAGTCTCGAACTATTGGCAGACCATTGGCACTGGACGCCGGGGACCCTGGGACGCACACTGCAGCATGACCAACATCGCCGAAGGCGTACAAGCCAGCCCTGACGAATCCAACGAGCACCTGAGCGAGCTTCGCCGCCGCCGCGCCGAGCTGCTCGAGTCGATCAGATCACTGGAGCAGGCGCTCGCCGCCCCCGTACCTGGCCGGCAGATGGCCTGGGTCGAAAGGGTGTCCGCCTCGCTGTTGGCCCTGTCCAGCGACTTCCGCGACCACGTGGAGCTCACTGAGGGAGTGAGCGGGCTGTACAACCGGGTTATCCGGTCGTCACCGCGGCTGACTCACGCGGTCGACTGGCTGACCACGGATCACAAGGCAGTGACCGAGCTCGTCGGAGAGCTTCTCTCCATGGTGGGGAAGGCAGCCGAGGCCTTCGCCCGCGGCGACTCGATCCTCGAGGACCTCGACGACGTGCGTGAGCGGGGCACCACACTGCTCGCAGCCCTGGTTCGTCACCGTCAGCGCGGCGCTGACCTGGTCTACGAAGGATATTCGGTCGATATCGGCGGCCAGGACTGAGCACGGCCGGGCTCCGAGCCTGAGCACGGCCGGGCTCCGAGCCTGAGCACGGCCCGACTCCGAGCCTGAGCACGGCCCGACTCCGAGCCTGAGCACGGCCCTGCACTCGATCGGGTCTGCAATCTTGCGATCTGCGCGGCCTGACCGCTGTGACCCGTTAGACTGGTCACAGCGGTCCGCACAGTTCTGCCTCGGACTGCTTCTTCATGTCGATAGCCACGCGCCGCGACCTGATCGGTTTGCGCCGGGCAGAACGACCCTCTCATCTCTCTGGAGTACCCACCTGTGTCTTCTGACACCACCTTCGCCAGCCTTGGCGTGCCCACTTCCCTGTCCGCCGTTCTTGCGGCCGACGGCATCACCATCCCCACTCCCATCCAGGCTGTGACGCTTCCGGACTCGCTGGCAGGTCGGGATGTGCTTGGCCGCGGCCGCACCGGCTCGGGCAAGACCTACGCGTTCGTTCTCCCCCTCCTCACCCGCCTGGCCGCCAGCAACAGCTCGCGCCAGCCCCGCAAGCCAAGGGCCCTCATCCTGGCGCCGACCCGCGAGCTCGTCAGCCAGATCGAGGCCGCCATGTCTCCCCTGGCAAAGCAGTTCGGGATCACCAGCATCACCATCTTTGGTGGCGTGAGCCAGAAACCTCAGGTCAGCGCCCTTCGCGCAGGTGTCGACGTCGTCGTGGCCTGTCCAGGGCGGCTCGAGGACCTTATGAGCCAGGGCGTACTGACCCTTGACGCCGTCGAGATCACGGTCCTGGACGAGGCCGACCACATGGCCGACCTTGGCTTCCTGCCCTGCGTCCGACGGATCATGGAGAAGACGCCGCGGGTTGGCCAGCGGATGCTGTTCTCGGCCACGCTGGACGCCGGCGTCAACGTGATCGTCA
>JBDTYK010000068.1:0-11910 GCA_040005715.1 Actinomycetota bacterium | reverse complement strand
CCCTCACGAAGCTCGTCGTGGGTCACCGTCAAACGGCAGGAGTCGCCGACCGGCTCGATCGCCCAGGTGATCCTGGAGGTTCCCTCGCGCTTCACATCGTCGCTCCAGAGCGCGACCATGCTCTGGACCAGTCGCTTGGGCGGCTCAACCTCAAGATTCACACCCTCGCCCAGGAGTCCTTCCGCACCCGGTGCCCCCATCTCGAAGCGCGACCCTTGTGTCCAGTCTGAGTCGAGCCGGGCGCCGAACTGGTACTTGCTCCTGGTTTCGGGGTCGGTGATCGCCTCCCAGAGTCGCTCCGGGGTGGTGCGAATGTAGATCTCGAAGACCTTCTCCATGAGACTCTCCCGTCAGTCCTAAGCCCTTGCGCAGCCGCCAGTCCGGCGTACCTGCTGAAGGATCCGACATTAGGTGACTGTTTAGTCACATGTCAAGGGTGTCCCCGCAGCATCTCGAGACGGCGCAACGACTCCTGACGTTCCAGGTCATGCTCAACGATCCGGGCCGGGTAGCCGCGTGGCGGACCGCCAGGCAGCTTCCAGGGTTCGTGGATCGACCTCGCGTCGAGCTGGCAAAGCTCGGGGACGAACCTGCGCACGTACTCGCCGTTGGGGTCGAACCTCTTGCCCTGAACGGTCGGGTTGAAGATCCGGAAGTACGGTGCGGCGTCAGTGCCGCAGCCGGCCACCCACTGCCATCCGTGCTGGTTGGAGGCCAGGTCACCATCGACCAGCCACCGCATGAAGTGCCGGGCGCCGTGATGCCATTCGATGTGCAGATCCTTGACCAGAAAGCTGGCCACGATCATCCGGACCCGATTGTGCATCCAGCCCTCCGACCGGAGCTGGCGCATGCCGGCGTCGACGATCGGATATCCGGTGAGCCCATCACACCAGGCCGTGAACCGGCTGCCCGGCAGGTCGTACTTCATCAGGGCGAACTCCGGTTTGAGATAATCGCGAGCGGATCCGGGGTGGCGCGCGAGGACGTCCGCGTAGAACTCACGCCAGGCCAGCTCGGTGACATACGAGGTGGCGCCGGCGCCACGATGGCGGGCGAGGTCGGCAAGCATCGTGCGTGGATGGATCTCGCCCCACTTCAGGTGCACCGACATCCGGGATGTCCCGTCAAGATCCGCTCGATCGCGGCTTGTGGCGTAGTCCTCGAGACTGCAGTCGAGGAACTGTTTCCAGCGACGGCGCGCGGCCAGCTCGCCCGCGACCGGAAGGCGCAGGCCTGCCGGGACGGGCAGGGCCTCCAGGAGGTGGCTCTCCAGCGGACGAACCCAGGAGACCGCCGGAGGCACCCTGGCCGGCGCCGGCCAGCCGTGATCGCGCCACGCCCGGGAGTATGGCGTGAACACCTGGTAGTGACCGCCCGTCTTGTTGAGGACCCGCCCCGGCATCACGGCATACGACGACCCGGTGCGCACCAGGGCGATGCCATGGCGCGCGAGCCCAGCTTCGACGTCGAGGTCGCGCCGCCGCCCGTGCGGACCGAAGTCCTCGGCTATGTGCACGGTGGTCGCGTGCGCGGCGCGCGCGACCTCCACAACCTCCTGCACCGGGTCGCCGCGGCGCAGCTGCAGCCCTCCGACGCCAGCCCCCAGGTCGGTCAGGCTCGCGGCCAGGTATGCGCGTCGAGCGAGGCCCGCGGGTCGGCCGATGGCTGGGTCGAGGACGAACAGCGGAACGACCTGGCTGTCTGAGGCGTCCGAGACCGCCGCAAGCAGCGCGGGGTTGTCGGCCAGCCGCAGGTCGCGCCTGAACCACATGACGCTGGTCATGTCACTGTGGTCATGTCATTGACCTGGCGAGAACGATCCGGCCAGCTGTTGCGCCGCAGTCACCGGATCCCGTGTGATCAGCAGGGCGCCAGTGTCATCGGCAAGCCTCTTGGTCGCACCCTCACCGGCGAGGGCGACGGTCGCCATGCCAGCCAGCTGGACGAGCCCGGGCACGACCGACTCGAACCGCTCGGAGGTGTTCGCGGAAAGGACAACGAGGTTCGGCCGGGTCTGCGAGGTCAGCGCGATCAGGTCCTGCATCGGAGTGTTCGCTCCGAGATACCGGACCCGCCACCCGCTGCGGTTCAGCACGATCCCGAAGGCGAGCAGGGCCATCTCATGCTGCTCACCGGGTGGGCAGGCCAGAAGGGCGTGCCAGCCACGGCCGGTTCCCCATCCCCGGGCCAGCGCCGTCAACCGACCTCTGACCACGTGAGTGGCGAAATGCTCCTGGGCAACGCTGACCTCGCCGTTCTCCCAACGATCACCCAGCTCGTGCAGAAAGGGCAGCAGCACGTCACGGAGCACCGTCTCAACGGTGAAGTCGATGAGCAGCCGGTCCAGCACCGCCTGGGCCGCAGGTTCGTCAACCTCGTCCAGTGCCTGCCGCAGTGCCTGCGCGGACTCGAGCATGTCGGACCGCGGGCGTGCATCCGGGGCCTCGCCCACGGTATGGCCCGGCTGCTCGTCCGCGAGGGTCGCGCGCGCCGCCTGGGCGGCCGCCAGCCCGTCGGAAAGATGGGCCTGCATGCGTTGCACGCGGCGCTGGTCATCCTCGGAGTACAACCGGTACCCGCCCGCGGACCGGGCCGGCCTGAGCAGCCCGTAGCGGCTCTCCCAGGCGCGCAGCACGTGCTCGCTGACGCCGACCCGATGGCTCAGCTCACCGATCCGCAGCAAGGCCGACTCCGTCTCGTTGTCCATGACAGACACTCTACCAACATTAGACCAACACTTGACAAGCGGCCCTCACCACCCGTACCTTTTGGGTTAGACAAACCTTAGACACCAATCCGTATGGCGCTATGCACCGAACGCCTGAACACGAAGCTGGGCGAGCTGGTGGGGAAGCGTCCAAAAACCCCCAGGAGGGCTGATGAACGTACCGAACGAGAAGCCCGGACTGGCGTCCTCACGGCCATCGGTGGCCGTAGTGGGCTCCGGCGTCTCGGGCCTGACCGCCGCCTACCTGTTGCGGCGCACTCATGACGTCACGCTGTTCGAGGCGGACGACCGCCTCGGCGGGCATGCCCACACCCACGATCTCACCGACCCGGACGGCAACCGCCACGCAGTGGACAGCGGGTTCATCGTCCACAACGACCGGACCTACCCCTGGCTCCGCAAGCTCTTTGCTGAGCTCGACGTTGAGGTGCGACCAACCGAGATGAGTATGAGCGTCCGGTGTGAAGGCTGCGGGCTGGAGTATGCCGGCGGGCGCGGCCTGCGCGGTGTGCTCGCCCAACCGCGGCGACTCCTCGACCCGAGCTACCTGCGGATGCTGTTTGCAGTGAAGCGCTTTCACCGCCGGGCCACAGCTTTCCTTCGGGCGACCGACGACAGCGATCTCACGACGTATGGCCAGTTCCTGGAGCGTGAGGGGTTCTCGGAGCACTTCGTGGCCCACTACGCGGTGCCAGTGGTGTCCTGCGTGTGGTCCTCCGGACGGGAGGTTGCGCTGCTCTACCCGGCGAGATACCTGTTCCGGTTCCTGGACCACCACGGGATGCTCAGCGTCTCCGGGTCGCCGCAGTGGTTCACCGTCGCCGGCGGCTCACGCACCTACGTCGAGCGTCTTGGCGCGATGCTGCCGGACATCCGCAGGTCGGCTGCCGTCACCGACGTCACGAGGCGACCAGATGGTGTAGAGATCCGTGACGCCACGGGCGCGGTCACGCGTTTCGACCGGGTCGTCATCGCGACCCATGCGGACCAGGCACTGGGACTGCTGACCGATCCCAGTGACGACGAGGTGAGGACCCTCAAGGCCTTCGGATACTCGCACAACGAGACCGTCCTGCACACCGACACCTCGCTCCTGCCCCTGGCCACACAGGCACGGGCAAGCTGGAACTACCAGATGTCCTCATGCGACGCTCCGGATGAGGCAACGGTCGTGACGTACTGGATGAACCGCCTCCAGGGACACCACTCAATGCAGCAGCACCTCGTCACACTCAACGCTCGGGAACACATCGACCCCGACGCCGTGCTCGCCGTCATGGACTACGAGCACCCGATCTTCACGCCGGAGTCGGTCGCTGCACAGTCGCACCTGCGAAGCCTCGCCACAGACCGGACCGTCTATGCCGGTGCCTACCACGGCTGGGGTTTCCATGAGGACGGATGCCGCTCCGGGGTCGAGGCCGCACGACACTTCGGAGTCAGCTGGTGAGCACGCCCCCTACCACCACCGCGGGCACTGAGCCGACGCTGCCGGCACCCCTGAAACTGCCAGCGCTGCCAGCCCTCGTGACCGGACACGTCACGCACAACCGCCGCGAAGCGGTGCGACACGGGTTCCGCCACCGCGTCTACCAGTGGCTGGTCGACCTGGACGCGATCCCCGAGCAGCCCTGGTACCTCAGGCCGTTCGCCAGCTTCAGCGCGGCCGACCATCTCGGGAACCCCGCTCATTCAATCAGGGCAAACGTCGAGAGCTACCTGTCACTCAACGGCATCACGCTTGGGGAGCAGAGCAGGATCATCATGCTGGCCAACGCCCGTGTGCTGGGCCACGTGTTCGACCCGCTGTCTGTCTTCTGGTGTTTCGATGCGAACAACACTTTGGTCTGCATCGTCGCCGAGGTCCACAACACGTATGGCGAGCGGCACGTGTACCTGCTGCACCCCGACCCGTCGGGGGTGGCGACAACCGACAAGGCGTTCCACGTCTCGCCCTTCTTCGACGTGAGCGGTCGCTACGAGATGCGCTTCGAGCTGTCGCCCCGGGTCGTGTCCAGCACCGTCATCTTGCACCGGGAGGGGTCAACGGCCTTCGCCGCGACCTTCCGCGGCCGGCCAACGCCCGCAACCCGGATGGCGGTCGCTGGGCAGCTCATCCGCAAACCCCTGATGCCGCAACAGGTTTCAGCGCTGATCAGGATGCATGGAATCTGGCTCTGGCTACGGCGCCTGCCGATCCTGCGTCGTCCGCTCCATCAACCACAGGAAGGGGTTTGACATGACCGTCTCCACTGCCGTCAGGTGGCCCTCGATAACACTTACGCCACGAGCTCCGATCGCCGCCACCGTCGCCAGACTGCTCTTCGAACGCGCTGTGCAGCTGATCCCCGTTCGGGCCGCGTACCCCGGCGGGGCCAGCATCGGCGGTGGCTCAAGCGACTCCCCCACGTTCGAGCTCGTCCGCCCGGGCGCCTTCTTTGCCAGGCTCGGCCTCGGTGCCAAGATCGGCTTCGGCGAGTCATACATGGCCGGCGACTGGCGGGCGGGCCCCGGCACCGACCTGGCCGACCTTCTGACCCCGTTCGCGGCAAAGCTCTCCCACCTTGTCCCTGAGCCGCTGCAGCGACTGAGGGCGATCGTGGACAAACGGATCCCGACCAGCCACGAGAACACCCTGGACGGGTCCCGCGACAACATCAGCGCACATTACGACCTCAGCAACGCACTGTTCGAGGCATTCCTGGACCCCACGATGAGCTACTCCGCCGCTTGGTTCGACGAGAGCGGATCCGCTTCCACAGCAACGACGCTCCAAGAGGCCCAGTTCCGCAAGATCGACGGGGTTCTGGACTATGCCGGCGTCAGGCCCGGCACCCGCCTCCTGGAGATCGGCACCGGGTGGGGAGCACTCGCCATACGTGCTGCCCAGCGCGGCGCACACGTCACCACAGTCACGATCTCAGCCGAACAGCTGGCCTTCGCGACCGAGCGGGTCGCAGCGGCCGGGCTTTTGGACCAGGTGGAACTTCTCCTTCAGGACTACCGCGAGATCGAGGGCAAGTTCGACGCCATCGTCAGCGTGGAGATGGTGGAGGCGGTGGGAGAGGAGTACTGGCCGACCTACTTCGCCACCCTCGACCGGCTGCTGGCGCCCGGTGGCAAAGTCAGCATCCAGGCCATCACCATGGCTCACGAACGGGTTCTGGCGACGAGACGGTCGTTCAGCTGGATCCAGAAGTACATCTTCCCCGGCGGCATCATCCCGTCGCTACAGTCCATCGACGAGACGCTGGCGGCCCACACCACACTGCGGGTCACCGAGCAGCGCGAGCTCGGGGTGCACTACGCGCGCACCCTCCACCTGTGGCGAGAGCGCTTCAACGAGCAGTGGCCCCAGATCCACCAGCTCGGGTTCGACGAGACCTTCCGCCGGATGTGGGAGTTCTATCTCGCCTACTGCGAAGCCGGCTTCCGCTCGGGCTACCTCGGCGTCAGCCAGCTGCAGATGACCCGGAGCCCGGTATGGATCTGAACGGCAAGGTGGTGTGGGTCGTCGGCGGATCGAGCGGGATCGGTGCCGCAGTGGCCCGCGAGCTTGCTTCCCGAGGGGCTCAGGTCGCCATCTCGGCCCGCCGCCAGGATGAGCTGAACGAGGTGTCCGGGGGCAGCATGCTCGTGGTGGCCGCCGACGTCACGGACGCCACATCGCTGAAGGCAGCTGCATCCCGCATCCGCGAAGAGCTCGGACCCCTCGACCTCTGTGTCCTGTCCGCCGGCTACTGGCAGCAGATGAGCGCAGACGACTGGGACACCGAGAGGTTCAACCGACACGTCCAGGTCAACCTCACCGGCATGAGCAACGCCATAGGTGCGGTGCTCCCCGAGATGCTGGCCCAACGTTCCGGCGTCATTGCCGGCATCTCGTCGGTCGCCGGATACCGGGGACTCGCCGGGTCGGAGGCGTATGGCGCGACCAAGGCCGGGCAGATCAACCTGCTCGAGTCCCTGCGTATCCACGTCGCCCGAAGGGGCGTGCGTGTGGTCACCATCTGTCCTGGCTTCGTACGCACCGACCTCACCGCCGGCAACGACTTCCCGATGCCCTTCCTGATCGACGCCGACACCGCCGGCCGGGCAATCTGCGATGGTCTCGAGCGCGAGCGCACAGATATCGTCTTCCCCTTACCGATGGCCGTTCTCATGAAGGCCGCACGCCTTGTACCGGTCGGCCTGTGGGCCAGGTTGTGGAGCCGCAGCTCGAAGCAGGACGGGGCGCATATTTCGGGCGGCCCCACGATCAGAGCGGCAAGCCGCACACACAACCCCGAAAGGCAGACATGAGACTGCAGCGGACGGTCACCGTCGAGAAGCCTCTGGAAAAGGTGTTCGCCTACCTCTCGGACTTCACCACGACCACCGAGTGGGACCCCGGCACGGTGAAGACCATCCTGGCCAGCGGCGACGGGGGTTTCGGGACCGAGTACCTGAACACCTCGACCTTCGCCGGTCGCGAGACACAGCTCACCTACGTGGTTCAGGAGCTGGTACCGAACCATCGCATCTGCCTTCGCGGCGAGAACAAGACGGTTGTCGCACACGACACCATGACCTTCCGCGAGGTGGGCAGCGAGACGACCGGTGTCAAGACCGAGGTGACCTACACGGCCGACTTCACCTTCAAGGGCGTCGCCAAGCTCATTGCCCCGTTGATGACACGTGCATTCACCAGGCTGGGCAACGAGGCCGAGACTGGCATGGCTGCAGCCCTGGCCCGACTGTGATCACTGCCCCGTGACAACCGAAGCCGCTGCGGCCCCGCAGCCAGCCCCGCTGGTGCTGGTGACGGGCGCGACCGGATACATCGGCGGTCGTCTGGTTCCAGAGCTACTTGATGCTGGGTTCCGCATTCGGGTGCTGACCCGCCAGCCCCGGAACCTGACCGACCGCGAGTGGCACGACCAGGTGGATGTCGTGCTTGGCAACGCCGCCGATCCAGACAGCCTGACTGCGGCCATGCGCGGAGTAGACGTCGCGTACTACCTGATTCACTCCCTGGGAACCGGAGAGCACTTCGAAGCCCTCGACCGCTCACATGCGCAGAACTTCGCTGCTGCCACTCGGACGTGCCAGGTTGGCCGGATCATCTACCTGGGCGGCCTGTATCCCGAGGCCGAGAAGCTCAGTCCGCATCTGGAGTCCCGCAAGGAGGTCGGCGAGATCCTGCTGGGCAGCGGAGTTCCCACGGCGGTGCTGCGCGCGGCCGTCATCATCGGTTCGGGATCTGCGTCATTCGAGATGCTTCGCTACCTCACCGAGCGTCTGCCGGTCATGGTCACGCCCCGTTGGGTCGACACCCGGATCCAGCCCATCTCGGTCAAGGACGTCCTGCGCTATCTCGTGGGATCGGCCGCCATGCCACCAGAGGTGAACCGCGGCTTCGACATCGGCGGGCCGGATATCCTGACCTATCGGCAGATGATGGCCGCATACGCCGGGATCGCTGGCTTGAAACCGCGCCGTATTGCCGCGCTTCCGTTGCTGACCCCCTCGTTGTCGAGCCACTGGGTCGGGCTCGTGACTCCCGTTCCGGGCAGCCTCGCCCGGCCCCTGGTGGAGAGCCTCATCAACGAGGTCGTCTGCAAGGAACATGACATCGCTGCGTACATCGCGGACCCTGACGCCGGTCTCACGGGTTTCCAGCAAGCGGTCGAGCTTGCCCTCAAACGCATCTATGACCGCCGGGTGACCACATCCTGGTCCTCCGCGACGACCGCCGGCGCTCCGAGTGACCCGCTGCCGAGCGACCCCCATTGGGCGGGAGGCTCGCTCTACGTCGACGAGAGAGAGCGCATGGTCGACGCCAGTCCAGAGCAGCTGTGGTCGGTCATCGAAGGCATCGGTGGCGGGAACGGCTGGTACTCCTGGCGACTCGGTTGGTGGGCCCGTGGCTTGTTCGACCGCCTCTTCGGCGGCCCTGGGCTGCGCCGCGGTCGCCGCGACCCCTTCGCGCTCAGTGTCGGGGACGCACTCGACTGGTGGCGTGTTGAGGACATCAAGGACCTTCACCTCCTGCGTCTGCGCGCCGAGATGCGACTTCCCGGACTTGCCTGGCTCGAGCTCATCATCGACACCGACGAGCGGGGACGGACCGTATTCCGGCAGCGGGCGCTGTTCCACCCCAGGGGGCTGGCGGGCCATCTCTACTGGGCATTCATCCGCCCGTTCCATGGCGTCGTCTTCGGCGGCATGCAGCGAAATATCGCCAAGGCCGCAGAGAACACCGGTCACTGACCTCCTGGAGCACCCGCGAAGACCCTGGGAAGAGCAGCCTTCGCACCGAGTCCGGCAGTCACCTGGCGCTTGGCCAACTACACCTGGTCAGGAAGGAGCTCGGGGTCGAGCTTGAGTGCATGGTCGAGGTCGGCGCACAGATCGTCGACAGACTCAAGGCCCACCGAGATCCGCAACAGACCTGCACTGGGGCGGGCCTCCGCTGCGACGGGTCGATGGGTCAGCGAGGCAGGGTGCTCGATCAGGGTCTCGGTGCCCCCCAGGGAGACCGCGTGGCCAATCAACCGGCAGGCTTTGGCCACCGAGGCCGCGGCCTCGTAACCACCCACCACATCGAAAGCCAGAACCGATCCGGGGCCTTTCATCTGGCGACCAACGATGCCGTCGGGGTCGCATCCGGGCAGACCCGGGTAGTGGACACCCTCCACCAAGGGGTGGGCGACAAGCCATTGGGCGACACGCTGGGCGCTGGCCTGCTGAGCATGCACCCGCACCGGCAGCGTCTGCAGCCCGCGGTGCAACAGGTAGCCGGCAAGCGGATGAAGTATGCCGCCGGTAATGGCTCGCACCTGCCGCAGCCTGGCCGCCCATTCCGGGTCTGCGGCGACAACGCCGCCCAAGACATCCCCGTGCCCACCAATGAACTTGGTGGCGCTGTGCAGAACCAGGACCGCGCCGTGGCGGGTGGGCTGCTGCAGGACGGGCGTGGCAAAGGTGTTGTCGACCAGGACCGGGACATCACCGGCCTGCGCATAGACATCGTCCAGGTCCAGCAGGTCCAGGGTCGGATTCCCGGGTGTCTCGACCACGATCAGACCGGTGTCCGGTCGCAGGGCACCCTCGATCTCTTTCGGATCCGCAAAGGTGACCTCCACGCCAAGAAGGCCGTTGTCCAGCAGGTGGTCGGTGCCTCCGTAGAGGGGACGGACCGCCACAACATGCCGTTTGCCCGAGGCGCTCATGGCGAGCAGACAAGCGCTGAACGCGGCCATCCCCGAGGCGAAGGCGACGGCCTCGGCAGCGCCCTCCAGCTCGGCGAGCGCATCCTCGAACCGGGCAACTGTCGGGTTCCACAGCCGCCCGTAGACATGGCTGCCGCCTGGGACAGGTCGGCCGCCGGTTGCGAGCGCCTCGTAGCAATCGCCGCCTGCCTCGACGTCGGAGAGCGGATTGGTCGTGGACAGGTCGATTGAGGGCACATGGACGCCAAGGCCGGCAAGGTCACGCCGACCGGCATGCACAGCACGAGTCTCGAGGGCGTCCATGAATCCTCCTGAAGGTTCGGCGGTTTTGCCCAAGTCTCGAGACTTGGGCAAACAAGAAGCAAGCATTTCGTATTAGATTCACCACTGGCGCCACGTGTGGTCATCTATTCGGCGCGGGAGGCTTTGGGTGAGACGCCGGTGAACAACATTCGACGCCCCGCGCTCGATGCGGTCGACCACGCCATCCTTCGGCTGCTGGCCGCCGATGGGCGAATGCCCAACCTCGCTCTGGCATCTGCCGTGGGGATCGCGCCGTCAACCTGTCTGGGGCGGGTCCGCGCGTTGCGCGAAAGCGGTGTCATCCGGGGCTATCACGCTGACGTCGACCTGACCGCGCTCGGCCTGCCCATCCAGGCCATCATCGCCGTCCGCATGCAGGCACACCACCGCGACCAGATTCAGGCTTTCGTCACTGTGGCCCCCCACCTGCCTGGCGTGGTCGAGGTGTTTCACGTCGCCGGCGGCACGGACTACCTGCTGCATGTCGCGACCGCTGACACGACCGCGCTGCATGACTTCATCCTCGAGTACTTCGCCGCGAGCCCGGCCATCCAGCACGCCGAGACCAGCCTCGTATTCCGCCACCTGCGCGGCACCAACGTCCTGCCCGCAGACTGAGTCCACCGGATAACGGAAGAGCCTGGACCGGCGGAAACAGCTGGCAACCTCGTTGACCAGCCAAGACTTGGTCGCGTTCAGCAGCAGCGGGCCTGCGGGTTGTTCTCCTTGTGCTCGGTCCGGTGGCGCTCAAAATCCTTACGCGACATGGGCTTAACGTCCTCGTAGCGGCAACGCTCGAGGTACTCGCCCCACTTGGACTCGCCGGTGGACGCCTTGAGATACCAGAGGATTCCGCGCCCAACCCGACGCGCGGCGATCCTCACCGCCCTCTGCCCGATCCGGCCAGCTCGCGCCCCTTGGCGGCCCGCTCGCGCTCCATCGCCTCGTACTCGAGGACGGCCCGCTTCTCATCCGCGGTGGCGAAGAAGTCCGCAGGAGCGACAATGCGCGACGGCTGGCTCGGCACCTCGGTGGTCGGCAGGCCGCCACTCTTGGCTGCCTTGATCCAGACCGGTATCGCACTGGCGATCACGGTGAGGGTGAGCAGGGCGAAGAGCGCCTGAAGGACGCCGTCAACGGTGGCGTTGGTAATAATCAGGTTCATCTCGTTCAAGCTCTTCGCGGGCTTGAGCAGCTGGCCCTGGTCGAGAGCGCTCTGGTAGAGGTTGCGCTGGGAGAAGAAGCCGATCTTGGCGTCGCCGGAGAACACCTTCTGCCAGCTTGCAGTCATCGTCACGATGAGGTCCCACGCGAGGGGGATGCCGGCGACCCAGGCGTACTTGAGCTTCCCGTGCTTGATCAGCAACGTGACGCACAAGGCCAGCGCGATGGCCGCAAGCAGCTGGTTGGCGATACCGAACAGCGGCAATAGCTGGTGGATGCCACCGAGCGGGTCGTTCACGCCGACCCACAGCATGTATCCCCACAACCCCACGACTGCGGCGCTGGCCGACCAGGCTGCGGGCTTCCAGGAGATGTCGCCGTACTTGGGCCAGACGTTGCCGATCGTGTCCTGGAGCATGAAGCGGCCGACCCGGGTGCCGGCGTCGACGGCGGTGAGGATGAACAGCGCCTCGAACATGATCGCGAAGTGGTACCAGA
>JBDTYK010000067.1:0-12033 GCA_040005715.1 Actinomycetota bacterium | reverse complement strand
TAGCCCATCTGCGCTGCCAGCACCGGACCCACGAGCGGGCCGGCGCCGGCGATGGCGGCGAAGTGGTGTCCGAACAACACCCGCCTGTCGGTCACGTCGAAGTCGACACCATTCTGGAGACGTTCGGCCGGGGTCGCGCGCGTGTTGTCGACGCCGAGCACTTTGTAGGCGAGGAAGCGGGCGTAGAACCGGTACCCGATGGCGTAGGACGACAGCGCGGCGAACAGGATCCACAGCGCCGAGACATTCTCGCCGCGCTTCAGGGCCAGCACCGTCCAGCAGGTCGCACCAACAATGGCGACGGCCCCCCAACCCGCCGCTGACCTTGGAGTTATCTTGGGCGCCATCTGATCTGCTGAAGTGACAGTTGACATGGGATCCTCCTGATGGCGCATTCGGGTTGGGCGGGAACCTACGCCCCCCGATGAATCCCCAAGTCGGGGGGTCCTGCAGGGTTGACCCAAGATCCCTCGGAGGTCGGCATGAACGGGCACCACCCGGCTGCACATGCACGATCCCTGAAGTGTGTTGCCCCAACGAGTCCGGCGATTCCCCGGCAACGCTGGGCGGCCCTGAGATGACGCAGATGAAGGCCCTCCTCCTTGAGAGCATCCACCCCGATGCCACGGCTTACCTCCGAGGTGCGGATATCGAGGTTGGCAACCGCCACGGCGCGCTCGACGAAGGGGCGCTGAGCGAAGCACTGCAGGGCGTGCAGCTGCTGGGCATCCGCTCGGGGACCCGGGTGACGCGAGCGGTCCTGGCCAATGCCGGCGAGCTGATCGCGGTCGGGGCATTCTGCATCGGCACCAACCAGGTTGATCTGGGCGCGGCGGCCGAGCTGGGTATCGCGGTCTTCAACGCGCCCTTCTCGAACACCCGCAGCGTGGTCGAGCTGGCACTGGCCGAGATGATCGCCCTCACCCGGGGTTTGACCGGGAAGAACAACGCCCTGCATGCCGGAGTCTGGGACAAGTCCGCGAAGGGTGCCCATGAGATGCGCGGCCGG
Organism: Actinomycetota bacterium; assembly: GCA_040005715.1. GTDB lineage: Bacteria > Actinomycetota > Actinomycetes > Actinomycetales > Dermatophilaceae > UBA4719. Next base: position 11,024 of record JBDTYK010000067.1, on the reverse strand, counting down.
ACCTTGGGGATCATCGGCTACGGAAACATCGGCAGCCAGCTCTCCGTTCTGGCCGAGGCCCTGGGCATGCGCGTCGTCTTCTTCGACACGGCCGACCGGCTGCCGATGGGCAATGCCCGCAGCATGAGCAGTGTCGTCGAGCTGCTCAAGGTGGCTGACGTGGTCTCGATCCACGTGGACGGGCGGGTTGGTAACGCCGGCCTGTTCGGGTCAGAGGAGTTCGCAGCCATGCGACCCGGCTCGGTATTCCTCAACCTTTCGCGGGGGTTTGTCGTCGAGCCTGGGACACTGCATGCCCACATCCGAAGCGGCCACATCGCCGGCGCGGCCATCGACGTGTTTCCCGACGAGCCCAAAGCCCAGGGGGACCCGTTCGAGTCCGAGCTCAGGGGCCTGCCCAATGTCATCCTCACCCCGCATGTGGGCGGGTCCACCGAGGAGGCGCAGAAGGATATCGGCGGGTTCGTCGCGGACAAGCTGCGCGAGTACGTGGACACAGGCTCCTCGGCCCTCAGTGTCAACCTGCCTCAGACCCGCCTTGAAGGAGGCTCAGGGTCGCACCGTCTGGCGCATCTTCACACCAATACGCCAGGGGTCTTGGCCGCGGTCAACAGCCTTCTTGCACAGCACGATGTCAACGTCGAGGGCCAGTCCCTGGCCACGCGAGATCACCTGGGATACCTGCTCACCGACGTCGGCACCGACTACGCCCCGGATGTCGTGGACGCCCTGAGCCGGATGCCGCAGACCGTGCGCCTGCGCGTGTTGTCATGACGCTCGAAGCCGAGCTCTCCACGGCCGTTGGCGAACGACACGTGCTGGTTGACCCCTCGGTGACGGCGTCGTTCGAGACCGACTGGACCCGCCGCTTCTCGGGCCGCGCGAGATGCGTCGTACGACCCGCCGACACCCAGCAGGTCTCGTCCGTACTGCGGGTCTGCGGCAGCTACGGGGTCGCCGTGGTGACACAGGGCGGCAACACAGGTCTGGTCGGGGGCGGAGTCCCTGCGGACGGTCAGGTCGTTCTCAGCACCGCGCGGCTCCGTCACGTCGGTGCGGTCGACCCCGTGGCTGGTCAGGTCACGGTCGGCGCCGGGGTGACCCTCACCGACTTGCAGCAGACTGTCCGCCCCATGGGCCTGGACTTCGGGGTCGACTTCGCGGCCCGGGACTCGGCGACGATCGGCGGTCTGGTGGCTACCAACGCCGGCGGCGAGCGCGTCCTTCGCTATGGGAGCACCCGTCAACAGGTCGTGGGCCTTGAGGCAGTGCTGGCGGACGGCTCGGTCCTGTCGCGGCTGGAGCCGTTACCCAAGGACAACACCGGCTTCGACCTGGTTGGGCTGCTTACCGGGTCCGAGGGGACGCTCGCAGTGATCACGGCGGTTCGCGTCCGGCTGTGGCCGCTGTTCACCCACAGAACGGTCGCGCTGCTCGCGCTGGACTCAACGGGCGCTGCGCTGGCGGCGCTCGCCTCGCTGAAGTCCAGGCTGGGCTCACTCGAGGCGGCCGAGCTGTTTCTTGCGAGCGGTCTGACCCTGGTCATGGGCCACACCGGCCTTCCGGCACCGATCCCCGGTGACCACCCGGTGTACCTGCTGGTTGAATGCGCTGACCATGTCGACACAGGCGAGGCGATGCTTGAAGCCCTGGAAGAGGTCAGCGCGTTGGTGCCGGGCCTTGTCGACATCGTGATGGGTGATGACGCGCGCGGCCGGGCAGGTCTGTGGCGCTATCGCGAGGCGCACACCGAGTCGATCAACGCCTGCGGCGTGCCGGTCAAGCTTGATGTCGCGATCCCGCATGGCCAGCTCGAGCGAGCACTGAACGACCTGCCGGGCCTCGTCACCAAGGTCGCGCCGGGAGCTCAGACCATCGTCTTCGGCCATCTGAACGAGGGCAACCTCCACATCAACGTCCTTGGCGCTGCTGCTGACGCTGAGGTGGTGACCGACGCAGTGCTGCAGTACGTCGCGTCACTGCACGGCAGCATCAGTGCCGAACACGGGGTCGGCCGCGCCAAGACTCAGTGGCTCGGCCTGACGCGTTCCGCCTCCGAGATCGCGGCGATGAGATCGATCAAAAGGGCCCTTGACCCGGGCGAGCTGCTCAACCCCGGCGTGATCTTCCCGAGCTGATGCCCGGACGTGACCTGGGCCACCCCTGGCAGACACCCCTGCAGGGCAATGACCGCCCGGGCGGATGAACCCACTTGGCCACGTGATGAACCGCGACCGACCTCTGGCAGTCTGGCGTCATGAGGACCATCGCCTTTCCGCGGGTCGGAGTGGAGCCAACGCGGGTATCGCCGGGTCTGACCAAGTTCGCGTGGCTCTCGATCGCGGCGGCCGTCGCCACGATCGGGCTGAAGTCCGGGGCATACCTCCTGACCGGGTCAGTCGGCCTTCTCTCTGACGCTGCCGAGTCCCTTGTGAATCTGGTTGCCGCAGTCGTCGCCCTGATCGCGCTGAAGGTGGCGGCCCGACCCGCTGATGAGAATCACAACTTCGGTCACGGGAAGGCGGAGTACTTCTCGGCGGGTGTCGAGGGGTTGATGATCTTCGTCGCGGCCGGGGTCATCCTTTTCACGTCGGTGGAGCGCTTTCTCCATCCGGCTCCCCTGGAGAGCATCGGTCTTGGGCTGGCGATCTCGACGGTCGCCACTGGCGTGAACTGGGCCGTCGGCCTTGTTCTGCTCCGTGCCGGCACAGCCCACCGCTCGGTCACGTTGTCCGCGGACGGCAAACACCTGTTGACCGACGTCTGGACGTCCGCTGGTGTCATCGTCGGGGTGCTCCTCGTGGGATTGACCGGTTGGCAGCGACTGGACCCGATCGTGGCTGCCATCGTCGGCATCAACATCCTCGTGACCGGGTTTCGGCTCGTGTCCGCTTCGGTGACCTCGTTGCTGGATGCCGCCATGCCTCCTGATGACCTGGCCCGCGTAAAGGCGGTGCTTGACCTCAAGCGAACCGCCGACGTCGAGTTCACCGACCTGCGCACCCGGGAGTCCGGACGGCATCGCTTCGTCTCGCTGACCGTTCTGGTGCCTGGGACCTGGACGGTCGAACAGGGCCACGAAGTGACCGAGGACATTGAGGCCACTATCGTCTCGGAACTGCCTGACACCGCCGTTCAGACGCACCTTGAGCCTCGACGAGCGCTTTGACCCGATTCACCGACGGTCCGCCTGAACCAACCGGCAGGACCAAGCTGGCAGGACCAGCCGGCCAGGACCAACCGCCATGAATCAACACATGGAACCCATTACGCCGCAACCCTTTTGGGTAAGCCAACCCAAACCATTGACATGCGCTCGTCCTGGACAAGAGTCTGGTCATTGGGCCTCGGCCTCGGGGCTGGCTTTGGAAGGGAGAAGTCATGGGAAGACTGGTTGCCTCAGTAGCAGCCTTTACCATCGCAACTGCCGGCACACTCGCTGCCGCAGGGCCCGCGTCTGCAGACGGCCAGGGCACAACGGTCATGGTTCACGGTAACGGCACCACGGTCACACTCAGTCGCGCCTCTGTCGAGCAGGGCCGCGTCCGATTCAAGGTGGACACCTCCAACCGCTCCGTTGGCAGCCAGATCACCCTCTTCCGGCTGGTGAGCCCTGCCACCCTGGCGACGTTCACAGCAGACCTTGCCGAGGAGTTCTCCCAGGATCCCATGACTGCGGCTCAGGGCACGCGGGACCTCAACAGGGACGTGCGGATCTTCGGGCTGGCAGATGTCGTATCGGGCACCCCGGTGACAGTCACCGAACAGCTGCCAGCCGGTAGGTACTACGTGATGGACCTCGGCAACGGACCGAGCCCCACAGGTCCTCAATTCACCACCTTCACGGTTCGTGGCACCGGCCACGTCCACTCCGTGGGGCAAAGTGGCGGTCCCGTGGTGAAGCTGACCTCCGCCGACCGCTTCATCAGCCCGCACACCCTGCCAGCCCGCGGGACGATCACGGTGAAAAACGTGTCGGACACGATCCACTTCATGGCGATAAGCCCGGTCAAGAAGGGCACCACGGATGCTCAGATCCAGGCCTACTTCGACTCCGCGGCCCAGGTACCACCACCCTTCTTTGTCAACGGGCCCTCCGTCGGCATGGACGTGCTCTCCCCCGGCCTGCAGCTCCAGCTCACCTACCGGCTCCCCCCGGGCACGTACGTGTTGATGTGCTTCATTGCCGATGACGTGACCGGGATGCCTCACGCAATCATGGGAATGCACAAGGTTGTCATCTTGAAGTGACCCTCAGGGTCACCACTGCGGCAAAGGTCTACCCCCGGATGCTTGCCGCGTCCGGGGGCAGACCTTTGCCGCCCAGGGTGCCGGGCCGCCACCTAGGTGATGACTCAGGGACCTTCGGCCCTGCCCCGGAAGCCGCGGTGGGACGAGCATGGAAGCACAGAAGGTGAAGGTGTCATGAGCGAGAAGCAGGACGTCATCGTGGTGGGTGTTGATGGCTCGCCGGCGAGCGATCGTGCGCTGGAGTGGGCGATGCAGGAGGGACGACTGCGTGGCTGGACCGTAAAGGTCGTCACGGCCTTCGGTCACACCGGGCATGCGGGAGGTATGGGCGAGACGACAAACGCCCGCACGGCAAGGGAGGCTGCCGAGACGACCCAGGTACAGCAGATTGACAAGGTCGCCGCGTATCGCGAAGACGTCGCCCTGGCCTTCGAAGTCGTCGAGGGACCAGCGGTCGATCGGCTCATGGATGCCTCGCGTCACGCCGGTCTGCTCGTGGTGGGCAGTCGCGGTTACGGAATCGTCCGCGAGATTCTGGTTGGTTCTGTGGCCGCCGGTTGCATCCGCAATGCCACCTGCCCGGTCGTCGTATTTCCGGCTCCACACCTGGAACCGCTTGAGTCCCACGAGCTCCAGCCTGGCTGATCCTCACAACCGAGCGAAGGTTGAACGAATCCCTCGTGTTGGGGGCGAGAAGGAAGTCTTACTTTGATGATCTGGTGTGGCAGCGTCATGGTTTCGCTCGGATGCCTTGGTATGAGTGCGTTCTGGTTCCTGCGGCTCGACCGTACGGCTTGGCAGACCCAGAGACCGGCCCTTGCAGGCGGACGTCGCGATCGGAGACGAACGACATGAGACGTCCCTTGATGATCGGAGTTCTGGTGACGGCGGCGGTGGTACTGGTCACGTCGGCAGCGGTGGCCGTCGGCCTCATGGAGGGCCAGTCTTCAGTTGGAGCCTCGAGAGGGTCAATGATGTCGAGCAACGGGATGGGCCCGAGTGGCTCCCGCTCTGCCCCGGATCCCGCGCCCGCGCCATCAAGCTCTTCGGGCAGTCTTGTCAACGTCTCGCTGACGGACTCGGGCGGTCCGATGGGGGAAGGCTACGGTCCGATGCAACCGGGAGCCATGGGCATGAACACCGACCGGGCCACCGTGCCGCACGGGAACGTGTCGTTCGTGGTGGCCAACGCCGGCGCCGTCAGGCACGAGATGGTCATCCTTCCGCTGACCGGTTCCCAGACGGTCGGCACCCGCCCATTTGGCGGCGATGCCAAGGTCGACGAGGCTGGCAGCTTGGGTGAAGCATCCAAGTCCGGCGGGGAGGGATCTGGCGAAGGAATCGAGCCAGGCGCCTCGGGCCGGCTGACAGTGACCCTGGCACCCGGGCGATACGAGCTGATCTGCAACCTCATGGGCCACTATGTCTCCGGAATGTATCGCCAGCTCACCGTCACCTGACCACTCCGCCGGCGTTCCCGGCCGGGCGTCCGAAGCCGGGACCAGTCGTGCCTGAACGCCCACGCCTGCTAGCCAGCCAGTCCGCCGTCCCCCTGGTCCATCTCGACAATCCGGTCGCGGACACTGCGGCGAAGGATCTTGCCGATCTGCGAGCGCGGAAGGTCTCCCAGGACGACAAACCTGCGCGGCACCTTGTAACCCGTCAGCCGCTCGTGCGCGTAGCCACGCACCTGCTCGGGATCGATGGTGGCGCCCGCCGAGAGCACGACCGCAGCAACGACCTCCTCGCCCACGTCGCCGGCTGACCGAATGCCGACCACAGCGACCTCTGCGATCTCGGGAAGCTCCAGCAGAACGTCCTCGACCTCCGAGGGATACACGTTGAAGCCGCCGGTGATGATCAGCTCCTTGATCCGGTCGACGATGCGCACGAAGCCATCCGCGTCAGCGACGGCGATGTCTCCGGTCCGCAGCCAGCCTCCAGGGAGCAGCACCGCAGCGGTCTCCTCCGGATAACCCCAGTACCCCGCGAATACCTGGGGACCTCGGATCAGCAGCTCACCTGATTCGCCGATCGGCTGGTCTTTCGATGGAAGATCTGGGTCGACGATACGGATCGTGGTGGAGGGGAAGGGCACGCCCACCGTCCCCGGCCGGCGACTGGGCGCAACCGGGTTGCCCAGCGAGATCGGCGAGGTCTCTGTCATTCCGTAGCCTTCGACGAGCAACCCTCCGGTGACCGCCTCCCACGTCTCGACCAGGGCAGGTGGCAACGCCATGGCGCCGGAGATCGCAAAGCGGATCGACGTCAGGTCTACGCCGCGCTCCAGCGCGGCCGCGGCCAGGCGGTCGTAGATCGGTGGAACCGCGGGAAGGAACGTCGGCGGACGGCGACGTATTGCCGTGAACATCTGGTCGAGGTCGAAGCGAGGCAGCAGCACCAGAGTCGCACCCAGACACATCGAGAAGGTCAGGCAAAGGGTCAGGCCGTACGCGTGGAACAGCGGAAGGACGGCATAGACGGTCTCCTCGCCGTCCTTGAGACCCGGCACCCATGCTCGTCCCTGAGCAGCGTTGGCCCGCAGGTTCCGATGGGTCAGGATCGCACCCTTGGGCGTCCCTGTAGTGCCTCCCGTGTATTGCAGCAACGCGACGGCCTCGGGGTATGGCTGTGGAAAAGCAGAGTCGATCGGGCCGGCCGAGGATGCGACCTCCTCCCAGCTCAGAACTCCATGGGGTACCGGGCCGGTCATCGACGCGCGGGTGGCCCGGGCCTTGGCCACTGGCAGCCTCAACGCGAGGCGCATCCGCCGAGGCAGGGCAGTCGTGAGGTTGACGGCCAGAATGACCTCCACCGCGGTCTTGCCTCGCAGCCCGTCGATCACTGCCGCCACCTTGTCCCAACACACGACGAACTTCGCCCCACAGTCCCCCAGCTGGTGCTCGAGCTCGCTGGCGGTGTACAGCGGGTTGTGCTCAACGACAACGGCGCCAAGTCGCAAAGACGCATAGAACGCCACCACATGCTGCGGACAGTTCGGTAGCACCACTGCCACCCGGTCCCCAGCCCGAACCCCCAGTACCCGCAGGGCCTCCGCGGCCTGGTTCACCTCCTCGAGCAGCCCGGTGTAGGTCGTCTCGGCGCCAAAGAAGTCGAGTGCGACCCGCTTGCCATAGCGCTCGGCACTGGACACCAGCATCTCGGGCAGGGACTCGGCTGGAATGTCAGCCTCAGCCGCAACCCCTGGCGCATAGCTGGCCAGCCACGGTCGCCCGCTGAGAGGGCCGTGGTCCTGATCTGTCTCCGAGGCGCTCGTGCCGCCGTCGATGTCCACCTGACCTCCACCTCGAATACCCGCCGCAAAGGGTCGGATCCGTTGCCGCTACCGACGCAGCAGGACCCAGTATGCCGCCGGCCACCCGAGGGCGCCCGCAAGTAGCCCCGAGTCTGGGGAGGGCCGGGTCATGGACGTCACGGATCAAGCTCACCCTGAGTGAGCCGGTTGTCCAAACCGAGCTCGTCGAGGATCTGGGCGGTGTGCTGCCCAAGGAACGGAGGCGCAAGCCGGGCGATCACGGGCGCGCCGTCTATCCGCCAGGGACCGCCGGGAACGCTGACCTCACCGAGCTGCTCGTGCTGAACCCGGAGCTGCAGCCCACGGCGCTGGACATCCTCGTCGGCAAAGACCTCATCCAGAGCGCGGATCGGCCCGGCGGGAACCCCGGCCAGCTCCAACCTCTGGAGAACGTCCGCACTGGTGAGCTGGCACAACAGCCTTGAGAGCTCGTCGGTGAGCTGCCCGCGATGCTCCAGGCGCAGGGGGTTGGTCTGGTAGCGCGGATCAGCGCCCAGTTCTGGGGCATCCAGCGCGATGCAAAGCCGCTGGAACTGCTGGTCGTTGCCGACACAGACGTTGAGAATGCCGTCCTTTGTCGGGAACGTGCCGTATGGCGCGATGGTCGCGTGCTGGTTGCCTTCGCGAAGAGGAGGTACACCGGTCGCAAAGAAACGGGTCGCCTGGTAAGCGAGCATCGCGACCAACGAGTCGAGCATGGCCACGTCCACGACCGAGCCTTGACCCGTACGTTCCCGCTTGAACAAGGCCGCCATGATGCCGTGGGCTGCGAACATGCCAGCCGAGATGTCACCCACCGGAAGGCCCGCCTTGGTGGGCTCGCCGGCGCGGTCGCCCGTGAGGCTCATCCACCCCGACATACCCTGCACGATCTGGTCGTAGCCGGCGCGCGGAGGGCCGTCACTCCCGAAACCGGAGATGGAGCAGTGCACCAGCCGAGGGTGACGTTCTCTTAGCGTGGCCGCGTCCAGGCCGAGGCGAGCAGATGTTCCGGGCCGCCAGTTCTCCACAACAACATCGCTCCTGGCCACCAGTGCTGCCGCAGCCTCGGGGCCCCCCGGCGAGCGCAGGTCGAGCTCGAGGCTTCGCTTGTTGCGGTTGACGGCGAGGAAGTATGCCGCCGTGTCGCCGACGAACGGCGGCCCCCAGTGCCGTGAGTCATCGCCGCGGCCCGGCCGCTCGACCTTGACTACGTCAGCACCGAGGTCGGCCAGCAGCATCGTGCAGTAGGGACCCGACAACGCCTGGGTGAAGTCCGCCACGCGGATACCCTCGAGGGGCAGTGATCCAGGCACGCGCGCTCCTATGGTCGATGTCTAGCGACGGCCGGCTCGGCCGGCCCTTGGTCTAACGGGTCATGAATGACCTTGTCAACAATGACAGGTCACCATCCGCGACCGACACTCGCCGCGGCCGACCTCCATGTCGTGAAAGGGCTGCAGGGTCGGCGGATGAGCCGCTCGGGCCCACTCAACATCAGACAGGGGGTTTGGCAGTGCTGCCCCGTATGACCAGCTTGGTCGCTAGCACGAGGTGTCGAGCACGGCCGGCCGGCCGCGTCCGGTCACGGCCGATCGCGCTGATGAGGGCCGTGGTGGCGGCTTTGGGCCGACGGTGTAGCCGACATCCTCAGGGGTCGGCGTGACGCTGGCGGACGAATGTCGGTTCGATGCCGGCGGCGCCCAGCGCGTCGAGCCAACCGAGCATTCGTTGCCCTTCGGTGTTGGCCAGCGTCATCCGGGTCACACCGAGCGGTCAAGGCGCTCGCCTTCACGCGCGAGCTGCGTTTCGCCCAGCAGGCGGCCGAAGAGGGAGCGGTAGTGAATCATGGCCTCGCGCAGCTCTTCAGTCCCGGCTTCGTCTCGCTCGTGGGCATCGCTGATCCGTGTAGTAATGCGGTAGTTGGTCACGACCTCGCCATGGTCCACGGACGGATTCTCGATCTCGGTTGAGACGATGTCGGTGGGATAGCCCCGCTCGGCCATGACCTGACGGACCAGACGCTGTGCATTGATCACGGACGTGCCCGGATCGTCGACGAAGCGGCTCTGGATGTCTTGCCAGGATCGTTCGTACTGCGCTCGACGTACCGGGTCCAGCTCGCAGATGTTCACACTCTGGCGCCTCTCGCGTGGCGCCTTCAGCTCAGCCTCAGCCTCGCCGCGGTCGCCGCGCTGCTTGAGGGTGCGGTCGTACTCCGGCCCGGAGGTGTCACGTAGATCTCTCGTCCGCCTCTTACGCTCGTCGCGCACCACCATCGAGATCAACAGCATGATAACGACGACGATCGCGACCGCGACAATGATCCGGGTTGTGCTCATTTTCGATACACCTGTCAGTTCAGGTCTGGTCGATGCTGGGCGGCTCATTGGGTTGTGGTCGTGTGGGGGGCTCGGGTGTTGGGAGCGGCTCAGGTGGGATCGGCTCAGGTGGGATCGGCTGCGGCTCGGGGATATCGGGGCCCGGAACCGGCACGGGTGGGGCCGGTGGCTGTGCCGGGCTGGGGTGTCGTGGCGGGATGGTGAGTCCGGGTGTGGCGACGCATTTCGCGAGCGACGCTCTCAGCTCAGTCTGGGTCACCATGGCTACCTCCTGTGGTTCCCTATGCCCTGTGACCGCTGACTCAAACCACGCTGTCAGGATCGCATTGCATCCCTGGGTCAAGATGGGCACGTTGCTTTTGTGTTCCGATGTCGCAAGCCCCCGGTTTTGCAGCCGACCGGTCCGAAACGACGCGGATGCCCAGCTGGCTGGGCATCCGCGCAATCCAGACCCACTTGATCCACTCAGTGCCCTGAGGTCAGGTCACCGGTCCTTGAACGCGTCCTTGACCTTCTCACCGGCTTGCTTGAGGTTCGCGCCTGCTTGGTCGACCTTGCCTTCAGTTTCCAGGCGCTCGTTGTCGCTGACCTTTCCGGCGCCTTCTTTCGCCTTGCCCTTGGCCTCTTGGGCGAGGTTCCTGGCTTTGTCCGTGGAGCTCATGGTTTGTCCTTCCGTGGAATTTGACATCAGAGCGATTCCCCGAAAAAGCAGAACCAAACCCACGGTCGGGCTAAGCCTGCAGAAGGCGGCGTCAGGGACGGTAGGCCCAGGGTGTGCCGCGCCTGCTGGGTGAAGGGGCGGCGCGCCACGACAGCAGTTGGAGCCCTGCACCGTGCGGCTGGCCGATGATCTCGTGCGCAACCTCGCCACCAGACAACCGAGGTCCACACCGGTGCGTGCGCGATCTGTCTGCATGATCATCATCGACAACAACGTGGTGTCCGAGCTGATGAGGCCGTCGCCGTCTGCGGCCGTTGGAGGCCGTGACCAAATCGGGCTGCCGATCGACGGGTTCGATGGACAGATCGCCTCCATCTGCCGCGCCCACGGCGCAGCTCTGGCCACACGCAACCTCCGGGGCTTTCGGCACACGGACGTCACCCTGATCGACCCGTGGCAGCGCCGGTAGGCCTCG
>JBDTYK010000066.1:0-12097 GCA_040005715.1 Actinomycetota bacterium | reverse complement strand
TGGACCGAAGGCCGCGACGTCTGGTGGCATGAGGCACTCGCCGCAGCCGCCGAGACCAACGTCCCGGTGGGCCATGACTCCGAGCACCCGCTGTTCATCCTTTACACGTCGGGCACGACGGGTAAGCCCAAGGGGATCCTGCACTCGACCGGCGGCTACCTGACCCAGGCGGCGTACACCAACTCGGTGGTCCATGACGTCCATCCCGAGAGCGACGTGTTCTGGTGCACCGCCGATGTGGGCTGGGTCACCGGGCACAGCTACATCGTCTACGGGCCGCTGGCCCTGGGTGCGACCCAGGTGATGTACGAAGGCACCCCCGACAGCCCGCACCAGGGCCGGTGGTGGGAGATCATCGAGAAGTACGGCGTCACGGTCTTCTACACGGCGCCCACCGCGATCCGCACCTTCATGAAGTGGGGCGAGGAGGTCCCGGCGAAGTTCGACCTGTCCTCTCTGCGACTGCTGGGCTCGGTCGGTGAGCCGATCAACCCCGAGGCGTGGATGTGGTACCGCCGGGTCATCGGCGCGGACACCTGCCCCATCGTTGACACGTGGTGGCAGACCGAGACCGGCGCCATCATGATCAGCCCGCTGCCAGGGGTGACCGCCACCAAGCCGGGCTCCGCAACCATTGCCGTGCCGGGAATCGGGATGGATGTCGTGGACGACCTTGGCAAGTCGGTGCCCAACGGATCCGGTGGCTATCTGGTGCTGACCAAGCCATGGCCGGCCATGCTGCGTGGTATCTGGGGCGACCCTGAGCGATACAAGGAGACCTACTGGTCTCGCTTCCCCGGGATCTATTTCGCCGGGGACGGCGCCAAGAAGGATGAGGACGGGAACATCTGGCTGCTCGGCCGGGTCGACGACGTCATGAACATCTCGGGGCACCGCCTCTCCACCACCGAGATCGAGTCGGCGCTGGTGTCACACCCCAAGGTGGCCGAGGCCGCCGTCGTCGGGGCCAGCGACGAGATGACCGGCCAGGCAGTGTGCGCCTTCGTCATCCTGCGTGGCAACGCCGATGAGGGCGAGGACATCGTGACCGAGCTGCGCAACCATGTGGCCAAGGAGATCGGCCCGATCGCCAAGCCACGCCAGATCATGATCGTCAAGGAGCTACCCAAGACCCGCTCGGGCAAGATCATGCGTCGCCTGCTCAAGGACATCGCCGAGCACCGTGAGGTCGGCGACGTGACCACGCTCGCCGACTCGAGTGTCATGGACCTGATCAAGACCGGTCTCTCGGCAGGGGGCGAGGACTGACCCCTTGCTCACTTGAGGCTGGTTTGCTCAGCTCAGGCCGGTTTCGAGGGCTCTTTGGGGCTCCGGGACCGGCCTGAGCTGAGTAAAGGTGGTCGGGGCGCGACCTTCGATCAGCGGCGGCGCCCTCGGGCCCGCAACCTGGCGTTTGGCAGATCGGGCGCTCTCATCCGCTCGGGACCGGGGTAGTGCGACACCTCGCCGAACCTGGGGTCGCCACCGGCGTTCCACTGCAGCCTCGCCCGCGCGATCTCCTCATGCGTGCGGGCGACGAAGTTCCACCACATCACGATCTCCTCCTCGAATGGTGTGCCCCCAAGGAGCAGCACCCGCGCGTCAGCGGACAGCTCAAGATCGAGATTCTCACGCTCGGTGCCAAGGTAGATTGCCTGACCCGCCAGGACGTCCCGTCCGCAGACCCGCACCCCGCCAACCATTGGCACCAGCAGGTGCTCGTATGACGGATCGAGCGGAACGCTGCCCGCGCGGCTTTGTGTGGACTCGGGCGAGAGGTCGGCGCCCACCAACGGCGTCACTCCCTGAGCCGGCGACACGGTCGCGCCCAGCCGGCCGACGAAGACCCGGGCCCTCAGCCCTGCGGTAGCCATGGTCGGCGCGTCCTCATGCAAGGTGAAGGAGTGCTCGCCGCGGCGGGCCGACTCCGGCAGCGCCACCCACAGCTGGACACCATGAAGCAGCCGGCCGTGATCGGACGGCGAGCTCTCCGAGTGGGCGATCCCGTTTCCGGCATTCATGATGGCGACGCGGCCAGGTTCAACCAGTGCAGTCGTCCCGATGCTGTCCCGGTGAAGGACCTTGCCCTGGACCAGCCAGCTCACCGTCTGCAGCCCCATGTGCGGATGAGGAGCGACCGACATACCGGCCTGGTCCTGGACGTCGGTGGGACCGAACAGGTCGACGAAGCACCAGGCACCCACCATCCTTCGCTCCTTGTGCGGCAGGAATCTCAGAACCTCGTTGCGAGCGCTGATCATGGCGCGCATGCCGTCGTAGACCTGAACCTCGGGACCAGGCACTGCCCGGTCGTCGGCGCTGTCCGCGTCGACGTCCGCAATGGTGTTGCTCATACACCGAGAATATTGCCGGAATCCACCCAGTGACCATGGTGAGGCGCTGGCAGTGGGCCGGCTCCTGCCAGATGACGGACGCGTTCCGGCCCGACACTCGATAGGGTCGTGGGAGACGAACGGGAGGTGAGGTTCGATGACCAGTCAGGATGGCGCAACCGAGCGCACGCTCGGCCAGCTGGTGGCGGATGCAACCCACGACATCTCCAGCATCATGCGCAGCGAGATCGCGCTGGCCAAGGCCGAGATCGGGGCGGACGCCAAGAAGGCCGGCGCCGGTGCCGCGATGTTCGCGGTGGCTGGCATCTTGGCCTTCCTGGCGCTGATCCTGCTGCTCATCGCGGCGGCATACGGGCTGGTCGCGGCCGGGCTCTCACCGTGGCTCGCCTTCCTTATCGTCGCTGCAGTCCTGCTCCTCATCGGGGCGATCCTGCTTCTGGTCGGCAGACGCGCGGTCACCAGCATCAAGGGCAAGCCCGAGCGCACGATCAAGAACGCCCAGGAAACCATCTCGGCGATCAGAGCCAACAGCTGAATGTCACGCACCAAGATCTCTGAACACCCTCCGGCTTTGACCACACCCACCCGCACCGAAGCGAGATCCCTCCATATGAGCAACGATGCGTCATCTGTGCTCATCGAGGGACCGTGGGAGCACCGATTCGTCTCTGCCAACGGCGCCCGCTTTCACGTCGCTGAGCTCGGCCAAGGCCCTCTGGTCGTTCTCCTGCATGGCTTTCCACAGTTCTGGTGGGCATGGCGCGATCAGCTGAGCGCGCTCTCGGAGGCTGGATACCGAGTGGCCGCCATCGACCTGCGAGGTTATGGGGGATCCGACAAACCACCCCGCGGCTATGACACCTTCACCCTGGCCGCGGACGTCGCGAGCATCGTGCGATCCCTCGGCGAGAGCAGCGCGGTGATCGTCGGCCATGGCTGGGGCGGCTGGATCGCCTGGTCGATGCCGACCATGGAGCCCGAGGTCACGGCAGCGGTCGCCACCCTGGGGATGCCACATCCCCTGGTTCTGCGGCACGCGTCAGTCAGCAGCCTGGCCCAGATCAAGGCCAATGCCTACCTGGGCGGGCTGCAACGCCCCTTTGTGCCCGAGCATCAGATGAGCAAGGGCCCCGCGTATGTCGAGCGCCTGTTGCGTGCGTGGTCGGCTCCCCAGGGGCAGTGGCCCTCGCCTGAGGTCGCCAAGCGCTATGCCGACGCGATGGCTCTGCCGTTCGTGGCCCACTCCGCCGCTGAGTACTACCGCTGGGTCGTCCGCAGCCAGTGGCGGCTGGACGGCCGACGCTTCGCCCAGTGCGTGGACTCCCTCATCACAGTGCCGGTACTTGCTCTGCACGGCAATCAGGATGGAGCCGTGATGCCCGCCCTGGCAGCACTGTCGGCCGGCTACGTGCAGGGTCCTTTCGAGCAGCATTCCATCGACGGCGCCGGGCACTTCCTGCCCGAGGAGGCACCGACTGCTGTCAACGAACACCTCGTCCGGTGGCTGGACAGCCGGCGCTGACCACCTGCGGCCACCTGGTGGCTGGTCCCGTCGAAGACTGGCCGGTCCGGAGCGCCTATCCGGCGCATCCACCGGTGTTCACCGGGGCGAACGAGCTACTCGCCGCGTCGAGCACCGGCCGGGCCTCGGCCATCGTCAGGGCGTATCCGGTGTTGGCGTCATCGAGCGACTTGGCAAACACGATCCCCACGACGTCGCCGCCTGGCGACAACAGGGGACCGCCTGAGTTCCCCGGTTCGACCTTGGCGTACAGCGAGTAGATCTCACGGACCACACCCGGGTTGCCATAGATATCAGCGCCAGTGGCCTTGAGCAGGTCACGGACCCGGGCTGGGTCCAAACGGTAGGGGCCATCCAGCGGGAATCCGGCCACCACCGCCCCGTCCGAGCGCTTGAGTGCCGAGCCCTGGGTCAACGGAGGCGCTGGAAGCCCTGGGACCGAGAGCACCGCCAGGTCACGCTTGGGGTCGAAGACGATCACCCGTGCGTCATACGAGCGGCCCGTGCCCTGGAGACGCACGTGCTCGGCTGAGACCCCGGCGACCACGTGGGCGTTGGTGACGACCCGCTGGGGAGCGACCACCCAGCCGCTGCCTTCCTGTCCGCGGTTGCATGACTCGGCAACTCCGGTGATCTTGACGATCGACGCGGAGGCCCGAGCCACACCTGCCCCAGAGGCCAGCTGGTCGTTCGGTGGCGTGACCGGTGCGATGGGCTCCGCCTGGACACCCTCGAAGACGCGCGGGAACCCCTCACGGTCCAGGACCGACCCGAAGCTGGCGAAAAGTCGGGCGGTCTGCGGCGGCATGAAGCCGTCAATCGTCTGAATGACCCGGGAGCCTCCGATCGCCTTGGCCAGCGGTGCCGGAGCCCCCCCGCGTACCGCGCCGGCCATGAACCAGATGAGCACGGAGGCCGCGATCACCGTGGCCATGGCACCCAGGAGGGAGTCGATGACGCGTGCCGGCCTGACCCGCATCCCGCCCCGCACGCGAGCACCAATCAGGACTGCCAGCGCCTGGCCCAGAGACGCCAGCACGAACACCCAGAAGAGCAGAACCACGGCACGCAGGGCGCCGTTGTTGTCGACACTGTCCCAGCGCCTCAACAGGATCGGCAGAAGCCACATGCCCAGCGCGCCGCCGCAGAGGAATCCGACCAGCGACATGACGCTGACCACGAACCCCTGGCGGTAGCCGATGAGGGCATAGGCGACCAATACTGCGGCGAGAGCGAGGTCGAGCAGGTTGGCGATCACAAAGGGGCCCCACCGGTGTTGGGTGTCGTCAGTACGGAACCGTCGCGCGCTCCGATGAGATGCGCAGGAAGCGGCCGGTGGTCGCCCTGGTTCCAGGGCCGTTCCAGGCCCGCCAGCTCGAGGACCTTGGAGATCAGCCCAGCCGTGAAACCCCACAGGAGCAGACCGTCGATGTCGAACGCCGGACCGACGAAGCCGCTTGGATGGGAGACCGTGAACCGCCGGGTCGGGTCAGTGAGCTCGGACAGCGGTGCTCTGAGAACTCGGGCCACCTCGCTGGCGTCAACAACGCTGATGGGGCTCGGCTGGGCCCACCAGGCCAAGACGGGTGTGACCACGAAGTTGCTGGGTTGCAGATACAGGGCGGGCAGCTCGGCCACGACCTGAACGCCCGCTGGATCCAGGCCGACCTCTTCCTTGGCCTCCCGAAGGGCAGCCGAGACCGGACCGGAGTCTTCGGAGTCGATCGACCCGCCGGGAAACGAGACCTGACCAGCGTGCGAGCGCATGCTGTGCGACCGCTCGGTCAACACGACGTCCTCGCCACCGTCGGCGTTGGGACCGAACAGGATCAGCACCGCCGACTGCCGGCTGCCCTCCTCAGGGGGAAGGAGCCGGCTGAAGAACTCCGGCTCAAGGTGACCCAGCCGTGCCACCAGATCCGTCATCCAGCCCGGCTGCGGCGCGATCATGGTTGAACCACTGTGAGCTCGTACCGCAGCAGCTTCATGGCCTTGACCGGGTCCGTCTCCCCTTGGCCGTATGACGGGCACCATCTCGCGATCGTGCAGGCGCCGCAAGCAGGCACTCGGGCGTGACAGGTTCGTCGTCCGTGGAAGATCAGGACATGGGAGAGCTTGGTCCAGTCCTTCTTCGGGAACAGGGAGCCGACGTCATGCTCGACCTTGACGGGGTCCAGCTGGTCGGTCCAGCCGAAGCGCCTGGCCAGGCGTCCGAAGTGGGTGTCCACGGTGATGCCAGGGATGTCGAAGGCGTCACCCAGAACCACGTTGGCGGTCTTGCGCCCCACACCGGGCAGGGTCACCAGATCCTTGAGCCGAGGCGGTACCTCGCCGTCGAACCGCTCGACCAGGGCGGTCCCCATCTTGATCAGCGAGTCGGTCTTGGCCCGGTAGAAGCCGGTTGACTGGATCATCCTCTCGAGCTCGACGCGATCTGCCGAGGCGTAGTCCGCGGCCGTCCGGTAGCGCTCGAAAACCACCGGAGTAACCATGTTCACCCGGATGTCCGTGGTCTGAGCAGACATCACCGTGGCCACCAGAAGCTGCAGCGGGTTCTTGAAGTCGAGCTCGCAGCGTGCGTCCGGGTAGCGCTCCACCAGCGCCCGATAGATCTTGCGGGCACGACGAGTCAATGCTGCTGGAGTCTCGGCAACCGGTGTGGGGGGCACCCCGCCAGACTAGGGGAAGCGCCATGCCGCCTGGCATGGCGCGTGGACGATGATGGTGCCGTCGCGGTGTCTGGCAGACTGTGCGCCGTGGACATCGATGTCGTCAGAAAAGCCCCCCTCTTCGCAGCCCTGGACGACGAGGCTGCCAGGGCCCTGATGAGGTCGATGACATCATCGCAGCTGGAACGGGGCGAGATCCTTTTTCGCGAGGGCGACCAGGGCGACCGGCTGTACGTCATCGGTGAGGGCAAGATCAAGCTGGGGCTCACCAGCGTCGACGGCCGCGAGAACCTTCTGGCAGTCCTGGGGCCAGGTGAGATGTTCGGCGAGCTGAGCCTCTTTGACCCCGGACCCCGGACCGCGACGGCCACCGCCGTCGCCGAGACGGTGCTCATCGCGCTGGGCCACGAGGATCTCGACTCCTTCCTTGTGGGCCGCCCGGCCGTCGCCGCCAAGCTGTTGGCCGCGCTGGCCCGCCGGCTTCGTCGCACCAACGAGAATCTGGCCGACCTGGTCTTCACCGACGTGCCCGGTCGGGTTGCCAAGGCACTGCTCGACCTGTCCAGGCGTTTCGGACGCACTGCCGATGACGGCGTCCTGGTCGCGCACGACCTGACCCAGGAAGAGCTGGCCCAGCTCGTCGGCGCCTCGCGCGAGACGGTCAACAAGGCTCTGGCTGACTTCGCGACCCGTGGCTGGATCAAGCTCGAGGCTCGGGCGGTCGTGCTGACCGACGTCGAGCGCCTCACCCGTCGCGCCCACTGACCTCAGCCCCTTCCGCTCCTTGCCCCGAAGCCACCGTTTTCGGGTCCAAACCGACCTCCGACAGTGGTTTCGCCGCAACAAGCGGGTCTCAGGGGTGGGTGCGCAGGTAGTCGAGCTGGGCCAGGACGCTGAGCCGTGCGGCCGGCCAGACGTCGTGCGGAACGTCGGCATAGACGATCGCCAGCACTGCGTCAGCATCGGTCGCCCCGGCAGCCACAGCGGTCCGCACCTGCTCCAGCCGTACCTTTCGGTGCTCGATGTAGCGGCCAACGACCCCCATGGCATCCGGCAGCGCCGGGCCGTGGCCAGGCAGGATCTGGGTCACCTCCCGGGAGCCGGTCATCACCTCGATCCGCTGCAACGACAGGAGGTATGCCGCGAGCTCACCATCCGGCCAGGCCACCACCGTGGTGCCGTGCCCCAGGACGGTGTCACCGGTGAGCAGCGCGTTCTCGGCGGCGACCAGGAAGGACAGCGAGTCGCTGGTGTGCCCCGGCGTGGCCACGACCACAAGCTCCAGGCCGTCGACGTTCAGTCGGTCGGAGTCCGACAGGTCGGCGTGGCCCGTGCCGAGCGCTCGAACCGGTGCGCCGGTGAGATCGGAGAAACGCCGTGCTGACTGGGCGTGATCCGGATGGCCGTGCGTGAGCAGGGTCAGGGCAACCCGGGCCCCAAGAGAGGCCACATGAACCAGTACTCGTTGCAGATGTCGCTCATCGAGCGGCCCGGGATCGACCACGACGGCCTCAGCTGACCCTGGCTCGACCAGGACCCAGGTGTTGGTGCCCTCCAGGGTCATCACTCCGGGGTTCGGCGCGAGCACGCAGGTGGCCCGCGGCGTGATGTCACCACCGACCCAGGGGGGTGTGTCCTGGTCGAACATCATCTGGGCAGGGTGCAGCGGATGACCAGCGCCTGGGCGCTTCGGGCCGCCACAGGGGTAATCGGCGCCATCGACGGATCTGCGGCCATGAACTCGGCGGCCGAGGAGGCCGCCGCCAGCTGCTCGACGCACACCAGGGTTGGCGGCAGCATCAGGGCCGAGCCGCTCCCATAGTCCCTGAGCAGGCGAGCAGGGTCGGCCCAGTCGGCATGGTCGGCCTCGCTGGTCTGGTCGTCGGCAATCTGCCCAACCGGCAGCATTGCGGCGAAGAACCTCGTGTCGTAGCGCCTCGGCTCGAACTCCGGGGTAACCCAGCGGGCCCGCGCCCGCAGCAGATCCGAGCGCAGCACCAGACCGCGACGGATCAGCATCTGGGCCAGCGAGATCTCGTGGGTCAACAGTGCCGCACGGTCGGCCTGCCACTGCGGACCGCTCACATCCCCTACAACGGAGTCGGCGTCGCTTCCTGCCAGCAGGATCCCGCACTCCTCGAACACCTCGCGAACGGCTGCCGCAACCAGCTCACGGGCCGTCGCCTCGTCGGCGACGAGGGTACGAGCCCACTCCCCCGGCCCGGGCCCGGCCCAGGGAAGATCGGGGTCCGCATCGCGCGGGTCCACGCCGCCGCCGGGAAAGACCATCATCC
Source organism: Actinomycetota bacterium (assembly GCA_040005715.1). Taxonomy (GTDB): domain Bacteria; phylum Actinomycetota; class Actinomycetes; order Actinomycetales; family Dermatophilaceae; genus UBA4719. The sequence continues at coordinate 3,258 of JBDTYK010000066.1, read as the reverse complement.
GCGGAGCGAACGCCATAGAGGCCACCCGGCGCAGCATGAACACGTCCAAGGGCCCCGGCGACGAAACCTCACCGGACGAAGCACCAGCCGACGAAGCACCAGCCGACGAAGCACCACCGGACGCGGAACCGCCCGGGCCAGAGCCACCACGGGCCTCGGCCGCGCTGCGATCCCGCAGGATCATCACCGTCGCAGCAGAGCGCGGAATGGCGGCATCGGTGCGACGACCATCGAGCCATTCCTCAGCCCGGTCGGCCAGCTCCCCAACGGCGAAGTCGCGAACCTGACTGGTAATGCTCAGTCCTGGACGGAGACGACGATCTCGACCTCGACCGGAGCATCGAGTGGCAGGACCGAGACGCCTACTGCCGAACGCGCATGGACACCGGCGTCGCCGAAGGCCTTGCCGAGCAGCTCGGAGGCGCCGTTGATGACTCCCGGCTGTCCTATGAACGTCGGGTCGCTGGCAACAAAGCCGACAACCTTGACCACCCGGGTCACCTTGTCCAGGTCACCGATGACGGACTTGACGGCAGCGATGGCGTTCAGGGCGCAGGTCTCCGCAAGCTTCTTGGCGTCCGCCGCCGGGACGAGCCCATGGCCGTCGCCGACCTTGCCTGTCTGCACCAGGGCACCGGACACCATCGGGAGCTGACCCGAGGTGAAGATCAGGTTGCCGTCGCGCAGCGCGGGCACGTAGGCGGCCACTGGCTTGGCCACATCGGGGACGTTGATTCCAAGCTCGGCCAGACGATCCTCTACAGCTGACATCTCTAGACCTTCTCTCGCTTAAGGTAGGCGACCAGACCGTTACCATCCGGTCCCGAAAGAACCTGCACCAGCTCCCATCCGTCCTCGCCCCACTGGTCAAGGATCTGCTTGGTCGCGTGCACGATCAGCGGAACGGTTGCGTACTCCCAATTGGTCATGATCGAAGCCTAGACCGGGCTGACAGGATGCCTAAATGGCCACACCCGCAGATCCGCGCGCCATCCTGACCACGGCCGCTGCCCCCGCCTCACGCACGACGGCCTACGGGAGGGACCCCGCCCAGGTGTATGACGTCCGCATGCCCGCCGGCCCGCCTCGCGGGACCACTGTCGTCATCATCCATGGCGGGTTCTGGCAGGCCGAGTTCGACCGGACACACGCCGCCAGCCAAGCCCAAGCCTTTGCGGACAACGGTTTTCACGTCGCCGTCCTGGAGTACCGCAGGGTCGGCATGACCGGTGGCGGCTGGCCTGGGACCTTCTGCGATGTCAGGGTCGCAGTCGCCGTTGTGCGCGCAGACCCCGAGCTGCCCGATCGCGTTGTGCTGGTGGGGCATTCGGCTGGTGGCCACCTCGCGGCGCTGGTTGCAAGCCAGCCTGACGCAGACGGGCTGGCGGGCGCTGTGTGCCTGGCAGGGTGCGTCGACCTTGCGCTGACCGCCAGGATGGGCCTGGGGGATCATGCGGCTCAGGCCCTGATGGGCGGCGAGCCCGCAGATCTCCCGGCCGACTACGCAAGAGCCGACCCGGCCGAGCACGTGCCGGGCATCCCGGTGGTCCTGCTGCATGGCGCCGACGACCACATCGTCCCGCCCGCGGTGTCGCGCTCGTATGCGGATCGCGTGGGACGTTCACTCCGGGCGCACGCCGAGGTTCGACGAATCGTCATACCCGGCTGTGAGCACTATGGGCTGATCGACCCCCTGCACCCTGGGTTTGCCCTGGTTCTCGACTCAGTGCGATCCCTGGCCCCTTAGGCTCATCGACATGGCACGAGGCACCAGTGCTGGCACAACGTCAGCCCGCGACACCGACTGGGACGGTGTGCGCCTGCACGTCGTCACCGGCAAGGGCGGCACAGGCAAGACCACGGTCGCGTCCGCGCTCGCCCTTGCGCTTGCCGGTCAAGGCAGGCGAGTGCTGCTGGTCGAGGTCGAGGGACGACAGGGCATCAGTCAGACCTTCGACGTGGCCCCGCTGGCTACGGTCGAGGCCCACGTAGCCCATGCCCCGCAAGGGGGCGAGGTCTTCGGGCTCTCGGTGGATGCCAAGGCCGCCTTGCTGGAGTACCTGCATCTGTTCTACAAGCTTGGTCGCGCGGGCGGGTTGCTGGAGCGGTTCGGGGCCATCGACTTCGCCACCACCATCGCACCCGGGGTGCGTGACGTCCTTCTCATCGGCAAGGTCTATGAGGCCGTCCGGCGCCGCAAGGACCCCAAAGCCAAGGGTCCTGGGGCCGCGCGGGTCTACGACGCTGTCGTCCTGGATGCCCCGCCCACCGGCCGGGTGGTGCGCTTCCTCAACGTCAACAACGAGGTCGCCGATCTGGCGAGGGTAGGGCCGATTCGCTCCCAGGCCGACTCGATCACGGCAATGCTGACCTCCCCCCAGACGGTGGTGCACGTCGTGACCCTGCTCGAGGAGATGCCGGTGCAGGAGACAGTTGATGTCATCGCAGACCTGCGATCCGCTGGTATGCCGATCGGGGGCATCGTGGTCAACCAGGTGCGCGAGCAGATCCTGACCCAGAAGGCCCTGACCGCTGCCGCCAGGTCGGCTATCCCGCGCGAGGAAGTCGCGGCTGACCTGAGCCGGGTCAAGGTCCGGGCCACCGAGGCCGTGGTCGACGGACTCCTGGCCGAGGCCAGGGACCACGCCGAGCGGGTTGCCCTCGAACGCGACGAGGCGAAGGTCATCGCCGCCCTTCGCCGCCCCACCTATCGGCTGCCGTCGCTGCCCGAGGGTGTCGACGTCAACGGCATCCGTGAGCTGGCCCTCGCGCTCGTGGCCGGGGGGATGGCGTGACCGGGCCGCTTCTGGACATCGACGCCCTGATCAACGACCCGCAGACGCGGATCATCGTGTGCTGCGGCTCCGGCGGGGTGGGCAAGACGACAACCGCCGCGGCCCTGGGCCTGCGCGCAGCCGAGGCGGGCCGTCGGGTCGTCGTGCTGACCATTGACCCCGCCCGGCGGCTCGCCCAGTCGCTGGGGCTGACCCTGCTGGACAACACCCCAAGCCCGGTGCACGGCATCGACCTCAAGGCGGGCGGTTCGCTGGACGCCATGATGCTGGACATGAAGCGCACGTTCGACGAAGTCGTGGAGGCACACGCGACCCCGGAGAAGGCAGCGCAGATTCTGGCCAACCCCTTCTACCAGGCCGTCTCGAGCTCCTTCGCCGGAACCCAGGAGTACATGGCGATGGAGAAGCTCGGGCAGCTCAGGCTCGAGGCCGATCGCGACCCGGACAACCCCCGATGGGACCT